>CAJCIO010000088.1 GCA_903970465.1 Gammaproteobacteria bacterium
CCGACCCTGACTTATCAGGCCTATGCCAACGAGGCGCTGCCCGAAGCACTCTATCCGTGGCAGCTCGAAGACCCAGGCCACAGGGCCGCGCAGCAGAACCAGTGGCTGAGCCTCTACGACACTCATCAGGACGGCTCCGGCGTTTGCCTCGCCACTTGGCCGTGCCCGTGGACGACCGTGCGCGAAGACTATCTGTACCCGTTATGCGGCGGCCCCCATGGCTTTCCCGTCGACTTGCACATGCTGCGCTTTCTGGCCGACAACGACGTGGCGTTGGCGGTCGTCAGCGACCACGACCTGCATCGTGATCCGCAACTATTGAAAAACTGCGCCGGGGTGATCACCGGCAGCCACCCGGAGTACTGGACCACGCCGATGCTCGACGGTCTGCAGCGTTACGTGGATGCAGGTGGCAACCTGGCGTATCTGGGCGGAAACGGCTTTTACTGGGTGGCGGCGCTGGACGCGCTAGGCACGCTGGAAGTGCGTCGTGGCCAGCGCGGGGTGCGGACCTGGGAGAGTGCGCCGGGCGAAAATCACTTGTCGATCACTGGGGAGCCGGGCGGGCTATGGCGTTGGCGCGGACGGCCGGAACATCGGCTGCTGGGCGTTGGCACAGCGGCCATGGGGTTCACTCGGGCGCAGCCTTATGTGCGTACCCCGGCCAGCCATGATCCGGCCTGGGGTTGGGTGTTCGAGGGTGTCGTTGGCGAGCGTATCGACGCGCCGGGGGTCCTGCTGGGCGGGGCGGCGGGCTATGAGATCGACCGTAGCAGCGCCCATTGGGGGACCCCGGCCGGCACGGTGGTGCTAGCCTGCGCCGAAACTTTCGATGGCAGCTATGAGCTGGACACCGGCGAGCAGGAACCCCATGAAGGCCCCAGGCGGCGTGCTGACCTGTGTATCCGGCGCACGGAGGCGGGCGGGCTGGTGTTCGCCGTGGGGTCGGTGTGCTGGGGAGGGGCGCTGCCCGGGAAGGGCGAGGCTAATTCGGTCGGGCAGGTGACGTTGAATGTGTTGCGGGCGTTTCAGGCTCGCCCATGAACAGCCAGGGTGACTTCGCTCGGTGAAGTGGGGTTGCGCAAGATCTTCAGTGAAGCCACTGGCGCTTTCGCGGGCAAGCCATGCTCCCACAGGTGTACGACTCAAGTACTGCCACACTGTGGAAGCAAGGCTTGCCCGCGAAGAGGCCGGCTGCATCAGACCAGTTCTTGCGGCAAAGGTAGTTTCAGAGGCCTCCACCTGTGGGAGCAAGGCTTGCCCGCCAAAGGGCCAGCCGCATCGACGCAAATATCGCAGCGCCCCGCGAATATCAAATCACCTTGAAACCGTGGGTGCCGTCGCGCGCCAGTTGTGCCACCAGACCAAACTCCCAGTCCAGATAGGCTTGCATGGCTTCAGGCGGCGCCTCCGTGCCTTCGTATGGGCGACGATAGCGGTCAGTACGTGCGGCGGCGAGGCGCTCCTCACCGCCCTCCAGCGGCAGGTTGGCGGATTTCCAGCTGGCGGTACCGCCTTCGAGCAGGAACACCGGCTGGCCAGTCAGCGCCTCGACCTCGGCCACGGTAAAGCGCGCCAGGCGGCTTGTGCCGCAGGTCAGCACATAGCGCTCGGCGTCCGGCACGTTGTACAACACATCCTGCAATTGCGAGCGCAGCGCCCACCAGGCGCCGGGGATGTGCTGCTTGACGTAGTTGGCGCTGCTGGTGAAATCCAGCAGCGCCACGCTGCCCTCGGCCTGCCATTTCTGCAGCGTGTGGGCGCTGATGGTCTCGACGTTGCTCGCTTCGGGATCATTGGGCTGCCATTCGCCGCTGGCGGTGAAATCGCTGTGCTGTGCGTCGTCGATGACCGCCACCTCCCAGCCCATCTGGGCCAGCCACGAGGCCGACATGTTGGCACGCACGCCGTCGTCGTCCACCAGCACCACCCGAGCACCGCGCACGCTGGCGAAGTGATCGGTCTCCTGGACCAACTGGCCGCCGGGCGTAGAGCGCGCCGCCGGCAGGTGCGACAACCTGAATTCTTCAGGTGTACGCACGTCGAACAGATAGGTGGTACGACTGGCGTCGGCGTGCCATTGCTGCCACTGCGCCAAGGTCGTGCGCTGTACGCCGGCGCGGTCGGCCACCTGGCGCGCGGCGCTGGCGGACTGGGCGCGAGTGACTTCGTCGACTTCGGCGAAGCGGCGTGCCTGGCCGTGCTCCAGCGTCTGCCCGGCCAGCAGCCAGCCGATGGTGCCATTGCGCAAGGCGGCGATCGGATTGGGCAGGCCGGCGTTGATCAGCGACTGAGTGCCGATCAGGCTGCGGGTCCGGCCAGCGCAGTTGACGATGATGCGGGTCTTGGGATCGGGCGCCAGTTCGCGAGCGCGCAGCACCAACTCGGCACCGGGCACGCTGATGCCGCCGGGAATGCTCATGGTCTGGTACTCATCGAAGCGGCGCGCATCGAGGATCACCACATCGGCGTTCTGGTCCAGCAGCGCGCGGACTTCTTCGGCAGGCAGTGAGGGCGTATCGCGCTCGTGCTCGACCAACTCGCCAAAGGCCTTGCTCGGCACGTTTACGTCGATGAACAGCTCGCCGCCAGCGTCGCGCCAGCCCTGCAAACCGTCCTCCAGCAGGCGCACATCGCTGTAGCCGAGGGTCTCCAGACGGTGCACCGCCAGTTCGGCCAGGCCTTCACCATCGTCATAAACGGTGATGGCGGTGTCGCGCCGTGGAATCCGGTCGAACACTTCAAGTTCCAGCTTCGACAGCGGGATATTGACCGCAAACAACGGGTGGCCCTTGGCGTAGGGATCTTCTTCACGGACATCGACCAGTGCCAACTCAGTGCGGGCCAGCAAGGCGCGGCGTATATCGGCAAAGGATCGGGTGGCAGTCAGGCTCATCGTGTCGCGTGCTCCGGTGTCGAGGGGGTAAGGGAGGTGAGGTCCTTGGACAGGTCCCAGATATTCGGCAAGACGGTGTTGGTGTAGCCGGATATAAACAGTTTTTCGCTGCCGTCAGGCTGATAGACGGCACGGCGTACGGCGCCGATATTGGCGCCGTACACGTGGATGCTGATCGACACCTGATCTGCGTAGGCGTTGGTGACCTGGTGAATGTCGTTACTGTCAGGTGCCAGGTGCTCTACATCGCCGGGTTGCAGATGAATCGCCGGGCCTTCGGCATGCAACTGCCCATCGGCCGCACGGGCATAGCCCTGGGAGTACTCACCGCCGCGCAGCATGCCGATCAGGCCCCAGACCCGGTGGTCGTGGATCGGCGTGGTCTGGCCTGGGCCCCAGACGAAACTGACCACCGAAAAACGCTGGCGCGAGTCGGCATGCAGAAGGAATTGCTGGTAACGCTGCGGGTCCGGCACGGCGAACGCATCGGGCAGCCAGTCGTCTACGCTGACCAGACGGCCCAGCAACTCGCCGCCTTGCTGCAACAGCTGCGCTTGGGTGGGATTGCGGTCGATGAGTTCGGCCAGTTCACCAATAAAGGTGCGCAGGCGCTCGGGGTTCGAATTATCGGTCATGGTGGTTTTCCATCCAGCAGTTTCACGGTGTCGCGGCTGGTATGAATATAAGCATAAAGACGTTTTTTAATATGCTAATTTTTAATGATTAGCTTAGACCGAAAAGTGCTTTTCCTTCAATGCCCCATCCCTTTAGGCTGCGTCCCATGCTTGGCCATCGATGCCTGGCCAGCCCAACAGCGCCTTGAAAGCAGATAGCCTCGAATACGGAGATACCCATGAGCAATGTCAGCGCCTTGCCCGTCAGCAACCAGCCACTGGATACGTCAGTGCGTGACCGCGTGTCGGCCGAAGAATGGGAAGTGCGCGTCACGTTGGCCGCCGCCTATCGACTGGCCGCGCTGAAGCGTTGGACCGACCACATCTATACGCATTTCTCGGCGCGGGTGCCGGGGCCCGAAGAACACTTCCTGATCAACGCCTTCGGGCTGCTGTTCGACGAAATCAGCGCGTCCAACCTGGTCAAGGTGGATATCGACGGCACCATCGTCGACGACCCGACCGGCCTGGGCATCAACTATGCCGGCTATGTGATTCACAGCGCTATCCATGCGGCGCGTCCCGATCTCAAGGCGGTACTGCACACCCACACACGCGACGGTATCGCGGTGTCCGCGCAAAAAGGCGGACTGCTGCCGATCTCTCAGCATTCGCTGGGGTTCTCCGGGCGTGTGGCCTACCACGGCTATGAAGGTGTGGCGTTGGATCTGGATGAACGCGAGCGCCTGGTGGCCGATCTGGGCGACAAGAGCGTGATGATCCTGCGCAACCATGGCCTGCTCACGGCGGGCGTCAGTGTCGAACACGCTTTTCAGCAACTGCATCGGCTGGAATACGCCTGCAATATCCAGATCGCCGCTCAGACGGCCGGCAACGCCGAATTGATCTTCCCGCCGGCGCAAGTCGTGGCCAAGGTCGAGGAACAAGCCAAGGCGTTCAGCAGCGGCACCGGGCCAGGCGTGCAGCGCCACTGGAACGCGCTCATCCGTGAACTGGATCGCCAGGGTACGGGTTACAAGGACTGACCTTCCGGGCTCGCTAACGAGCTGCTATCGCAACCCTGACGCCAGTTCACTGAGCAGCGCACCGATGTCCCGCAGTGGCACGCAATAGCGTGGATGATCGGTGCGCAGTGTCGTCAGCGGCATGCTCGGATCTGCCGAATCGCTGGGCTCCTGCACGACGCCGATCCCGCCCGCTGCATGAATGGCGCGCATGCCGGCGGCACCGTCGCCGTCCCCACCGGTGAGGATGACGCCGATGGTGCGCTTGCCGAAGACCTTCACCGCGGTTTCGAACAGCCGGTCGACACTGGGTCGTGAATACAGCACTCGCGGACCGTCGTCCAACTGCAAGCGTGGACCGTTGATGACCTCCAGGTGCTGATCGGGCGGCGCGATATACACCCGACCAGCCTGCAACGCCTCGCCGCCGATGGCATAGCTGACCGGCAACCTACTGTGCTGATTCCAGATGTCTGCCAGCAGGCGCGGGCTGTTCGGGCCGCTGTGCAACACGATGGCGACTGCTGCCGGGAGGTTGGCAGGCAGCCCGGACAACACTTGCTTGAGTGCGTCGATACCGCCGGCCGAGGCGCCGATGACGATGAGCGTCTCGGCGTGGCGACTGTTGAGGGTGTTGGCGTCCATGAGAGATGAGTCCTGTTGGCAAGCATGCCACGGGCGGCTGGCTGCACTCAGTGGCCTGAGTTGGGATGCTTGGCCAGCCAGGCCTTCATTTCGACGATTTCGGCTTCCTGGGTCTTGATCACGTTTTCTGCCAGCTTGCGCATCTGCGGGTCCTTGCCGTATCTGAGCTGGACCTTGGCCATCGCGACGGCACCTTCGTGGTGGGCCAGCATGCCGGACGCAAAGGCGACGTCCGGGTCATTGGCCATCACCCCTTGGTGCATCGATTCGCTCATCTGGCTCATGGGCGCCATGTAGTCCTTGTGCATCTGATCGATGCTGGCATTGGCGTCAGGGTCGGCGGCCCATAGATAGGTCGACAGGGCGGTTGCGACAAGAAACAGCAGGGGCGTGGATTTCATCGGGCGACTCTCGGCGTCGTGGCGGTATAAGGCACAGACGACGCAAACGCCCGGATGTTCCCTTTTTCAGCCGCCAGTCATGTTCATGAAGCGCACGACCTGCACTTCATCGTCGAGGCGAAACTCGTGTTTCCACGGTTTGATGGCCATCGCCGCGAGGATTGCCTTCTCGAGCTTCTGCGGCTGGCCGGGATGCCCGCGCAGCACGGCTTTGAGGTCGGCGGAGTGCTCGTTGCCCAGGCATAGCAGCAGGCGTCCCTCGGCGGTCAGGCGCACACGGTTGCAGGTGGCGCAGAAGTTGTGGCTATGAGGCGAAATGAAACCGATGCGGCTATGCGGCGCCTCGGCCACGCGCCAGTAGCGCGATGGCCCGGAGGTGGTCTCGGCGGAGCTGATCAGGGTGTAGCGCTCGCTGATCCGCTCACGCACTTGCTCGCTGGAAAAGAACGCTTCGGCGCGGCTGTGCTCGCTGATGGTGCCCAGCGGCATTTCTTCGATGAAGGTCAGGTCCAGTTCGCGATCGAGGGCGAATTGCAGCAGGTCGTTGATCTCGTGATCGTTGCGACCCTTGAGCACCACGCAGTTAAGCTTGGTATGGCGAAAGCCCGCCGCGCGCGCAGCATCGATACCGGCGATGACCTGATGCAGGTCGCCGGTGCGGGTCAGTTCGCGGAACAGCGCGGGATCGAGGCTGTCGAGACTGATGTTGAGGCGGTCCAGGCCAGCATCGAACAGCGGCTGGGCCAGTTTGCCCAGTTGCGAGCCGTTGCTGGTCATGCACAGCTCCTGCAACCCGGGCAGGGCCTTGAGGCGCTCACACAAGCCGACGATGCCGGCACGTACCAGCGGTTCACCGCCGGTCAGGCGGATCTTGCGGGTGCCGAGGGCGATGAATTGCGCGGCGATCGTTTCGATTTCCTCCAACGTGAGGATGCGCGCGCGAGGCAGGAACTGCATGTCTTCGGCCATGCAGTAGACGCAACGAAAATCGCAACGGTCGGTGACCGAAATGCGCAGATAATCGATTTTGCGTGAATAACTGTCCTGCACCTTGACTCCGGATTTGAGGCTTCGCGTGGAAGTGGGGCTGTACTGCCACAGTGGCGTGCGGTGCCGCGAAGCTGAGAGGAATGGATGGCTACAGATTACGCCTGTGGCTGCGCCAGTGCCACGGGTCAGGTGGCAGACTCTATATCGGCCATGCCAGCAAAAGCTTCACCGCCTTTGCCCGGTACGGTACTGCCCGGCAGGGGCGACGTCTAATCGTCTCTGCCGATTGGCCCATTGATGCGGTCTATCGCCGCAGCAGTGGTCATATTGAATGGACCTGCCGCTGTGCGGGTCGTTCCGTCCGTTGAGGGACCGCTGTTACAGCGCTCGGCGCTGCTATATGATTGAGATCTTTTCCGCTGACAGATTGATTCCCTTGGCGTTTGAACCCCTCGATCCGAAGAGCCCGCAGCGCAAGTCGCGAAACCTGGCCCAGACCCTGGTCGATGATTACTCGAAGCAGATCGTCGATGGCCTGATCAAGCCCGGCGACAAGCTGCCCAGCGAAGTCGAACTCATGGATGCCGGCGGCGTCAGTCGCTCGGTAGTCCGCGACGCGCTGTCACGCCTGGCGGTGGCCGGACTGGTCGAAACCCGTCGCGGCATTGGTACGTTCGTCCTCAATACGCCCGGTTCTGCGATTTCGCGCCTCGATCCCACGACCATCGTCACCCTGCAAGACGTGCTGGCGATCATCGACGTACGTATGAGCTTCGAGGTCGAAGGCGCGGGCATGGCTGCGCTGCGCCGTACAGACGAGCAACTGGCGGCGATCAGCGAGTCGCTGGCGCGGTTCGAGCTGGCCAGCGATACCGGTGGCTCGATCATCTCCGACTTTCAGTTCCATCTGCAGATCGCCCACGCCACCAACAACCGCTATTTCATCGAAATCATCACCCACTTCGGTACCAGCATGTTCCCGCGGGCACGCCTGAGCACCGCCTCCATCGCGCGCCTTGACCGTCAGCTGGCGCACAGCCGCCTGGTGCGTGAGCATGAGCACATCTATAACGCCATTGCTCGCCAGGATTTCGATGCGTCGCGAGCCGCCATGCGCGTGCACCTGGCCAACAGCCGGGCGCGGGTACTCAAGTCTCATCAGGAACAGCGCGACGGCTGAAAGATGGAGCGTAAAACGACGCCGCTTTTCGGCAAGGGTGTTGAAAACGCACCCTGTATGTAAATAAGTTTCATCCTATTTCATGTAAAGCCTGAGCGGCTATTGCCATCAGTGGTGATAGCACATGATGATGGGCAGCGAGTGTGTTACGCCATGGAGTGCTCATGATTTCGCCGCGACAGCCATTCGAGTCCCGTTCCCTGCCATCAGGGGCTATCGATACCCATCATCATCAGTTCGCCGCCGACGAGCTGCCGGCTATGTTGCGCGCCGCGCGCCGGGGTGCGCATACCCAGGCGTGGGTGATCTACCGAGCCGGGGAACAGCTGCACCGCGTGGGTGAGGGCGACGCGCGGCTGGATTGGCCGGCCAGTATCGACAACGACGAGTTCGACAGCTTTTGCACCTCGCGCCGTTTGCATCGCTGGCCCGCGGGCCGCGGCGAGTTCGTCCTGGGCTGGCTGCTGGCGCCGATCACTGAACTCCATGACCCGGCCCTGACGGAGCTGGCCTACCGATTGGGGCAGTGCCTGCAGACCGACGCCTTGGCGCGCGCGCAGGTCACCCAGCGAGTGCTCTACGACATCATCTACCTGGCCAGTACTACCCGCGAGCGTTCGGAGTTCCTGGTGGCGGTGCATCAGCAGTTGGCGCAATTGATCGATGCCGAGAACTTTTACCTCGCGCTGTACGATCAGGCTACGGGCAAGATCAGCTATCCCTATTACGTCGACAAGATCGATGTCGACGCCCTCGAGGCCGAGACTTACGAGTATCTGGACCGCGATCACCTGTCGTTGACCGCTCAGGTACTGACCAGCGGTACTCCGTTGCTGATCGATGCCGCCGGTATCGTCGCGGCCCAGGCGCAAAAACGGTTTTTTTGCGTAGGCGATCGGCCGGAGTTCTGGATGGGCGCGCCGCTGAAGAACGCCTCGGACGAAGTGTTCGGCATGATCGCCATGCAGGTCTACGATGTACCGCGCATCTACAGTGCCGAAGATCGCGCGCTGTTCCTCGTGGTCGCCCGCCACGTGGCCATGGCGCTGGACCGAATCCTGCACCGCGCCGATCTGGAAGAAACCGTTTCGCAGCGCACCCGCGAGCTGTCCCAGCTCAACACGGCGTTGCGCCAGGAAGTGGCCGAGCGCGAGCGGGCCGAGCATCTGCACAGCGCGCTGTTCCAGATCGCCGAGCTGTCCAGCCAGAGCGGCGACATGGAGCAACTGTTCCAGCGTTTGCACGGCATCGTCGGCGAGCTGCTGGTGGCGCGTAACTTCTATCTCGCGCTGTACGACGTCACCACCCAGGAAGTGACATTCCCGTATTACGTCGATGAACATCAAAGCCATGCCCCGGCACCGCGGCGCGGCAATCGCGGCTTGACCGAATATGTGATCCGCCAACGCCGTGCCTGCCTGATCGACTTCAACGACACCAGCCTGTTGATGGCTTCCGGCGAGATCCAGCGCAGCAGCGACCCGATCCGTTCGCAATCGTGGCTGGGTATTCCGCTGTTCGACGAAGACGTGGTGCGCGGCGTGCTGGTGGTGCAGAGCTATTCACGTTTGGTCAGCTACAGCACGCGCGATCAGGAGCTGCTGACTTTCGTGTCTCGCCATATCGATACCGCCTTGTCACGACGCAGCGCTGCCGAGGCCGTGCTGGCCGCCAATCTCAAGCTCGAAGCACGAGTGCAGAGCCGCACCCGTGAACTTGATCAGCTCAACGCCCGCCTGCAATACGAGAACGCCCACGATGCCCTGACCGGGCTGCCTAATCGCAGTCACTTGCAGCAGCGTCTGCAGTCGGCCTGGGAGGCGTTTCGCCGCGATGGCAACGACCTGGTGGTGATGTTCCTCGATCTCGATCGCTTCAAACTGATCAACGACAGCCGCGGCCACCACTTCGGCGATCAGCTGTTGATGCAGGCGGCGGCCCGGTTGCGCAGTTGCCTGCGCGACGAAGACCTGCTGGCGCGCCTGGGCGGCGACGAGTTCGCCGTGCTGGCGCCGCACGCGCCGCTGGAAGTGGCGGTGAGTATCGCCGAGCGGATTCTGGAGGCGTTCGACCTGCCGTTCCATATCGACGGCCATGTGGTGTTTTCCTCGTGCAGCATCGGTATCGTCGGCGCTGACGCCGAGTTTCATCACGAGCCGGCGGACCTGCTGCGCGACGCCGACACGGCTATGTATCGAGTCAAGAATGCCGGGCGCGACAGCTTTGCGGTGTTCAACCGGGAGCTGCGTCGCGAGTTCTCCGATCAAGTCGAGCGTGAAGGTGCGCTGCGCAATGCGCTCAAGCGCCATGACGAGCTGTTGCCGTATTTCCAGCCCATCGTCGATGTCGAAAGCGGCCAGTTGGTCGCCCTCGAAGCCTTGATTCGCTGGCGGCTGCCCGGCGGCCAGATTCTCGCGCCGGTGCATTTTTTGCCGGCTCTGGAAGGTTTGCGCCTGATCGGGCGCCTGGATCTGTACATGCTCGCGGCGGTGGCGATGATCCTCGCAGACCCCGAGCATGCCCACTGGCCGATCGTGCACGTCAACTGTTCGAGTTACAGCATCACCCGCCCGGAATTTGCCGACGAGGCCCTGGCCGTGCTGGCCAGCCATGGCGTGGCGCCGTCGCGGATCTGCCTGGAGTTGACGGAGGGCGCCTTGGTGGCCGAGCCGGATCAGGCCCGCCGGGCGATGCAGCAGTTGGCGGAGCAGGGCATGTCGGTGGTGCTGGATGACTTCGGCGCGGGTTTCTCGTCCTTGAGCTACGTGCATCAGTTTCAGTTCAGCGGCTTGAAGATCGACAAGTCGTTCATTCTCGAGCTGACCGCCAGCGACCGCAGCCGGGCGATCGTGCGTGCCATCGTGCGCATGGCCGAATCGTTGGGTCTACCGGTGGTGGCCGAAGGCGTCGAGGATGCCGAATCGCTGCGGCTGTTGCAGGAAATGGGCGCCGGACACGCGCAGGGCTATTACTTCGCGCGACCGCTGGCGCTGGATGATCTCAAGCGTCATCCGCTGCTCGCACCCTAGGAACGCCCCCAACCGACGCCCCCCAACTGCTTGCAGCTTGCAGCTTGCCCCTAGGCCCCAGCCTGCTCCGCCACCGGGGTGCTTTTCGGCAGCACCGCCTCGTTGTTCTGCACCAACCACAGCGGGCGAAACAGCCGGGTCCAGGCCGTGACGATGACCAGCGTGCTCACGGCGCCGAATATCGCCGCCGGCACGGTGCCCAGCGCGGTGGCGCTGACCCCGGCGCGGAATTCGCCAAGCTCGTTGGATGAGCCGATGAACAGCATGTTGACCGCACTGACCCGACCGCGCATGGCATCGGGGGTGGCGAACTGGATCAGCGACGAGCGGATGTACACACTGATCATGTCCGCAGCGCCGGCCACCATCAATGCCGCGAACGACAGCCAGAACCAGCTCGACAAGGCGAAGACCATGTTGGCCAGGCCGAATACCGCGACGGCGGCGAACATGCGCAGGCCCATGTGCGCGTTGACCGGACGAATGCTCAGGTACAGCCCCATGCACAGTTCGCCCACGGCGATACCACTGCGCAACAGGCCGAGGCCCTCCGGGCCGACGTGCAGGATCTCCTGTGCATAGATCGGCAGCAGGGCCACCACGCCGCCGAGCAATACCGCGAACAGGTCCAGCGAGATCGCACCGAGAATGATCGGTTGCGAGGTAATGAAGCGGATGCCTGCGGTAAAGCGCGTGACCGCAGTGGTGCCATCGTCTGGCTTGGGCGGTGGCGTGTGGGTGGTAGGCACCCATTGCAGCAGGGTGACGCCGGTGGCGAAGCCCAGCAGGCAGACGCCATAGGTCCAGCCGCCGATGCCGGCATACAGCACGCCGCCCAGCAGGGGGCCGGCGATGGTGGCGATCTTCATGATCATGCTGTTGGTGGCAATGGCCTGTGCCAGGTGTGCGCGCGCGACGATCTGCGGCAGCAGGCTTTGCAGCGCCGGACCGGTAAAGGCCCGGGTGCAACCGAACACCAGCATGGCCAGGTAGTAGGGCAGGGTTTCTTGGGTGCCGCTGAGGGTCAGCCACAACAGCGCACCGCTGGAAAACGTCGCCACAGTCCAGCTGATCTGCAGAATGCGGCGGCGGTTGTAGCGGTCCAGCAGGTCGCCGGCGGGCAGCAGCAGGATCACCATCGGAATGAACTGCGCCATGCCGACATAGGCCAGTGACAGCGGTTCGCGGGTCAGGTCGTACATATGCCAGGCGATGACGATCGCTTGAATCTGCTGGGCAAATACGGCGGCCAGGCGCACACACAAAAATGCGCTGAAACCGGGCTGAGCGAAGATCGATGTGGGGGAGCGAGACAAGTTCAAGGGACGGCGTCTTGTTGTGGGAGCGTCGGGGCGACGATGTTAACAAAAATGCAACGACCTCAGGAGTGCCCTTGGTCATAACTTTTCCGTGCGACCTTATAACTATTCAGACGAGGGTCATTTCTGCAGATTATTAAGCTCGCAATATTCCTCCCAACTCATGTGTGCCATTTGTGCGACTTCGCGGTGAACTTCGCGGCGCTGTTCTTCAAAGGCTTGCGGGTTCGGGCTGGTGAGTTGCAGGGTCAGCTCCCAGGCGAACAGGCCGAGGCGCTCGGCTTCCTGCTCGAAAGCTTCGTGCAGGCGCTCTTCGCGATATTGCTGGAGCGTGAGGCCGGCGACCTGGGCCAGCAGCGGGTTGAGACGATCGAGCTCCTGGGCGACTTCAGGGTGTTGACCGAGGAAGGTGTGCAGAGCGATTTGATGCGGGGTTTCAACCTGGGGCATGGCGATTACCGATGGCGGGTGTTGCCTGGACTATAGCGCACTGCAGCGCACAGGGCGGTCTGGCGTTGATGGAGATGAAATCGAATATTAACAAAAGTTTATTTAACCAGGTGTCAAGTTAAACAGCGCTTGAGTGTGTGGCCGCTTGATCGGTTTAACCAGTCCGGCCCATGGCGTCATCAGCAATTCGCCCAAATTAAACCGCGGATGAAACACCGATAAAGGCCTTTGTAATAGGGGTGAAACTAACTTTAGCGGGGCAATAACCCGGGTTGGCAGGCGTCATACTGATAACCGCAGCCCTGATGCACCGTGCTTATGCAGTGCCAGGCAACGGCTTCAACCTCGGATAATTTAAGGAGATACACCATGAACCTGTCATTCAAAACCCTCGCCCTTGGCCTGACCTTGATGGCCTCTTCCTCGGTATTCGCCGCCACCACCGCGCAGACCAAACCGGTGATGGACAAGGACGCCGCTTTCGTCAACCTCGATGTTGCCCAGGTGCTCAGCGACAACACCACCGGTAGCGCGTGCGGGATCGACAAAGCCAAGATGCTTTACCTCAACCATCAGGGTGTCGAGCATGAATTGGACTACCGCGTACAAGGTGAATGCCCGCAGCAGAACTGAGGTATGACGCTGTACGGTGTGGCGAGGGCGACCGTTCCCGACTGCGGTGTGCCAGGCGTTTTACTTTCGCTTGAAAATCGCTATCGGCAGCGAGCAGCCTCGCTACAGGATAGAGGTGCGGCGCCAGGGTTCAGCTGCGTTGGGAATTGACCAGCAGGCACGCCAGCGCAATCAGTGGCAAGGCGCTGCCGCAGATCACGATCGCCCCCCAGCCGCCCCGTTCATAGAGGCTGCTGGCCAGTGACGAACCCACCGCCCCGCCGATGAAAATACTGGTCATGTACAGCGCGTTGAGGCGTCCGCGGCTACTGGCATCGAGCGCGTAGATGGCGCGCTGCCCCAGCACCATGTTCATCTGTACCGCGAAATCCAGCAGCACCCCGGTGATTGCCAGGCCCACCACGCTGTAGGCCGGATGCACCAGCGCTAGCCAGAACGCCGCAGGTGCCAGCACCATCGCCAGCAGCGAGGCCCGGGCCGTATGCCCGGCGTCAGCCAATCGCCCGGCCAGCGGCGCGGCCACTGCGCCGATGGCGCCGACCAGGGCGAAGACAGCGATCTGACTTTGGCTCAGGCCATGCTGGCGGGACAACTCCAATGGCACCGCCGTCCAGAACAGGCTGAACGCACCGAACATCAGGCCCTGATAAAGCGAGCGCTGGCGCAGCAAGGCGTGTCGGGTCATCAAGTGGTACAGCGACAGCAACAATTCGCCGTAGCTGGCGCGATGGTCGGGCCGGTGCTGAGGCATGGTCCGCGCAATAACGGCAATGATCACCAGCATCACCACGGCGGCTGTCAAGAATACCGCGCGCCAGCCGAAGTGGTCGGCGATCAGACTGGACAGCGGCCGGGCCAGCAGGATGCCCAGCAGCAGGCCACCCATGATGCTGCCCACCACACGGCCGCGGGTCTGTTCCGGTGCCAGGTGGGCGGCTAGCGGGATGAGCATCTGCACCGACACCGAGCTGAAACCCCCCAACAGCGACATCGCCAGCAGGGCCGGCGCAGACGTGGTGAAGCTGATGGCCACCAGGCTCAGCGTCGACAGCGCCAAGGTGGCGAGCATCAGGCGGCGGTTTTCCAGCAAGTCGGCCAGCGGCACCAGAAACAACAGGCCCAAGGCGTAGCCAATCTGGGTCAGTGAGACGATCAGGCTGGCGCCGTGTGCCGACAGGCCGACATCCGGGGCGATCAGGTCGATGATAGGTTGCGCGTAATAGATATTGGCGACGATCGCCCCGCAGCAAAAGGCGAACAGGGTGATCAGGCCCTGCGTCATTTGCGGCGCAGTGCTGGGTGCCACTGCGGGCGAAGAGGGCATGAAGCGGGCTCCGGAAAGACTTGAAGGGGGGCGCGAAGACGAAAAGTCTACCGTGTCGCCGGGCCTTCTGGGTGAAAGTTGCCGACGATGGACAGCAGAGGGGCAAAATCGCTGAACGCTTGCGCGTTACAAAGGTCGTACCCTTGCGGCCCCGTCGAGCCGACGGTTTGCCACCGCTAATCCATGTAAGGCGAAAGCGTGAGTACGGCGATATTGATGAACGATGGGCTTGATCCCCCCACACCCGCGCAGCAGGGCAGCGCCCAGTCACAGGTTGCAACCGTGCAAGCCGCAGAGTTGCAGGACGGGGTATTGGCACTGCGTGAGGCCCTTGAGGCCGGAGACGTGGGCCATTGGAGCCTGGACCTGGCCTCTGAAACCCTGAGGACCTCGGTCACCTGCCGCGCGCATTACGGACGCGATCCGCAAGAACCTTTCACCTACGCGCAACTGCTTGCCGGCGTTCATGTCGACGATCGCGCGCGCAGGGCGGCGGCGGTGCAGGCGAGCGTCGAGGGTGGCGAGGATTACAAGATCGACTACCGGCTCTTCACCCCAGCGGGTGAACTGCGCTGGATCAATGTGCGCGGTCGTACCCAGCGCGATGCCCAAGGCAAGCCGCTGCGCATGACCGGCATTTCCCAGGACATCACCGAGCGCATGGCCGAAGAGGGCCGGCGCCAGGCGTTGGCGGAGGTCAGTGACCGCATCCGCGACCTGGCCGATCCGGCAGAGCTGGCCTACGCCGCCGCCGAAATCCTCGGTCGCCACTTGCAGGTCAGCCGCGCGGGCTATGGCCTCGTGGATACTTTCAACGAAACCATCACCATCGAGCGCGACTGGAATGCCCCAGGCATCAAGACGCTGGCCGGGGTCTTGCGTTTTCGCGACTACGGCTCTTATATCGAACCGCTCAAGCGTGGCCAGACCATCGTGATCGCCGATGCCGAACAGGATCCGATGACGGCCGACACCGCCGATGCGCTCAAGGCCATCAGCGCTCAGGCATTCGTCAACATGCCGGTCAATGAGGAAGGTGGCATGGTGGCGCTGCTTTATCTCAATCATGCCGAGCGACGCGTCTGGCACCCGGCAGATCTCGAGTTGGTGCGTGAAGTGGCCCACCGGACCTGCATGGCAGTCGAGCGGCGCCGCGCAGAGCACCGCTTGCGTGCGCTGACGGCCTCCCTGGAACACCAGGTCGAGAGCCGTACCCGGGCGTTGCTCGACACCGAAGAAGCGCTGCGTCAGGCGCAGAAAATGGAAGCCGTGGGGCAACTGACCGGCGGGGTAGCCCACGATTTCAATAACCTGCTGACCGTCATTCGCTCATCCACCGATCTGCTCGGGCGGCCCAACCTGGCCCCTGAGCGCCGTCAGCGCTATGTCGAGGCAATCTCCGAGACGGTCAACCGCGCCACGCGCCTAACCGGCCAACTGCTGGCGTTCGCGCGACGCCAGACCCTCAAGCCGGAAGCCTTCGATGTCGGCGCCAGTGTCAGCGCCGTCATCGGCATGCTGCATACCCTGGTGGGCTCGCGCGTGCATATCGATCTGCAGTTGCAGGACGAAGAATGTTTCATCCATGCCGACCCGAGCCAGTTCGATACCGCGCTCGTCAATATGGCGGTCAATGCACGCGATGCCATGGAGGGGCAGGGCAGGGTCACGATCAAGGTCGCCAAGGTGGATGCAATACCCGGCCAGCAAGCGGCCAAAGGCGATTTCGTGGCGGTGTCGATCAGCGATACTGGCGCGGGCATCGACCCTGGGGATCTCGCGCGGATCTTCGAGCCTTTTTTCACCACCAAGGCCTTTGGCGAAGGCACCGGGCTGGGTCTGTCCCAGGTATTCGGCTTTGCCCGGCAGTCCGGAGGCGACGTTCAAGTGCGTAGCGACGATGGCCAGGGCGCAACCTTCACGTTGTACTTGCCGAGCGTGCAGGCCTGTGCGGTCGCCGAAGGGGTGGTCGGAGAGCTCGCCCAGGTCAGTGGTGGCGGCGTGTGCGTGCTGGTGGTCGAGGACAACGAAGAGGTTGGTGCCTTCGCTGCCGAGTCGCTGCTCGAGCTGGGGTATGCACCGGTGTGGGTGAGGTCCGCCGAGCGCGCCTTGGCCGAGCTGAACTTGGCGCCGGGGCGTTTCGACGTGGTGTTTTCCGATGTGGTGATGCCGGGCATCAATGGCATCGAGCTGGCGACGCGCATCGGCAAGCTGTTTCCGCAACTACCCGTGATCCTGACCAGCGGCTACAGCCATGTTCTGGAGGAGAGCGGCCTGGCGGGGTTCGAGCTGTTGCACAAGCCCTACTCGGTGGACCAGCTTTCCCGCGTGCTCGGGCAGGCGGCAAAAGGACGGCGGCAGTCGTCGCTGTTGTAAAGCCTGGTGTTGTGGAGTGCCCTTACCCTGTGCCGAGGGGCCTGCTCCCGATACGGCGATCAGCCCCGCCATCGGTGGCTGGCACACCCTGTGGGGAGGAAGTCTCCTCGCCACAGGGTGCATCAAAATCTCCACACCACATACAACCCTAGCGCGCCAAGCATGACGCAGGCGACTCCCAGACCGGCGATTTCACGCAGCGCCACCGGTGTGCGGTTCTCGCTGATCGCCTGGGTGCTTACTCGATAGCGCCGCCATTGCCCTAGCCAGATCGCCACGACGCTCAGCAACGCCACGCCGATCAGGCCGAAGGCGAAGGCGCCGTGGTGGGGGATCCAGCGCAAGAACAAGGTACTGACCGCCAGCAGCGACAGCAACGTGCGCCGCCACGCCAGCAGGGTGCGTTCAGGTTGCAGGCCGGCGTCATTGTGCAAGCTGCTCATCGCCGATCAGACCTGACGCAAGGCAACGAAAGCAATCAGCACCGCAGTGACCAGTGCGCCGCCAATGGACAGCACCGGCACCAGCAGCGGCAATGGCAATGGATTGCGCTGGCGCATCGCGCGCTCGACATTCAGCCAGCGCAGGCAAGCACTGACACTGATGAGCATGCCCAGCACCAGCAGGGTGATCGCCAGCGTTTTGCGCAATTCAGGCAGGAACACGTCGGCGGTGAAGGCCTCTACGGCAATGCCGCCGGCCATCAGTGCCAACGCGGTGCGAATCCACGCCAGGAAAGTGCGCTCGTTGGCCAGTGTAAAGCGTGGATCGGGTTCGCTGCCGCCGCCGAGCAGGTCCAGGGTGCGTTTGCTGCGCGGCGTTGGCGGGGCGCAGTGAGTGTCCGGCTTGGCCGCTGAGGGCTGTGACGAGTTGGAATCCATGGGGCAGTAGGGCTCGCTGGTCGGGACCGCGCTGGTGAGTCAGCGTAGGTTCGGGGCATCGTAGCAGAGCATGCTGCCGGTCACGACTCTGCCTGCGACCAGATGAAACACACTGGCGACTTCGATTGTGTGGTGGCAAATAATCCATTAACGGATAACATGGCCTCCCTCTGACTGATGACGGAACAGCATGTGTCATGGCTTTTGACGAACGTTCAATGAATGGAATGGGTGTGTTTGCCGCCGTTGTCGAGCAGGGTAGCTTTGCAGCGGCCGGCGACATTCTGGATATGTCGCAACCTGGCGTCAGCCGCGCCATTGCCCGGCTGGAGGCGCGCCTGGGGGTACGGTTGTTCGACCGCACGACGCGCACGGTGAGCCTCACCGAGGACGGCCTGCGCTTTCATTCGTTGGTGATGCCGCTGCTCGCCGGGCTCGAAGAGGCCGCCGACAGTACCTCCCGCGGCGCGGCGGTGGTGCGCGGGCGGTTGCGGGTCAACGTCGATCCTGCCATGTCTCGTCTGCTGTCCGGCGCCCTGATCGGCGAATTTCTACGCGCCTACCCTGAGGTCCAGCTAGAGTTGGTGACCCGCGAGCGCCTTGGGGACCTGGTCGGCGAAGGGTTCGATCTCGGGTTGCGTTTCGGCGAGCCGACTGTCAGCCATTTGCAGGTCAGTCACGTGCTGGACACCCGCCAGCTGACCGTTGCCACGCCTGCCTATCTGGCGCTGCACGGTCGGCCGCGCACCCCACAGGAACTGGCCGAGCATCGCTGTATTCAGTACCGCGATGCGGAGCTTGGGCGTTTGTATGATTGGGCGTTTCATCGCGGGCGTCAGCGCCTTGAAGTCACCACCGAAGGCGCGCTGACGGTCAACGACGTCAACACCCTGCACAGTTGTTGCCTGGCGGGCCAAGGCATCGCCCAGCTGATGGCACTGGGCAATGAATCGCTGCTGGCTGATGGCAGTCTGGTCGAGCTGTTTCCTGACTGGCCTGACGAGCGGTTGAGCCTTTATTCACTCCTGCCGCCACGAATGCAGCCACCCGCCAAGAGTCGCGCGTTCGTGGACTTCGTCAGCAGCCGAATGGGCTGAGGGCGAACGCGCGGAGCCGCTTACTTGCGCTGATTGGCCGAGACGGCGGCGCGCAGGGCCAACAGGTAGCTGTCGACGCCCAGGCCGCAGATCTGCCCGGTGACGATTTCGCCGAATACCGAATGATGACGGAACTCTTCACGGGCGTGAATGTTGGACATGTGCACTTCGATCACCGGCACTTCCAGAATGGCCAGGGCATCGCGGATGCCGTAGCTGTAGTGGGTCCAGGCGCCGGCATTGATCAGCACGGCGTCGACCTTGTCCAGGTAGCCCCGGTGGATGCGCTCGCACATCTCGCCTTCGTGGTTGGTCTGAAAGGTCTCGACCGTGGTGTCCAGCTCCTTGCCCAGGGCGCGCAGCTGATCATCGATCTCGGCCAGGGTAATGGTGCCGTACTGCTTTGGATCGCGCTTGCCGAACATGTTGTGGTTGACGCCGTGGAGCATGAGCACTTTCATCGGTTTACCTTTTTTGCAGGATCAATGCGGTTGAAGTCGATCGACACGGCAGGTCTCAAGGACGTGATTATTCTTGTCGCGGCGTGGGTGTGTCGATCCGAAAGGCACCGCCCCCTTCATCGGTGGGCGCCTGAGGCAAACTTGTAGCCGAGGCGGCGCTGTCTTTCAACTGAATATTTTTTCGTGCGGCGCTTGAACTACCATGGCATACAGCCCGCCAAACAGACGTGCGGCCCGTGTGTCTCGGGCTGCGCGTGCGGCGGATGGGTATCGCCACCTGCTGTGAGTCCCTGACAATCGCCCTGCGAGGAGAGCCACCCGACGATGTGGATTGCGCTTGCGCTGTTGATCGTACTGCTGATGCTGGGCGGCGCCGCGATTTATCTGCTGCATGCTCGGCGCGTGCCCGTGCCTTTGGTGCAGGGGACGCTGGCTCATCGACAGCTGACCGTGGCACAGGCTGCGCGTCACTACGACACCTATGTCCCACGTGAACTGGTCCCGGACGCACCGCTGGTGATTGCGCTGCATGGCGAGCGACAGGATACGGCAGCGATGCGGGGGTTGATCGGCCAGGCGCTGGAGCAGCAGGCGCGGGTGTGCGGTTTCGCGGTGGCCTATCCTGCTGCCCAGCAAGCCGGGTGGGGCAGCGGCAACCTTGGGGACGTAGCGTTTATCCGGGCCATGGTCAAGGCAATGGCTGTCGAGCATGCGATCGATGCCGAGCGGGTCTATGCACTCGGCTATGGCAGCGGTGGCCAGATGGTCTATCGGCTGGCGCTGGCGATGCCACAGCAACTGGCCGGTGTCGCGGTGATCGCCGCCAGTTTGCCGGTCAGTGATGCTCCCGCGCCCGCAATGGAAGGCGTGGCAGTACCGATGCTGATCATTAACGGTACGGCTGACCGTCTCAATCCTTTCAAGGGCGGTGCCGGTGGGTGGTTCGGCCTGGCCCGGCGCGAAGCCGTGCGCTCGTCGATGGCCACTGCAGAATTTTTCGCTGATCTGGCGGGTGCTCGATTGCAGCAGGACGAAACTTCGTCGGCTCATCTGCTGCCACGGCTGGCACCCATGCGCAGCGTGTGGAGCAATGCCCGGGGCATCGCCGTGGTGTTGTATGCGGTCAAGGGCGGCGGGCACGTGGTGCATCAGCCGTATGCGCGGCAACCTCGCTGGTTGGGCGCGATGAACCCGGGGTTCGACGTGGCCGCTCAGGTGTGTCTGTTCTGGCAGCTCTAACAGGCCGGGGGCGGGTTCAGTCGCGTGCAGAGTCGCCGGCCCGTTCGCCTTCTAGCAGTTGGCGCTTGCGCTCCACCCCCCAGCGATAGCCCGAGAGCCCGCCATCACTGCGTACCACGCGGTGGCAGGGGATCGCCACGGCCAGGACGTTGGCGCCGCAGGCCTGGGCTACGGCGCGGTATGCGCTGGGCGCGCCGATCTGCGCGGCAATCTGCGCATAGCTGGCGGTGCTGCCCACCGGGATCGTACGCAGCGCCTGCCAGACGCGCTCTTGAAAGGCGGTGCCGCGGATGTCCAGCGGCAGATCCAGGCCCAGCGCCGGGGCTTCGATAAACCCCACCACCTGCGCAATCAACTGTTCGAAATCGCCGTCGCCACCGATGAACTCGGCATTGGCGAATTGCCGTTGCAGGTCCTGCAGCAGTTGATCGGGATCGTCGCCCAGCAGGATGGCGCAGATGCCGCGATTGCTTTGTGCGACCACAATGGAACCCAGCGAACATTCGCCCACGGCAAAGCGAATGCAATTGTTGTGGCCGCGCCTGCGAAAGTCCCCCGGCTTCATGCCCAGCAAGCCGGTGGCGGCTTCATAGAAGCGACCATTGGAGTTGAAGCCTGCGTCGTAAAAAGCGTCGGTGATCGACCCTCCTTGGGTCAGTGCGGCGCGCAGCTTGCGCGCCCGGTGCGCGGCGCCATAGGCCTTGGGAGTGAGCCCTGTGGCGGCCTTGAACTGGCGATGAAAGTGAAACGCACTGAGGCCCACGGCGTCAGCCAGTTCATTGAGGCTTGGCAGGGTGGCTGCCTGCTCGATCAATTGGCAGGCGCGGGTGATGCGTTCGGCATTCGGGGTGGTGCATGCTGGTTTCATGGCGAACTCGACGCTAAGGCGATGAGCTCAGTATAAAGCGCTGCACGGTGTGTAAAACTCCGACTCTTGCTCTTGACCCTGTAGCGAGCGGGCTTGCCCCCCCTCGCTACAGCTAATGGGAGTGATGCAAATCAGAAGTTCATGCTATAGAACAGCGAGTACGACTCGATCCCTTCGTTCGGCTCGCTGAAGCCGGCGTTGGAATAGTGAATGACGCGCACGCCAACCCGGTGCACCTGGGCGATTTTCAGGCCCACGCCCAGGCGGTCTTCGAAATTGAATGACGAGCCCAGATCACGGCTGCCCACGCGGGTGCCGCTGAACCCGGCGATGCCGACGCCGGCCTCGAGGTAGGGCACCACATTGCCCCCGCCAAACTCGTAGACGAACACCGGCGCAAAGGAAATCGACTGCCGCGCGCTGGTGTGCTCACCCGCTTCCCAATAGGTGAAACCCAGGTCCCAATAACCAGTCAGGTGGCCCACCGAAGACTGCAGCCAGGTCTTGTCCCAATCCAGCCCCATGCCTATCCGGTAGGTCATGTCGCTCTGTCCGGTCATACCGACTGCGCCGCTGATCGTTGCCGCCTGGGCAGTACCGGCCAAAGTTGCTGCCACCAGACACCCCATCGCACACTTGATTGCAAGACTGCGCTTCAACCCCATTTTTCAAGCTCCCTCTGATTCGATTATTTTTATGCTGTGCATTCCAGGTATTACCGTCGCTAGCGTCGTACCTCATGGGTATAGACCCATCGGGGTTTTGTAACATGAACTTTACACGCCGACTTGTGCTAATGACCGTTGGCCATGACGCAAAGTTCTAAGGCTTGACAGGGTTTTGTTCAGGTTTCTTTCAGGGGGCAGTCAGGTCCTGTTTTTGGCGTATACGCCTCTAGCTCCGGGGCTGGCGCCGAGGTCTGGAGACAATGGATTCAATATTCTTGCGACTGATCAAGAGGGGCGACGGAGCGGGTGCAGCGGTCAGCCATTTGTACATCACCAGGCAGTCGACCAGCCCTTGCTGCGCGTGGCGATAGGCTTTGGGCAAACGGCCGATGATCTCGAACCCGAGTTTTTGCCACAGCGCCACGGCCGCCTCGTTACTGGCGACTACCGAATTGAATTGCATGGCCAAAAAACCGTTATCGCGCGCCAGTTGCTGGGAGTGCTCGCACATCAGGCGTGCGACGCCTTTGCCACGCGCCGCCTCGGTGACCATGTAGCCGCAGTTGCTGACATGGTTGCCGGGCCCGGCGGCATTGGCCTTGAGGTAATAGCTGCCAAGCAACTGGCCATCGGCCTCGGCCACCAGGGTGTGCAGCGGCAGCTCCAACCACAGGTGGCGAGCTTGCTGCAGGGTCAGGTCAGGGTCGTAGGCATAAGTCTGCCGGGCTTCGGCGATGGCATGGAAGGTCGGCCAGAAACGCTCGAAATCAGCGGCGGTCATGGGGCGGATGTCGATCATAAAATTCTCGAGGTACGGGCTGGGCAGCAGTCTAGCAGCCTGTATCGGCTATTGCCCGGGATGACGCGGCAGCGACGCATGCGGCAACCGGTCGCAACCGTTGGGCGCCAAACTGCAGATCGTGGGCCAGGGGATTATTGTCCCGCGCTCGGCTGCGGCGTAGAATGCCACGCATCTGGCCGTACCTCTCGTACCGAAAAACCATACCGATAAAAATTCTGCTCATTGCCTGCTTCGTTCAAGGGACTTCCTTCGAGCGAGGTTTTCATGCGTGGATTTTCTGTGTGGGCGGGTTTACCGGTTCTTGCGTGCAGCTCACGGCCGTTGCGGGCGCAAGGCACCACGAGGTTTCACAGCAACTCGATGACTACATCCACGAACACTCAGGCTGGCAGCTGGATGAGCGTTATCGCTCTGGCGCTGGCCGCCTTTATCTTCAACACCACCGAATTCGTGCCGGTCGGCCTGTTGAGCGCGATCGGCCACAGCTTTTCGATGACCACGGCCCAGGTCGGGTTGATGCTCACGGTGTATGCCTGGGTGGTGACTTTGCTGTCGCTACCGATGATGCTGCTGACCCGCAATATCGAGCGGCGCACCTTGCTGGTGGGCGTATTCGCGGTGTTTATCGTCAGTCATATCCTGTCCGGCATGGCCAACAGTTTTGCCGTGCTGCTGATCAGCCGCATCGGTATCGCCGTGGCGCACGCAGTGTTCTGGTCGATCACTGCTTCGCTGGCGGTGCGGGTGGCGCCGGCGGGCAAGCAAGTGCAGGCGCTGGGATTGCTGGCCACCGGCACATCGCTGGCGATGGTGCTGGGCATCCCGATCGGGCGCATCGTAGGTGAAGCGCTGGGCTGGCGCACGACCTTCCTCATCATCGCCGGAGTCGCCGGGCTGACTGTGCTGTGGCTGGCCAAGACCCTGCCGTTGCTGCCGAGCCAGAACTCAGGGTCGCTGCGCAGCTTGCCGATTCTGTTCAAGCGTCCGGCGTTGGTGTCGTTGTATGTGCTGACGGCGTTGGTGGTCACTGCACACTTCACGGCCTACAGCTATATCGAACCCTTCGCCCAGGGCGTCGCGCACTTGAGCGGCGACATGACCACCGTGCTGTTGCTGTTGTTCGGCGGCGCCGGGGTAATCGGTTCGCTGTTGTTCAGCCTGTACAGTGGCCGCTTCCCGAGGGGCTTCCTGATTGCCTCGGTGGCGGTGCTGGGGCTGTGCCTGATGCTGCTGTTGCCGTTCTCGCTGAATCCTTCGCACCTGGGCGCCTTGAGCGTGGTCTGGGGCGCGGCGATCATGTGCTTCGGCCTGGTGATGCAGTCTAAGGTCATCAGTCTGGCGCCGGATGCCACCGACGTGGCCATGGCCTTGCATTCGGGTATCTACAACATCGGTATCGGCGGCGGGGCGCTGCTGGGCAGCGTGGTGATGAGTCAGCTGGGCACATCGAACATCGGGCTGGTGGGCGGCATGCTGGCGGTCAGTGGTTTGCTGGTGTGCTGCTTCACGACCTATCGGTTCGCCAAGCCAGAAAATGCAGATGCTCTGGAAGATTGAACTGACACACTGAACGCTTGCAGCTTGCAGCTTGCAGCTTGCAGCTATGGGAGCGGGTGGAGCCCGCTCCCACAAGGTCAGGTCACTACGCGGTAGCAAGGCTCGTACGCCGCGCCGCCGGGTAGCTTCATCCGGTGTTGCGCCACGAACGCCTGCAGCAGTTTGTCCAAGGGCTGCATGATCGAGGCATCGCCGTGAATCTCGTAAGGGCCATGCTCTTCGATCAGGCGGATGCCCTTGTCCTTGACGTTACCGGCCACGATTCCGGAAAACGCCCGGCGCAGGTTGGCGGCCAGTTCATGGGCTGGCAGGTCCTTGCGCAGTTGCAGGCTGGCCATGTTGGCGTGGGTCGGATCGAACGGCCGCTGGAAGCTTTCCTCGATGCGCAACAGCCAGTTGAAGTGAAAGGCGTCGTTGCGCTCGCGGCGGAACAAGCGCACATCCTTCAAGCCCGAGGCCATCTGCCGCGAGACTTCGACCGGATCGTCAATGATGATCTGGTAGTGCTTGTACGCCGCTTCACCCAGGGTCGCACCAACGAAGGCGTGCAGTTGCTCCAGATACGGCGCGGCGCTCTTCGGCCCGGTGAGGATCACCGGGAAGGGCAGCTCGCGGTTGTCCGGGTGCATGAGGATACCCAGCAGGTAGAGAAATTCCTCCGCGGTACCCGCGCCGCCCGGAAAGATGATGATGCCGTGGCCGACGCGCACGAAGGCTTCGAGGCGTTTTTCGATGTCAGGCAGAATCACCAGTTCGTTGACGATCGGGTTGGGCGCTTCGGCGGCAATGATGCCGGGTTCGGTCAGCCCCAGGTAGCGGCCGCCCTCCAGACGTTGTTTGGCATGGGCGATGGTGGCGCCCTTCATCGGGCCTTTCATTACGCCCGGGCCACAGCCAGTGCAAATGTCGAGCTTGCGCAGGCCCAGCTCGTGGCCGACGCGCTTGGTGTATTTGTACTCGTCCGAGTTGATCGAGTGGCCCCCCCAGCACACCACCATCTTCGGCTCGACGCCGGCGCGCAGGGTGCGAGCGTTGCGCAGCAGGTGGAAGACGTAGTCGGTGATGCCCTGGGAGTTGCTCAGGTCGATGCGTTGGCTTTCAAGTTCGCTTTCGGTGTAGACGATATCGCGCAGGGCGCTGAAGAGCATTTCACGGGTGCTGGCGATCATCTCGCCATCGACGAAGGCGTCGGCGGGCGCGTTCAGCAGTTCGAGGCGTACACCACGGTCTTGCTGGTGAATGCGCACTTCGAAGTTCTGGTAGGCCTCGAGGATGGTCTTGGCGTTGTCGACATGGGCGCCGGTATTGAGGATGGCCAGGGCGCACTGGCGGAAAAGGGTGTAGGTGCTGCCCGAACCGGCAGCGCTGAGCTGCTGCACTTCGCGTTGGGACAGGGTCTCCAGGCTGCCCTTGGGGCTGACCGAGGCGTTGATGACGTGTCTTTGAGCCATACTCTGATTCCTTGAATCGACAGCTGCAGGCCACCGCGGCCCGCAAGCATCAGGCGGTGTTGCGGTTTGACGCGACGCAAGCATTTCCTTATGGGTGATAAGCGGTTAGCGACTTATTTGACCCTAGCATAACCAAAACGTCAGAGCAGCTGTCGAGGAAAATCGACGGGCAGGTTTCATCTCTTGAATCAGCGGTGATGCGGCTTGCCCGCGAAGGGGCCCTCCCAGCCGATACACACCCAGGCATCAACCCCCAAACTCTCCATACTCGGCGCGCTTGCGGCCATTGTGCTTGGCCCGATACAGCAACTCGTCGACCTTCTCGACAAAACTCAGCGCGTGGGCCTGCTGGCCCGGGACGATGGTCCCCACCCCGAGGCTGACGGTCAGCCAGGTCGACACCTGCGAACGCTCGTGGGGGATCTGCGCCTGGCGGATCAACTGCTGGCATTTGTTGGCCACTGCTCGGGCCGAGGCCGCATCGGTTTCGGGCAGCACCCATATGAACTCCTCACCGCCCATGCGCGCGATGAAATCCAGCGGCCGATTGGCTGCCAGGCTGAGGGTCCGGGCGACGTGCTTGAGACATTCGTCACCCTTCATGTGGCCGTAGCAATCGTTGTACTGCTTGAAATAATCGATGTCCGCGAGAATCAGCGAAATGGGCTTCTGGCTGCGTTGCGCCTGGGCCCATTCGCGTTCCAGGACCTTGTCGAGCATGCGTCGGTTGGCAATGCCGGTCAGGCCATCGCTGAAGGAAAACTCCTCGAGTTGCTTTTGCAGCTTGAGCAGGTGCTGCTCGGTGGCCTTGCGCTCGCTGATATCGAACATGAAGCCCACCAGCGCCTCGACCTTGCCCTCCTTGCGGATCACGTGGACCACGTCGCGAATCCAGACATACTCGCCGTCCTTGGTCAGCGCGCGATAGTCGGCCTCGTGATCGACGCCGGCCTGGGACTGGGTCACGCAAAACTCCACCACATAATCGCGATCATCCGGGTGCATGCGCTCGACCCAGTCGTTGATGCCCACCCAGCTTTGTGGCGTCCAGCCCAGCAGCGCCTCGATTTGCGGGCCGACGTAGGTAAAGGTCATGCTGTCCCAGTCGATGCGCCAAGGGATGGCCTTGGTGGATTCGAGCAGGGTTTTGTAGACGTCGCTTTCAGGTTCGAGAGGGAAGTTGGGCATGAGGGGCTTCAAATAAAGAATTGGGCGTGGCTCGATAGCATGTTGCCACTAGTGAGGATTTGCGCAAGGGACTGGCGTGGCAGCGGACGAACGGCCAAGCGGACCGCCCGCGCCGATGAAAGTTGCTCATGTGGCGATACACCTGCTGAAACCGTCGGCCGAATGCAGTATTGTTACAACCATTGTCAATAATCAGCGGCCTGAAGGTTCGGGCGGTCGTTCAAAGCGTAGAGGGTGTCATGGGTCACGAAAGCCTTAACTGGGACAAACTGGGGTTCGATTACATCAAGACCGATCTGCGCTATCTGTCTAACTGGAAGGACGGTGAGTGGCAGCCAGGCACTCTGACCGAAGACAATGTGTTGCACATCAGCGAAGGTTCCACCGCGCTGCATTACGGTCAGCAGTGCTTCGAAGGCCTCAAGGCCTATCGTTGCAAGGACGGTTCGATCAACCTGTTCCGCCCGGAGCAGAACGCCTTGCGCATGGCCCGCAGCTGCCAGCGCACGCTGATGCCGCACGTGCCGACCGAGATGTTCGTCGATGCCTGCAAGCAGGTGGTCAAGGCCAACGAACGCTTCGTCCCGCCATACGGCAGCGGTGGCGCCCTGTATCTGCGCCCGTTCGTAATTGGCGTGGGCGACAACATCGGCGTGCGCACCGCGCCTGAGTTCATCTTCTCGGTGTTCTGCATCCCGGTCGGCCCTTACTTCAAGGGCGGCATGAAGCCGCACAACTTCCAGATTTCCAGCTACGACCGTGCCGCTCCACAAGGCACCGGCGCCGCCAAGGTCGGTGGCAACTACGCCGCCAGCCTGCTGCCCGGTTCGGCCGCCAAGCAGGCCGGTTTTGCCGATTGCATCTACCTCGATCCGCAAACCCACACCAAGATCGAGGAAGTCGGTTCGGCCAACTTCTTCGGCATCACCGCCAACAATGAATTCGTCACGCCTAAATCGCCGTCAGTGTTGCCGGGCATCACCCGTCTGTCGCTGATCGAGCTGGCGCAGTCGCGCCTCGGCCTGACCGTCATCGAAGGCGACGTGTTCATCGACAAGATCGACCAGTTCGTTGAAGCCGGTGCATGCGGCACCGCAGCAGTCATTTCGCCCATCGGCGGTATCGAATACGACGGCAAGATGCACGTGTTCTACAGCGAGACCGAAGTCGGCCCGGTGACTCAACGTCTGTACAACGAGCTGACCGGCGTGCAGGCCGGCGACATCGAAGGCCCGGCGGGCTGGATCGTCAAGGTGTAAGACGCGCCTGCAGGACAAGGACCCATCCATGGCGCAAGCGGTGGATGGGTTTTTTCATGGGGGGCTTTCAATCCCGGCGTTCAGCCGCGCTTGCGAATGACCATGCGCTGGATGCGCTTGCCGGACGCATTGCTCAGGTCTTCGCGATCCAGCAGCACTCGGTGGCCGAGGCATTCCTGGAGGATCAGCGATTTGTCGAAGGCCGAATACAGACGCCGGTGCTGATCGCGCTTGGCGCTGCCTTCCATCACTCGCCAACTGATGTACAGCGCGCCGCCGGGCACCAGCAAGTCGAGCATGCGTGCCACCGAAGGGCGGATCAGGCGCAGCTCCAGGTGCATGATCACTGACTCGCAGAGGATGTTCTGGAAGCGTTCGCTGACGATGTTGGCCAGATCCGGCAACGAAGCCAGCTCGAAGCGCAGGTCCGGATAGCGATAGCGGGCGTGGTCGAGCAACAGATCGCTGGCGTCATAACCCACGGCATCGAAACCGGCATTGTTGAGCCAGGCCACGTCACGGCCGGCGCCGCAACCGATATCAGCCGTGTGGCCAGGGGTGAAGAAGGTGTTCAGCAGGGTGTAGAGATCGCTGGGTTGCGGTTGCTCGTGCCAGTGCTTCGCGAAGGGCTTGGCGTACACGTTGTACGCGTTGAGGGTGTCGACATCCATGGCACATCTCCAGACAGGCTTTGGACTAAAGCCTGTTGCTGAATGTGCCAGTATTCGGGCAGCGACCGCAAGGGGGATTCGGGTTTCAGCGTTGATACCGAGTTGTTCGCTCAGGTCTCTTCGTGTCCGTGCAAATCCCCACCTCAGAACTTCGAAGCAAAGAACATCCGAATCCCGTCCAGCAGACGGTGCAGCCAGCCGCCCTGCGGCATATCGGCCAAGGTGACCAGTGGTCGCGAGACCAACTTGTCGGTGCCGTCGAACACGTCATAGCTGCCCACCACGGTGCCTGCTGGCAGTGGTGCGACCAGCTCGGGGTTGAGGTTGACGTGAGCGTTGAAATTCTGATGACTGCGGCGCGGCAGGGTCAATACCAGGTCGTTGGCCAGGCCGATCGGGACGGTATCGGCGGCGCCTTTCCACACATGCGGCTGGGCAAGGACCGCCCGACCGTTCTGCAATTTGGCATTTTCATAGAAGCGGAAGCCGTAGGTCAGCAGGGTTTCGGTGTCCGAGGCGCGGTTGGCCATGCTGGTCGAGCCGAACACAGCAGTGATCAGGCGCTCGCCGTTGCGCACTGCCGAGGTCACCATGCAATAGCCGGCGGCATCGGTGTGGCCGGTCTTCAGGCCATCGACCGAGGCGTCACGCCATAGCAGCAGGTTGCGGTTTGGCTGACGAATGCCGCCCCAGGTGAAGTACTTGTTGGCGTACAGCGGGTAGTAGGCTGGCTCGTCGTGAATGATCGACTGGGCCAGCACCGCCATGTCGTGGGCCGACGAGTAGTGGTCATCGATCGGCAGGCCGGTGGGGTTCATGAAGTGGGAGTTGGTCATGCCCAGCTTCTGCGCGGTCAGGTTCATCATGCCGGCGAAGGCGTCCTCGCTGCCGGCGATGCGTTCGGAGAGTGCCACGGCGGCATCGTTGCCGGAGTCGATCACCACACCGTGCATCAGGTCGTCGACGCTGATCTGGCTGTTGGGGGTGATGAACATTCGCGAGCCGCCGGTGCGCCAGGCGTTATCGCTGATGGTGACCTTGTCGTCAGGCTTGAGGCGACCGGCCATGAGTTCATGGGTGGTGATGTACACCGTCATCAACTTGGTGAGACTGGCCGGCGGCAGGCGCTCGTCGGGGTTCTGGCTACTGATGATGGTGCCGGTGGTGGCGTCCATCATTACCCAGGAGCGCGCGCCCAGTTGCGGCGGTGCGGGGATCATCGGCTCGGCGCTGCGCAGGGTCGCGGAGACGGGGCTGTCGGCCAAGGCCAAAGGGGTGAAGACGGCACAGGCGAGGGCGAGGGGCAACGGCAGCAAGCGAAAGGTCACGGACGGCGGGCCTTGAATGAATATGAAAAAAAGGTCGCACACGTTAGGCCAGAGCCAGCGACCGCTCAACGGGGGCGAGATTAAATAAAAGTTACTGGACGCGGTGCTGCGCTTCGGTCATGCCGCGGCCTGCAGGCGGTAGCCACCGTCGCGCAAGGTCAGCAGGGTGGGTGTGCCGGGGCCCACGAGCTTGCGGCGCAAGCGCTCGATGTGCACTTCGATGATCTGGTTGCCGGGGTCGAAGGGGTAGCCCCACACCTGTTCGAAGAGCATGGTGCTGGTCACGCGCTGGCCGATGTTGCGCAGCAGAAACGCCAGCAGCTTGAACTCTGAGGGCAGCAGTTCCAGCGCCTGGCCATCGCGCGTGACCCGCTGGGTATCGAGATCCAGGTGCAAGGGCCCGCTGACCAGCCGCGCAGGGCAACTCCCATCCTCGCCGCGGCGCTGCAGCATGGCGAGCCTGGCCGCCAACTCGCCGCTGGTGAAGGGTTTGGTCAGGTAGTCGTCACCGCTGCAGCGCAGTTGCTCGACCCGGACGTCTACGGCAGCGGGCACGCTGAGCATGAGGATCGGTGTGAGGATGTGCTGGGCGCGCAGGGTGGCGACGATGGTCAGACCGTCGATGTCGGATAATCGCCGGGCCACGATGATGCTGTCGTAGCCGCCCGCCACGGCCATGGCCAGGCCGGTCGAGCCGCTGCAGGCCCATTGCACGTTGAAGCCGTGCCCTTTGAGCTCTGCCATCACGGCCTGGGCCGTGGCTTCATCCTGTTCTATTACCAACGCGTACTTCATCAAGGGCTCCGCATTGTCTGCCGCCGGAAGAAAAGCCGTCCGGCCGGGCACACCTGGCGATATACCCTGTTCTCAGCCTAAAGGCGCTGCGTGGCGGCGGTAAATTAACTAATGTTTAATGCCTGGGCCCCGTGCGTGCGGGCTGCAATCCGGTGGTGACAGTTGTGCATTGGCGGCTTTGCCTATAGCGTCTGTGATCAACGGGCAATACGACGGGAGTGGTAGATGAAGCTGTTCAGGCGTCTGACGTTACTCATGGCATCGATGCTTGCCGTGTTGCTGCTGAGCCCGGCGGCACTGGCCGGCTGGCAGACCGCTCTGCCGGGCGCCCACCTGCTGGGCAACGGGGATTTTCGCAAATTCGGTTTTCTGGTCTACACCGCGCGGCTTTATACCCCGGCCGACCATCTGGACGACAACACCCCCTTTGCCCTGGAATTGACCTACCACCGGTCGATCAAGGGCGATGCCTTGGTGGACGCCAGCATCAATGAGATCAAGCGTATCCAGGGCAGCACGGTGAGCGCCGAGCAACTGCAACGCTGGCGTGAGCAGATGCAGCAGTCGTTCGTCGACGTCGAGGAAGGCAGCCAGTTGACCGGGGTGTTTCTACCGGGGCAGGGCGCCCAGTTCTATGTCGGCGACCAGCTCAAGAGCGAGATCAAGGACCTGGCCTACGCCAAGGCGTTCTTCGCCATCTGGCTCGATCCGGCCAGCCGGGATCCGGACCTGCGCGAGCAATTGCTGGGTAAAAGCAAACACTAGCGACCGACTATTTCAGCATTCAAGGAGCACCTGAACATGTCATCCGAGCTCATACCGCTGGCACTGCTGGTGCCCATGCCGGACACCGTCGTGCAGCGACTGGGGCAGCGTTTCGAGGTGTTGAACCCTGCCGCCCAGGCCTTGAGCGACGCTCAGTCCGCCCGCGTGCGGGCGGTACTGACCAACGGCTCCCGGGGTTTGAGTGCGGCCGAGATCGACGCCATGCCGGCGCTGCGGATCGCCAGTGCCATGGGCGCAGGTCACGAGAACATCGATCATCAGCATGCCGCTCGGCGCGGTATCGCCGTGACCCATGGAGGCGGTGCCAACGCCGATATCGTCGCCGACCACGCCATGGCGCTGTTGGGCGCGGTGGTGCGGCGCATTCCGCACATGGATCGTCTGGCACGGGCCGGCTGCGATCGCAATACCCTGCCCAGCGACCCCGGCTTGCATCGGCGCCGCCTGGGCCTGGTGGGCGCCGGTCATATCGGCCGTTGTCTGGCCAAGCGCGCCAGCGGCTACGACATGGAGATCGGCTACCACAGCCGCAACCCGGTGGCGGATTGGCCGCCGCGCTACTTCGATGACCTGAGCGCTCTGGCGCGGTGGTGCGATTTTCTCGTGGTGGCGGTGCCGGGTGGCGCGGCGACCTTGCACTTGATCGATACCTCGATACTGCAGGCGCTCGGCCGGGACGGGTACCTGGTGAACGTGGGCCGCGGTTCGGTAGTGGATACCACCGCCTTGGCGGCAGCGCTGCGCGATGGCGTGATTGCCGGAGCGGCGCTGGACGTCTACGAAAGCGAGCCCGCTCGCCCAGAGGCGCTGCTGGGGTTCGAAAATCTGGTACTGACCCCGCATATCGCCGGCCGCTCCGATTCGGCCTGGACCGGGCAGACCGAACTGTTCATCGATAACGTCGAGCGTTATCTGGCAGGGCTGGCGACGGTCAATTCGGTGGTTTGATCCAAAGGCCTCTTCGAGAGCTTCGCTCAGTGCGGGATTTTTCGCGGAACTAGGCGTAGACCGATTGGCCGACGAGTCTTGCTCCTACAGGCTCACGTGCCGTCAACACTGTGGGAGCCAGGCTTGCCCGCGAAGAGGCCGGTATTGTCAGCGCAAAACTCAGCGCCCGATACGCGGTTCCTTCAGCACCACCGGGGTAGCAATGTCGCGAACCTTGGCGTTGCCTTCCTGTTTGCCGCGCAGGTAGTCCAGCGCTACTTTGGCGGCCGCGCGCACGTGGTCGACCGAAGCTTGGTGAGCGGCCAGGGCATCGCCGCTCTTGATCGCCGCGACGATGCGCTGCATCTCTTCGTGACTGGCGCTTCGGCGGTTTGCCTGGGACACCGACGTGGCTCGCAGATAGCTGATGCGCGCCTGCAACTGGCGCAGCTGCGTGGCCGCGACCTTGTTGCCGGCGCCTTCGAACAACACGTCGTAGAAACCCTGGACCGAGTCCAGCACCTCAGGCAGTTCCTGCGCTTCGAGGGCCTTGCGGTTGACCTCCAGGGCCTTTTCGAGGGCGCGGATGTCCTTGGCCTTGGCGTTGAGGGTAAAGAGTTGCACGATCAAACCCTCCAGCACGCAACGCAATTCATAGATCTCACAAGCGTCGGCCAGGGTGATGATCGCCACGCTTGGCCCTTTGGCATCGGCGAATTCCACCAGGCCTTCGGACTCCAGGTGGCGCAGCGCTTCGCGTACCGAAGTGCGGCTGACACCCAGGCGCTCGCAGAGGTCGCGCTCCACCAGGCGGTCGCCGGGCAGCAACTGGAAATTCATGATGGCGCCGCGTAGTTTGTCCAGGACGATTTCGCGCAGGGTGACAGGGTTGCGATTGACCTTGAAGTTGTCGTCGAGTGGCAGGCGTTTCATCGGGTCTGCTCTGGTAGTGACTGTGCCGGGCATGAAAAGACACCGAGCGCCACTCAGGGCGCTCGATGTCGGGCAGTTTATCACGGGTGTCGTGGCGGGGCGTCAGCAGAACGCCGGCAGGGCGCCGAGCTTGCCACGGTGATAGATCATCGGCGTGACGGGTTCGTTGGGCAGGATCAGGTTGGTCACCTTGCCGACCACGATGGCGTGATCGCCGCCTTCGTATTCACGCCACAGCTCGCACTCGATGATCGCGGTGACGCCTTCCAATAGCGGGTTGCCTTGCTCGCTGAGCTGCCACTCGATCGCCTTTGCCTTGTCTTTGCCCTTGCTGGCAAACGCGTAGGCGTGAGCCTGTTGCGGGCCACTGAGCAAGTGAATGGCGAAGCGTTTGCTGGCGCGCAATACCGGGTAGGTGTCGGAGCTGTAGCTGGGGCAGAACAGCACCAGGGCTGGGTCCAGCGACAGGGCACTGAAGGCGCTGGCGGTGATGCCGACGATGCCGCCCTCGGCGTCCAGCGTGGTGACCACGGTCACGCCTGACGGAAACGAGGCCATCACTTCTTTATAGAGACTGGGGTCGATCATGATCAGATACCTGTCAACGCATCACGAAGGGATCAGGCATGGGGGCCTGGGAGAGGTTGATCCACACCGTTTTCAGTTCGGTGTAGGCCAGCACGGAATCGATGCCGCTGTTTTTGAAACCACCTGGCGAAATTCTCTGCGCTGGTGCGCACCACATGCCGGGGCCGCCGCGCTTGTTGGTGAAGCTCAGGTCGCTCATGGGTTGCAGTTCCTGATCGTGTATTTGGTCTGATGGTATACCATAAGTTTCATCGCGCAAGCGCTATTTGTCGGGTGCGGCCGGTTTGTGCCGTGGTGGTTGCAGGTCGGAAAAGCCTTGTGCTCGCCACGGATCCGGCTACCCTCGATGCCTCGCTTCTCTAGAGTCCGTGGAATTGCCTTTGATCACGTTGCACCCCATCCTCGATGCCTCATCGCCTGCCGCCGCTGTCAGCTGTACCACCTGCGCGGCCAAATGCTGCCGCCTGGAAGTGATGTTGATCACCGACACGGGGGTGCCGGAGCGCTTTATCGAGGTCGATGACTGGGGGTCGGAGACCATGGCGCGGCTCGACGATGGCTGGTGCGCGGCGCTCGACCGTCGCACCATGAGCTGCAGCATCTACAGCAAGCGGCCGCTGATCTGTCGGGAATTCGAGATGGGCGGTGACGATTGCCTGGAAGAGCGTGTGGCGCCTTGATGAATGTTTGCGTCAGACGCTCATAGCGGCGCTGCAAGAGCGCGGTATGGGCGCTATGATCGGTGCACGCCCATCGCCTGAAGGCTCTATCTCGACATGAAACTGCTCATCGCTGCTCTGTCCCTGCTGTTTTCGCCCCTGCTGCTTGCCCAACCCGCCCTGCACGGCGACCTGCCTCTGCAATACCTCGAACAGCCCGGTAACGGTCAGCCCGACCAACCGCTGGTGATCTTCCTGCATGGCTACGGCAGCAACGAAGCGGACCTGTTCAGCCTCAAGGATGATTTGCCCGAGGGCTCCACCTACCTGTCGGTGCAGGCGCCGATGCAGATCAGTCAGGACGGCTATCAGTGGTTCACCCCCAAGGGCGAAGCGACCGAGTACAACGGCCTGGGCGGCGACGTGAACAGCAGCGAAGCGCGTATCACGGCGTTCATCAAGGCGGCAGTTGACAAGTACCATACGCGGGCGGACCTTGTGACCTTGGTGGGCTTCAGTCAGGGCGCGATCATGAGCTACCAGGTGGCGCTGCATGATCCGCAGAGCATCGGTGCGATGGCGGCGTTGAGCGGCAAGTTGCTGCCGCCTTTACGGGCCAAGCTCAAGGCAGATCCGCAGTATGCCAAGGTGCGCTTCTTTATAGGCCATGGCACTGCGGATAACGTTCTGCCAGTGGCGAGTGCGACTCAGGCTGACGAGAGTTTGCGGGCTATCGGGATCACCCCGCAGTTTCATCTGTATCCGGGGTTGCGCCATTCGATCAGCGAAGCGGAGGTGAGTGATCTGCGGGCTTGGTTGCAGGCTCGGTAATCACTGGAACCATTGGGTTCGGCGCTAAATCTGCCAGATCAGTTCATCGACTTGAACCCTGCCCGGCGTGCCAGCAGCACCGTGATCCAGACCACCGCCAACAGCAGCGCCGCGACCCATGGCAGGCTGTGAGTGCCTTGGCCTTGCAACAACAACCCCCCCACGATACCGCCGCCGGCGATGCCCATGTTCCAGGTGGTCACCAGCATCGCCTGAGCGACATCGGCGGCGCGTTCGCCGACCTTGGCGCAGGCGGTCTGCAACAGCGTCGCGGCGCCGCCGAAAGCCAGGCCCCAGACTACCGTCAAGGCATACACCGCCGTCGCACTCTGGCTCCACAGCGCCAAGGCGACACTGGCGGCGATGAACATCAGCGTGGCCACCAACGTCAACTCGCGCAGCCAGCGATCGATCAGCATGCCGATCAGGGTGATGCCCCCTAGCGCCGAGGCGCCGAATACCAGCAGGACGATGCCGACCTGTGTGTTGAGGCCCGAGGGCACCAGCAGCGGGGCGATGTAGGTATAGAGAATGTTGTGCGCGAGGACAAAGCCAAGGGTCGCCAGCAGCACCGCCTTGACCCCGGCGATGCGCCACACCGCCGCCAGCGAGAAGGCCTCAGCCGATGGTTGGCCGGCGAAATCCGGCACCTTGACCCGTACCCACAGCAACAGCGCGACGGTCAGCACCGACATGCCGATAAAAGTGGTCTGCCAGCCGGCGATGGTCCCTAGCAACGTGCCGGCGGGAATGCCCAGGGTCAGCGCCAGCGGCGTGCCGACCATGGCCACGGCAATCGCTCGGCCCTTGAGCGGCGGTGCGACCATGCGCGCCGCGTAGCCGGCCAACAACGCCCAGACCAAACCAGCGAATACGCCCGCGAAAAACCGTGCCACTAGCGTCAGCGGATACCAGCTGGACAGGGCCGTGATGGTATTGACCACGGCAAAGCCGCCAATGGCGATCATCAATAAGGGGCGACGCCGCCAGCCCTGGGTCATCAAGGTCAGCGGAATGGCTGCCAGCAACGAACCCAGTGCGTAGAGCGTCACCAGTTGTCCGACCAGCGCTTCGGAGACCTGCAGGCTCTTGCCCATCTGCGGCATCAAACCGGCCGGCAGGGCTTCAGTGAGGATGGTGATGAAGCCGGCCATGGCCAGGGCCAGCAAGCCAGTCCAGGGCAAATGGGTCTCGGCGATCGGGTGTTCGACGGTGTTACGGAGAAAATCCTGTGAGGCGGTCATGGGCGCAGTCCCTTGTCTGGAGGGCGCCATGTTGACGCTTCGTGCAGTGGAGAAAAACAGGCCTGAGGTCCGCTCATTGCGGCCACGGCAGTCCGTAAACAACCCTTTAGCGAAGGCGCGGGTCCCCGAAAATCGCCCCCGCACCACAGCGATTTCCGGCCGTCCCTTTCAAGGGCAAGTCCCGTCGCTACCGGTCTGCCGCCCGACGGTATCACCGAGCCACTAGCGGGGTTCTTGAAATATCTGTTAACGTATTCGTCAATTAGCTGGCGTATTTATAAAAAAATAAAAAATAGTCAATATTTCGTCTTTCCTCTGCCTTGCAGGGTGCGAACCGACGCTGACCAGGAGGTTAGGGCGAGCCATTTTTGTTGTAGGGGGAGGGGATTCATGGAGATTTCACGGCGCAAGATTCTGGCGGGGATGGCTCTGAGCGGGGTGCTCGCACCCGCCGGCTATTTTGCCGCCAAGCGTTACAAAGCTTACCGGGACAAGGACTTGACCCCGGATGCCCCCAAGGTCGAACTGGCCGACGCCAAGATTCAGCACCTGAGCAGCCAGCTGCGCGGCATCTGGCTGTTGGACGTCAGTGGCATGCCGGCGCTGGACGGGTTGCCCACCAGTGATGTGCAGATGTTCCTGGATGTCGCCGAGCGCGGCCGTGGTGTGTCTGGCTATGTCGATTCTGCCGCCAATCTGCGCGCGTCGGCCGAACCGCGCTACCGGATACTTGGCGACATGGTCGATGCGTCGGTGCAGGAAATCCGCTGGCGCCTGCTCGATCGCGACTCGCCTCGGCAGGTAGCGGCCTACGAGTTCGTCTCGCAACTGAATGAACGGTGGGCGAGCTTCGGGGTGGCCGATGCTGACACCATGACCGGTGAACTGCACACCCTGGACCCGAACAAGCCTTCGGTGGGCAAGGTGGCGAACTTCGTCGCCCGCAAGCAGCCTTTCCCCGAATCCCGCGATCGCCTGCCCATCACGCCGGGTTTGCTGGCCTGGGGCATCACCCCGCAAAAACGCCTGGAGCATCAGCTATGGCACTTCTCCCGGGACAAATGGCACCTGTTGTCCGATGATCGCCGCGAAGCCTTGCGCGCGCTCGGCTGGCAGCCCGGCCCCCGCAACGCCGAACGCGATGCGCGCGGGCGCACCAAGGATCATAACGGCTCCGGCGAAGACTTCTTCTTCATGCATCGCTATATGCTGACCACTGCGCGCACGTATCAGGATCTGCCGTCCTGGCGGCATTTCCCGGTGCCACCGCCGGCGGCCGTACAGGATTGGGTCGGCTTTGCGCGCTTTTACGACAACCACGGTGGCTGCTGCGTACCGCCGACCTGGCAGATTCCTGAAGACCAGCCCTACAGCGTCGGCATGGGCCTGGTGAAAAGCGCGGAAACCTTCTACAGCAACTTTCAGGTCTGGGAGTCACGTTACCGCGACCCTCAGTACCTGGCGAAGCTGACCTTGGCGCAGTTCGGCTCCGAGCTGGAGCTGAGTCTGCACGACTGGCTGCACATGTGCTGGTCGAGTGTGCCGCGCAATCCCGCTACCGGCGAGCCAGTGCCGGCCGCGCGCGACCCGTCGGACTTCGCCGAGCACTGGTTCGCCCGCGAGAACGATTTTTTGGGCGATCCATTCTCTTCTCACCTCAATCCGACGTTCTGGCGCCTGCATGGCTGGATCGACGATCGTGTCGAGGACTGGTTCGATGCCCACGAACGCGCCCATCCCGGCCAGGTGGTGCGCCGCGACGTGCGCGGTGTGCGCTGGTTCGCCACCGGCCCCTGGGTCACGGTGGACGAGCCCTGGCTGGGCTCGACGACCCATGGCTGCGGCGCTGAACCCACGGCCGGCAATGAAGCCGATGCCAGCGAAATCGAGGTCATGAAACTGGCCATTCACATCGCTGCTGACGACAAGGATCACATCGGCGATGCGGTGTCCAGGGCGCCACGCCGACCCTATTACGCTCGGAGCTTGCCAACCGCCAAGGTATAAAACAGCGGTACGGTGCAAGGCCGCTCGACGCGGCGCGAGCAAGGCATGCTCGCCAAAGGCCTGGTACAGCCACGCACTTGGGTCTGGCTCACCACATACAGTAAGCTTGTGCGGTTAACCTTCGCACAAGGCTTGAACCCATGGATCTGCGTCAACTGGAAGCCTTCGCGGCGGTCATGTCAGCGGGCAGTGTCACCGCCGCCGGGAAGATGCTCGGGCGCTCCCAGCCCTCCGTCACGCGAATGATCCAGGAGCTGGAGCAGGAGCTGGGGTTCGCCTTGTTCGAGCGCAGCGGTCCTAAAGTCTCGCCCACCCAGAAAGCCTTCATGATGTACGCCGAGGTCGAGAGCGCGCTGCTGGGGATCCGGAATATCCGCCAGCGTGCCGAGCACATCGCCCTCGACGAAAATCGCCATATCAAGCTGGTCGGTATTCCGGCCCTGGCTGCCGGCTTGTTGCCCGCAGCCCTGGCGCGCCTGCCGCAGGCGTTGCGCCCCTACGACATTCAGCTGCACAGCATGTCCCCGGAAAACGTCGTCCAGGCCGTGCTGTCGAAGACCGTCGACCTCGGCGCCGTCAGCCTGCCGCTGGAGCATCGCGGTCTGGAGATTCACTGGATCGGCGAGGCGCCCTGTGTCGCGGTGCTGGCCGCCGACTCACCCCTGGCGGCCCACCAGACCCTGAGCATGACGTTGCTGGCCGAGCAGACGCTGATCAGCATGTCCAACCCCTACCGCTTCCGCCGCCGCATCGACAAGGCCTTTCACGGTGCCCGCGACACCCCTCCGCACATGCTCGACACCAACACCTCGTTGATCGCCATGCAGATGGCCCGCGCTGGCCTGGGGGTCGCGTTGGTCGATCCATTCACCGCCCATGGTGTGCCGGTCGAAGGCTTGGTGGTACGCGCGATCGGCTGCCACATTCCGTTTTTCTTCGGCTTGATCTCGGCCTACGCCAGCCCGCGCTCGGAGGTGACCCAGGCACTGATCGATGCGCTGGGCGAGACAGCGCGCGCGTTGGTGCCAGGCATGGTGATGCACGCCAGCGGGCAACACGATGCGCTATTGCAGAGCATCTACGCCGAATAGCGGTGCGCGGTAAATTCACTTTCGATCTATAAGTATGCTTTTTAGGTCTTTGGCAGAATAAAAAACGTCTTTTAGTATTCGTATATCGCATTCATGGCGCCTGATCATCCATTTATTGTATGTATGGCGCGGTTTTTGAATGATCGACACGCGGCGCTTGCTGCCGTGCGGGCTGCTCGCTGCAGGTGATGCCCTGGCCCTGAAAGAGGGAATGGCGCACCGGTGTAAGCATTCGCCTATTCTTTCATTGCCTTGCCGGAACCGAACCTCATGCCGCAGCCCAACGCCCCCATCGGCCTCGCCGCCCTCGAAGCGCGCCTGCGCCAGGACCTCGAATGGCTCGAATTACCGGCCAAGGCCTGGGTCAAGCCGCGTCACGAGAACGGCCAGGCGGTGCTCGATGTTGCCGTGATCGGCGGCGGCATGGCCGGTCTGGCGGTGGCCACCGAGCTGCGCCATCTGGGCGTCACCGTGCAGGTGTTCGATCAGGCGCCAGTGGGCTTCGAAGGGCCGTGGGCGACCACGGCGCGGATGCAGACGCTGCGCTCGCCCAAGCAACTGACCGGCCCGGCGCTGGGCCTTCCGGCGCTGACCTTCCGGGCCTGGTATGAAGCCCAATTCGGCCTGGATGGCTGGGCCGCGCTGGACAAGATCCCGCGCTTGCAATGGGCCGAGTACCTGCGTTGGTATCGCCAGGTGATGAAGGTCGATGTGCGTAACGAACACCGCGTGACCCGCGTGCAGCCGCGTGCCGACGGCCTGGTGGCGCTGCACGTCAGTCACGGTGACGACAGTCATGAAGTGCTGGCCCGCCATGTGGTGCTTGCCACTGGCCGCGACGGCCTGGGCGGCCCGTGGGTACCGGAATATGCCCACAGTGTCGCGCCACAGTACTGGTGCCATTCGGCCGCGGGCTTGCAGGGCGAGTGGTTCGCCGGCAAGCGGGTGGGCGTCATCGGCGGCGGCGCTTCGGCCATGGACAGCGCCGCAACTGCGCTGGAGGCGGGCGCTGCCAAGGTCGATCTGTTGATCCGGCGTGCCGTGATGCCGCGTGTCAACAAGGGCAAGGGCGCAGGCAATCCTGGCATGGTCCACGGCTACTGGCGCCTGCCGGATGCCTGGAAATGGCGCCTGCGCCACTACCTCAATACCCAGCAGGTACCGGCGCCACGGGGCAGCACCCTACGGGTATCCAGCGCGGGCAATTCGCGCTTTCTGTTCGACAATGCGGTGCTGTCGATCAAGGAATCCGGCCATGGCACGGTGCTGGTGCGAACCGTTCACGCCGAGCTTGAATATGATTTCCTGGTCTTCGCCACGGGCTTTCGTGCCGACTTGCAGCAGCGTCCGGAGTTCGCGCCCTTCGCCGAGCACATTCGCTTCTGGGGTGACCGCTTCGAGGCCCCGGCCGACGAGCAGGATGCCGAGCTGGCCGCACTGCCGGACCTGGGCAGTTGCTTCGAGTTTCTCGAAAAACAACCCGGCAGTTGCCCGGGCCTGCACCGTATCCACTGCTTCAGCTACCCGGCGGCCCTCAGTTATGGCGCGGTGTCCGGCGACATCCCGGCCATCAGCGAAGGCGCACGCCGCATGGCCCAAGGGTTGGTCAGTCAACTGTTCAGCGATGACATCGGCCTGCACTTCCAGGCCATGCAGGATTACGCCGACCCAGAGCTGCTGGGCGATGAATGGGTGGCGGGCGAGCTGACCGCCGAGGAGCGTCGTTGATGCTCGGCTGGACCCTCAAGCGCCTCGCGCAATCGTTGCTGGTGGTGTGGCTGATGACCCTGGTGGTGTTCATCGGCCTCAATGCCATCGGCAACCCGCTGGACATTCTGGTGGGCGAGGATCTCAACCAGGCCGAGCGCCTGGCGGCCATCGCCCAGCTCGGCCTCGACAAGCCGCTGTGGCAGCAATACCTGGTGTTCCTGCAGGGCGCCGTGCACGGCCATCTGGGGATGAGCTTCGTCTATCACGAAGATGCCTTGCAGCTGATTTTGCAGCGCCTGCCCGCGACTCTGGAGCTGGCCGTTGGCGCGCTGTTGCTGGCGGTTGTCATCGGCATACCGCTGGGCATGTTCGCCGGCATGTACCCCGACAACCCGCTGTCCAAAGTGCTGATGGCGGGCAGCATCCTCGGCTTTTCGCTGCCGGCGTTCTGGGTGGCGCTGATGATGATCCTGGTGTTTTCCATCAACCTGGGCTGGTTGCCGGCCAGTGGCCGTGGCGAGACGCGCGAGCTGTTGGGCGTTCAGTGGTCGTGGCTGACCCTCGATGGCCTCAAGCACCTGATCTTGCCGGCCCTCAACCTGGCGCTGTTCAAGATCTCCCTGGTGCTGCGCCTGACCCGCGCCGGGGTGCGTGAGGTGCTGCCCCAGGATTACGTCAAGTTCGCCCGGGCCAAGGGCCTGTCGCCAATGCGCGTGATGCTCATGCACGTGATGCGCAACACCATGATCCCGCTGGTGACCGTGCTGGGCCTGGAGCTGGGCTCGACCATCGCCTACGCGGTGGTCACAGAAAGCATCTTTTCGTGGCCCGGCGCCGGCAAGCTGATCCTCGACAGCATCAACAGCCTGGACCGCCCCGTGGTGGTCGCTTACCTGATGATAGTGGTGGTGATTTTCGTGATCCTCAATTTGATCGTCGACGGTCTTTATCACCTGCTTGACCCCCGTGTCCGTGTGGAGTCCCCGCGATGAGCGCCGTTCCCGCAAGCCGCTTCCAGGCGCAGTCGCCGTGGCGCCGCGGCGTCGATGAATTTCTGCAATCCAAGGTGGCCGTGGCGGCTGCGGTGCTGCTGCTGGCGATCCTCGCCGTGGCGGTGCTGGCGCCGTGGTTGACCTTGCAGAACCCTTACGACCTCATGCAACTCAATGTTCTCGACGCGCGCCTGCCGCCAGGCAGCGCCAATCTGGACGCTGGCTATACCTACTGGCTGGGCACCGATGGCCAAGGACGCGATCTGCTGTCGGCGATCATCTACGGGCTGCGCATCAGCCTGTTCGTGGGCATCGGTTCGGCGTTGATCGCGGCGGTGGTGGGCACCTTACTGGGCCTGCTGGCGGCTCGCGCGGGTGGTTGGGTCGATGCACTGCTGATGCGCCTGGTGGATTTGCTGCTGTCGTTTCCGGTGGTGCTGATGGCGCTGATGATCCTCGCCTGGCTGGGCAAGGGCGTCGGTAACGTGATGATCACTCTGGTGCTCCTGGAATGGGCCTATTACGCCCGTACTGCACGGGGCCAGGCACTGGTGGAAAACCGCCGCGAATACGTCGAAGCCGCGCGCGGCCAAGGCATCGGCCAGTGGCGCATCGTGGTCGGGCACATTCTGCCCAATTGCCTGCCGCCGCTGATCGTCATAGGCGCCTTGCAGATCGCCCGCGCCATTACCCTCGAGGCGACCATGTCGTTTCTCGGCCTCGGCGTACCGATCACCGAGCCGTCGCTGGGGCTGCTGATCGCCAATGGCTTTCAGTACATGCTCAGCAATCAATACTGGATCAGCTTTTACCCGGGCCTGGCACTGCTGACGACCATCGTCGCCATCAACCTGGTGGGCGACCGCCTGCGCGATGTGCTCAATCCGAGGTTGCAACGATGAACCTGGCTGATATCAAGACAGCCCCCGTCGTCGTGCCTGAAGCGACGCTTGAGGTGCGGCACCTGTCAACGTCGTTCTACACCCGTGCGGGCGTCCTGCCAGCGGTGCGCGACGTGTCGTTGCGTCTGCAACCGGGGCGCATCCTTGGTCTGGTGGGCGAGTCGGGTTCGGGCAAGTCGGTGACCGGTTTCTCCATCCTCGGCCTGGTCGACGCCCCTGGCCGGATCAGCGGCGGCGAGGTGCTGTTCAAGGGCCGCGACCTGACCAGACTCTCCGCCAGAGAGCTGCGCCAGTTGCAGGGCAATCGCATCGCGATGATCTTCCAGGACCCGATGATGACGCTCAACCCGGTGCTGCGCGTCGATACGCAAATGATCGAAGCCGTGCGCGCGCACAGTTCGCTGAGCCGCCGCGAAGCCCGCGAGCATGCGAGTCGCACCTTGGCGCTGATGGGTATTCCGAGCCCCGAGGAACGCTTGAATGCCTATCCCCATCAACTTTCCGGCGGCATGCGCCAGCGGGTGGCGATCGCCATTGCGCTGTTGCACGCCCCGGACTTGATCATCGCTGACGAGCCGACCACCGCCCTGGACGTGACCATTCAGGCGCAGATTCTCAGCGAGGTGCAGAAACTGGTGCGCCAGCAGAACACCTCGCTGATCTGGATCACTCACGATCTGTCGGTGGTCGCCGGCCTGGCCGACGACGTCGCAGTGATGTATGCCGGGCAGATCGTCGAGCAGGGCAGTGTCGACGATGTGCTCGACCGCCCGCTGCACCCCTATACCCAAGGGCTGATCGACAGCCTGCCTAGCCGAAACCAGCGTGGCCAACGGCTGCGGCAGATCCCGGGGATGACCCCGGACCTGCTGTCGATGCCCGTCGGTTGTGCCTTTGCCGAGCGTTGCCCACGGGCCAGCGCGGTGTGCGCCGAGGAGCCTGAAAGCCGTGAAATCGAACCCGGCCGTACCGTGCGGTGCTTCCACCCCGGAGGTCATCATGGACAGTGATGTGATCCCGATCGTCGAGCTCGACCAGGTCAGCAAGACCTTCGGCAAGGCCAGCGGCGAGGGTGCTTTCGAGCGCTGGGCGCAGCGCCTGCAACTGACTCGCAAGACGTCCGTCACTCACGCTGTCGACCGTGTCGACCTGCGCATTCAGCGCGGCGAAGTGGTGGGGCTGGTGGGCGAGTCGGGCTGCGGCAAGTCGACGTTGGGGCGCATGGTGGCCGGGCTGATGCCGGCGTCCAGTGGCCAGGTGCGGATCGACGGCACGGCGGTCGATGAACTCAGCGCCGCCGAGCGCCATGCCGCGCGCTTGAAGATCCAGATGATCTTCCAGGACCCGTCCGCGAGCCTCAATCCGCGCTTGCGCGTCGACCGTATCGTCGGCGAAGGCGCACGCCTGCATGGCCTGACCGACCACGCCGGCTTCGATGATTACGTCAGTGCCCAACTGCAGCGTGCCGGGCTCAACCCGAGCCTGCGCCAGCGCTACCCGCATCAGTTCAGCGGCGGCCAGCGTCAGCGCATCGGCATCGCCCGGGCGCTGGCAGTGCAGCCGCAGTTGCTGGTGTGCGACGAGTCGGTAGCGGCGCTGGACGTGTCGATTCAGGCGCAGATCCTCAACCTGTTCATGGACCTGCGCGACGAGTTGGGCCTGACCTATCTGTTCATCAGCCACGACCTGGGTGTGGTCGAGCACCTGTGCGACCGGGTGATCGTCATGTACCTGGGCCGCGTGGTGGAGAGCGCGCCGGTGGAGGAGCTGTTTGGCGCTGCCAATCATCCTTATACCCAGGCGTTGCTGGCGCAGATTCCGCGCTTTGATGTTCGCAGTACCCGGTATGACGCGATCAAAGGGGAAATCCCCAGCCCGCTGAACCCGCCCAGCGGGTGTCATTTCCATCCTCGCTGCCCGCACGCCTTTGCGCGCTGCCGCGAGCAGGCTCCACCGCTCAGAGAGGTTGCACCCAATCATCTGAGCGCTTGCCATTTGAATGACCAGATCTAAAGCGCCGTGCCACTGTGGCGAGGAGGCTGGTCCCCTCGCCACAGGAAGGAACGGCCCCACGTGCACAAGGAAACCTTCATGCAACCTCGCGTTCGTTCACTGCTTGCTACCGCGTTACTGCTGGCCGCCACTGGCGCCTCGGCTGAATCGCTGCGTATCGGTTTCGCCGATCCGATTTCGTCTCTCGATCCACAGCTCAACAACTATGCCGGTGACCGTTCCGTCGCTTTGCATTTCTTCGAATCACTGGCCGACCGCCGCGACGATCGGACCATGCCGGGCCTGGCCAAAAGCTGGAAGGTCGTCGACCCGCTGACCTGGCAGTTCGACCTGCGCGACGACGTCAAATGGTCGGACGGCACGCCCATGACCGCTGACGACTTCGTCTTCTCCTACGAGCGCGCTCGCGCCGTGCCGGGCAGCGTGGCGTCCTACGCCGGCGCCTTGCGCACCGTCGATACGGTCACCGCCAAGGACGCCCATACCCTGATCGTCAAGACCAAGGCGCCGAACGCCAACCTGCTGCCGGACATCAACTCGGTGTACGTGGTCAGCCGTCACGCCGGGGAGAACGCCCAGAGTGCCGACTACAACTCCGGCAAGGCGCTGGCCGGCACCGGGCCGTATCGCTTTGTGTCCTACGTGCCGGGCGACCGTACGATCTTCGAGCGCAACGATGCGTACTGGGGACCGAAGGCGGAATGGGACAAGGTCGACTATCGCTTCATCGCCAACGCTTCGAGCCGCACCGCAGCCTTGCTGGCCGGTGATGTTGACGTCATCGACAAGGTCGCGCCAACCGATATCGCGCGCCTCAAGCAAAGCCCCGCTGTCAGCGTGTACGCCTATCAAGGCCTGCGTGCACTGATCATCCAGCCGAGCTTTCGCAAGGGCCCGAACGACTTGATCCGCGACAACGCCGGCAAGCCGCTGCCTGAAAACCCGCTGCTCGACGTGCGGGTGCGCAAGGCGTTGTCGCTGGCGATCAACCGTCAGGCCATCGACGAGCGCATCATGCAGGGCACGGTAACCGAGGCCAACCAGTGGATGCCGTCCAACACCTACGGCTATAACGCCAACATCAAGAACATCCCTTACGACCCGACCGAGGCCAAGAAACTGCTGGCCGAAGCCGGTTTCCCCGAAGGTTTCCAACTGACCGTCAGCGTGCCGGGCGACCGTTACCCGCAGGCGCCGGAGGCCCTGCAAGCAGTGGCACAGTTCTGGACCCGCATCGGCATCAAGGTGCAACTCGATGTGATGCCGTGGGCGGTGTATGCCGGCAAGGCCAACAAAAACGAGCTGGCGGTGAGTGTGATTGCCTGGGGCAATGGCACCGGGGAGGCGGCGTATGCGTTGACCAACATCCTCACCACCGTCGACTCCGTGAAGGGGCAGGGCGCTTCGAACTGGGGTCACTACAGCAACCCGGCAGTCGACAAGGCACTGCAGGATGCGACTGCAGAATTCGACGAGGCCAAGCGTCGTGCGATTCTCGAGAACTCGGTGAAGGTGGTCAGCGATGACGTCGGTATCATTCCGCTGTTCCACTACCAGAACATCTGGGCGGCGCGTAAGGGCCTGAAGGTCGAGCCTCTGGTGAGCGATCGTACGGCGGCGATGATGGTGACCAAACAGAAGTAAACGTAGCGGGTCGGGGATTGGTGTCTGCCACGGGGTAGATGTTGTCACGACCGGCCTCTTCGCGCGCAAGCGTTGCTCCTGCAAGTGTACGGCTCCGGGGCTGTTGACTTTGTAGGAGCAAGGCTTGCCCGCGAAACGATTTCCCGCCCGCCAACGATGCCCGATTTTTGTAGTGTTCGTTGAGCGCCCAAGCTTCTCGGTCCTGATGGAGAACCCACAATGACCCTCGTTGAATCCACCACCGAGCCGGACGTGCTCGACACCCTGCTGCACATCACGCCCGGCTCGCCGGTGCATGCCGCACGGCAGTTCCGCAACAAGGTGCTGGCTGCCACGCAAAGCAGCTACGACTTGTTTTTCGCCGCTGAAGTCGCCGATGGCCTGAGTCAGGCCGAACGCCTGCAGGTGGCGTACTACGCCTGTCTCTTGACGCCGCAGCCCCTGCTGGCAGCGCATTACCTTGAGCGGCTTGAGGCGCTCGGCGTGTCGGCCGAGCAGTTGTCCGCCGTTGCCACGGGCGCCATCGAAGCCTTGGGCGAACCGCGCTTGCAGGCCATCCTGGCGTTCACCGGGACCTTGATCAAGGCGCCGGTAGAGGGTGATCGTCATGCCCTGACCGCGTTGTCCGAGGCCGGCCTGTCGACCCCGGAAATCGTCACCCTCGCGCAGTTGGTGGCGTTCATGTCCTATCAAGTGCGTCTGGCCAGCGGTCTGCTGGCGATGCAGTCCGCAGGAGGTGCGTGATGAGCGAGCCAATCCGTATTGCCGGTTTCACCAACGAAGTACTGGGCTGGAAAGCCTGGCTGCCAACTGTCAGCGTAGACCAGGCGAGCCCTGAGCAGACGGCGGTGCTGGAAGAGAGCCATCCGCAAGCCAAGGTGTCGGATTACTACCTGACCCTGATTCATCAACCTGAAATCCTGCGTCAGCGCTCATTGGCCTTTAACGCCATCATGTACGCGCCGGGGGGGCTGTCCCGCGCCGAGCGCGAGCTGGCCAGTGCCGTGGTGTCGCGGATCAATCAGTGTGTGTATTGCTGTTCGGTGCACGCGCAGCGCTTCGAGCAACTGGCCAAGCGCAACGATGTGATCGCCCAGGTGTTCGCCGATCCGGCGACGGCCGGAACTACACCGCGCGAGCGTGCCATCGTGCAGTTCTCGATTGATCTGACGGTGGACCCCGCGAATATCGATGCCGTGCATATTGCTGCGCTGCGCGAGCACGGCTTGGAAGAGGGGCCGATCCTGGACCTGATCCACGCGATTTCGATTTTCGCCTGGGCGAATCGGTTGATGCTCAACCTGGGTGAGCCGGTGTACAACGTCTAGGTTTGCGTTAGCAGCACTGGCCTCTTCGCGGGCAAGCCTCGCTCCCACAGAGTCAGCCGATCTTGAGTCGTCCACCTGTGGGAGCGAGGCTTACCCGCGAAGGGGCCCTTTTAAGCGATAGATCTTTTAGGTCCATACGCGAGCCAGAACATCACAGCGTTACCAAAGCGGCGCGGGTGCTTTCAGGGCCTGGTCAAGAATTGCGATCGCCTGCTCCACATCCGCCGCCTGGCTGTATCGGCCAAGGCTGATGCGTACACTGCTGCTGGCCTGGCCTTGATCCAGGCCGATGGCGAGCAGTACATGGGAGGCGGCATTGCTGGCCGAATTGCACGCTGAAGTGGACGACACCGCCAGCGCTCCGGCGAGCGAGGCGCTGTTGAACCCAGGCTTTGCGATGCACATGTTCAGCGTGTGCGGGATGCGCTGGGCCGCGCAGCCGTTCAGCGTCACCCCCGGCAACGCCAACAGCCCTTCACGCAACTGCTGGGAGAGGGCGCCGATGCGTTGGGTCTCTGCTTGCTGTTCACTGGCCGCGATCGCAAAAGCGCTGCCCATGCCGACGATCTGGTGGGTGGCCAAGGTCCCGGACCGCAATCCTTGCTCGTGCCCGCCACCATGGATCTGCGCCTGCATCGCACCCCGTGCACGCGGGCCAACGTACAGCGCGCCGATGCCTTTGGGGCCGTACGTCTTGTGTGCCGAGAACGACATCAGATCGACCTCTAACGCTGCCAGATCAATCCCGACCTTGCCTGTCGCCTGCGCCGCATCGACATGAAACAGCGCGCCATGCTCGCGAACCAGCGTGCCGATCGACGCGATATCGGTCAGTGTGCCCAGCTCGTTGTTCACCCGCATCAGCGACACCAGCAAGGTGTCAGCGCGCAGGGCAGCCTGCACCGCTGCTGGCTGAATCAGCCCGTTGGCATCCGGGCTCAGCCAGGTGACAGGAAACCCCTGGGCTTCGAGTTGACACACCGTGTCGATCACTGCTTTGTGCTCCAGCACGCTGGTGATCAGGTGGCGGCGCGCTGGTGTGCTGGCCATGGCCACACCCTTGATAGCGAGGTTGTTGGACTCGGTCGCGCCGGACGTCCAGATGATCGACTCGGCAGACGCCCCGACCAATTCGCCCACCTGACGCCGCGCCAGTTCCACGGCCTGCTTGGCATTGCTGCCGAAGGCATGTGAGCTGGACGCCGGGTTACCGAAGTTGCCAGCGCGGCCCAGGCACTCGACCATGGCCTGGATAACGCGGTCGTCGACGGGGGTGGTGGCGGCGTAATCGAAGTAGAGCGGGAGAGGGGTCATGGGGAGGGGCTTCACGAGTGACTGAGAATAGTGAAAGGTTACTCGGGTAAGGGGAGAAATATTTTGATAAAACCGCTCTATCTCTGGAATAGATTGGAAATATATTCGATTAATAACATCAATATCGGATTTATATTCGGTGCAGCTTAGCGCTCGAGTAAATCTATACGTTGCTCAGGCTGGTCTTGAGGGTCTTCTGGTTTGCGTGCAGGCCTTGCACAGCGCCGAATCAACGGCGCTGGCAAATGGTCTCGGATCATCAGTGTCAGCGTGGTCCGTCACCGGGCGGGCCGCGGCGATCATCTTGAAAATGCTCGCCGCCTGGGCCACCAGGACCGCGCATTTCCGGCCCGCGGCCGCGCTCTTCATGATGGTCATGATGACCGCCGCCGTGACCGTCTTCCAGCAGGTTCGACACCACCGCGCCCAGTACACCGCCGGCCACGGCACCGACCACAGCACCCTGGGTGCCGGCGGCCTGATTGCCCACCACGGCACCGGCAGCTCCACCGACCACCGCGCCCACTACTTCATTGGCGAGGGCAGCGGTGCTTGCCAGGGACATCGCCAAGGCCAAGGCAGAGAGGACTTTCATTCGCATGACTCACACAGGTAGAAAAAGGTGCGCGATGCTCATCGCCGCACCCTGTGCAAAGCAAGTGAAATCGAGTATCTCGTGGGTATCGGGGCCGGTACATCCCCGTGCTCAGCCGTCGCCGCTGATATGGCATTCACGCCGACTGTTGTTGGCCACCAGGTTGTTGGCGGTATGGCCGGTTACGCTTGAGGTGGAGTAGTCCATCAGCGTCACCTTGATCAGCCTCACCTCCATGCAGCGCACTTCTGAGCCTTGCCACACACGGTTGAAAGTCTGCGGGCCCATGCTGTCCCCGGATTTGAGGGGCCCATTGAAAGTGACCTCGCCACCGGGCGCAGAAGTGCGATTACCGGCGACATCATAAGGTGTGATGACCAAGGTGACGGCGCGTATTGCGACCCCCGAGGCGTTCTTGATCGCGACCGCGATATCGACATTGTCGGTGGCATTATCGATCGATGCATTCATCTGCGTGATCTGAATCGGAAAGTTGCTGCTTTGCCCCTCAAGAAATTGCCCCGTGCTACAGCCTGCCAGAATGCAGCAAAGTCCCGTCGCTGCTAGTCGTTTCATAGACATCCCTTATCTCGTGGACCCATAGACTTAGTCATTGAGTGTAGGCACGCATTTACACTTGCATCAGGTGAGGGCGTGTTTTTATCATTTTCCCCGTCTTGAATCCTCCATGGATTCATCGGGTAGCGTACTTGTTCAGTGAATCCCCAGCGCTCGAGCAACTGACTCGCGGGCGTTATTCAATACTGCTAATCTAGGGAAGTTATGCCCCTATACCCGCGTGTTTTATTTGTATTCGCAGGCCACTGGAGGTCAATGGAATGCCAGCCGTTCAACTCGCTGAACTGATCAGTCTCAAAAATACGGTCGGTGCTGATTCCAGGCATATCGAGCGCGTCTTGCGTGCCTTGCGCAAGCATCTGGGGATGGATGTCGCGTTTGTTTCGCGTTTTCGTAACACCGACCGGGTCTTCGAGCATGTCGATGCCGAAGGTACCGCTCCCATGGCGCAGGGCGATACATGGGCCTTGGAGGTGGGTTACTGCAATAGGGTGGTCGGCGGCATCTTGCCCGAACTGATCACCGATACCGCCCAGCTACCGGCCGCCACGAACCCGCCACACACGCTTGCACTCGGTATCGGTTCACACATGAGCGTGCCGATCTACCTGAGCGATGGCAACCTCTATGGCACGTTCTGCTGTTTCGGCTTTGCCCCCGACCAGAGCCTCACTGATCGCGACCTGATGATCATGCGCGCGTTTGCCGAGTTGGTTACCGAGCAACTCGAGCAGGATTTCAATGCAGAGAGCGAACGCGCGCTCAAACATCGCAAGATCTCTGAGTTGCTGAATGGGGTTCAGCCGTCGATCGTGTATCAGCCGATCTTCGACGCCAGGACTCTCGCCATCCTTGGCTGGGAGGCGTTGTCACGGTTCACCAGCGATATCCCGCGTACTCCGGACCTATGGTTTCAGGATGCCGTCGAAGCCGGGCTGGGTATCGAATTGGAGTCCCGCGCCGTGGAACTCGCGCTACTGGGCCTGTCACGATTACCCGAGGCCATCTACGTCAGCGTCAACTGTTCGCCGCAGTTGATCTTCAGTGGTCGGCTGACCTCGTTGCTCAGCGGTTACCCGGCGCGGCGCATCGTATTGGAGATCACCGAGCACGCGGTCATCGGCGATTACCAACGCTTGCAGACGGCGCTTGTCACCCTGCGCCGTGCGGGGGTGCGACTGGCCATCGACGATGCCGGTGCCGGTTTCGCCAGCATGCGCCACATCGTCAAACTGGCCCCGGACATGATCAAGCTCGACATGAGCCTGACCCGTGGCATCGATCAGGACCCGACCTTGCGCGCCATGGCGTCGGCACTGATCGCCTTTGCCCGTGAAACCGACAGCACGGTGATCGCCGAAGGGGTAGAAACCACGGGTGAACTGGATGTCTTGCGTGCCCTGGGCGTGCACCGTATTCAGGGTTTTCTGCTCGGCAGCCCGATGGAGTTGCAGGAGGCCCAGCGCCTCAGCGATGACGACCAGCCGCGTCAGGCCTGACACGGCGCGGCGGCCGGAACATTCGGTTGTAGGTGCTGCCCGGGGTCATTACAGTGGTGACCCGACTTCTCTGCTGGAGCTGAGCATGAGCAACCTTTACACCATCGCGGTGACTACCATCGACGGCGCCCCACAAACCTTGCAAGCCTATGCCGGCAAGGTCCTGCTGGTAGTCAATGTGGCGTCCAAGTGCGGCCTGACGGCGCAGTACGAAGGCCTCGAAAGACTCTACGAGGAAAAACACGCCCAAGGGCTGGAAGTGCTCGGCTTCCCGGCCAATGACTTCAAGGCGCAAGAGCCTGGTACCGAAGACGAAATCAAGGCGTTCTGCAGCCTGACCTACGGCGTGAAATTCCCCTTGTTCTCGAAGATTTCGGTGGTGGATGAAGACAAGCATCCGTTGTATCAGGCCCTCACGGCGGCCAAGCCGGATGCCGTCGGTGAAGGGCCATGGCGTGAGCGTCTGACTGGCAAGGGCATCCCTGTGCGTCCCGTGCCGGAAGTGCAGTGGAATTTCGAAAAATTCCTGATCAGCCGCACCGGCGAAGTGGTCGGGCGCTTTGCCCCGGACATCGCGGCCCATGACCCGAAACTACTGGCGGCGATCGAGGCCGAGTTGGCCAAGTAAGGTTTCAGCTGCAACCCTGTGGTGAGAGAGCAAGCCTTCCCACCACGGGGTCCGGCTTCAGTCCGTGGTTTCCAGCACCCGCTCATCAAATGCCTGCTGCGCCTGCAGCACTTGCTCTGAATGCTTTACGGTCCAGTGATACAACGCCCGGAACGGCTCCTCCAGGGTCCGGCCCAGGGGCGTGATGCTGTACTCCACTGCCACCTGCGAGCTGGGGATGACCCGCCGTGCAACGATGCCACTGCGCTCCAGGCGGCGCAGGGCCTGGGTCAGGGCTTTCTGGGTGATGCCGTCGAGGCGCCGACGGACTTCATTGAACCGCAAGGGTTGCGGGCACAACGCAGCAAGGATCAATACGGACCATTTATCGGCGATCTGCTCCAGCAGCAGGCGGCTGGAGCAATCGGCGCGGAAGACCTTGCGTTCGGTTTGTTGGGTTTCCTGGGCAGGCATGACTGGTTTCCTCGGGTATACCTGATAGCTTCGCGGTGCCTGATTGATATCAGGTATACATCTTATACTATGGGTGTTCATTTCCAATGGAGCTTTGTACCGTGAGCCAATCCAGCCTCGATCCGTTGTTCAAGCCTTTCAAGCTCAAGTCACTGGCCCTGAAGAACCGCATCGTCATGGCGCCGATGACCCGTTCGTTCGCGCCCGAAGGCGTACCGGATGCCAACATCGCCGCCTATTATCGTCGTCGTGCCGAAAGCGACGTCGGCTTGATCCTGTCCGAAGGCACGGTGATCGATCGTCCGGGCTCGCGTAACGACCCCGGCATTCCTTTTTTCCACGGCGAGGCGGCCCTGGCCGGTTGGCAGCAGGTGATCGACGAAGTGCATGCGGCCGGTGGCAAGATGGCCCCGCAGATCTGGCATGTTGGCGCGGTGGCCAGCTTCCTCACCGACTGGACCCCAGCGCACGGCATTGAAAGCCCGTCAGGTCTGGTGGCTCCGGATACCCCGCGTGGCGCCGCCATGACCGATGAGGACATTGCCGACACCATCGCTGCCTACGCCAAAGCCGCCGCCGCTGCCCAGCGCCTGGGTTTCGATACCGTTGAAATTCACGGTGCCCACGGTTACCTGATCGACCAGTTCTTCTGGGGCGGCACCAACCAGCGTACCGATCGTTTCAACGGTGCAACCATCAAGGAGCGCTCGCGGTTTGCCGCCGAAGTGGTCAAGGCCACGCGTGCCGCGGTGGGCGAGGACTTCCCGATCATCCTGCGCCTGAGCCAATGGAAGCAGCAGGACTATGCTGCGCGCCTGGCCACCACGCCGCAGGCCATGACCGACTGGCTGGTGCCCTTGGTCGAGGCTGGAGTGGATATTCTGCATTGCTCACAGCGGCGCTTCTGGGAAGCGGAGTTCCCGGAGCTGGACGGCGAAGAGGGCCTGAACTTCGCCGGTTGGGCAAAAAAACTTACCGGCGCGGCAACTATCAGCGTCGGTTCGGTGGGCTTGTCCGGAGATTTCATGGCCGCGTTCGGCGGTGAGAGCTCGCAGCCGACCAGTCTCGACAAGCTGGTCAAGCGGATGGAAAAGGACGAGTTCGACCTGATCGCCGTGGGCCGCGCACTGCTCAGCGACCCGCGTTGGGTCGCCAAGGTGCGTGCGGGTGACAGTGAAAGCCTCAAGCCTTTCAATGCCGCCGATCTGGGCGAGTTGGCTTAGTAGCGCCAAGACTCCACGGGAGCGAGGGGCTTGCCCCCGAAAAGGCTGTCAGTCACGCAGATGTAGCTGATAGACCCAATCGGCGGCAAGCGCCCTCGCTCCGGTATTACAACCCCTCCAGCTTCCTGCGCTCTGTCGCCAGATCCTCAGGGCTTAGTGGCACATACCCCTCAGCGGTATCACGCTGAGCCTTCACCAGTGCCTGACCCTCATCGCTCAACGCCACTTCCAGGTAAGCCTTGATAAACGGTTCCAGCGGCTGCCCCGGCGTGACGTTGACGAACAAGTGCAAATACGACGACAACGGATAAGCGCCGCTGGCCACCTCGTCATAGCCTGCACCATGGGCCGCTTCTCCTGCCACACGGCTCAGCGCCACCAAACGCAATCCCGGCGCGAGTTTGCTGGTATTGGCCCAGCCGGTAAGCGCGATGCCATGACTGTCGCTGGCTACCGCCTTGAGCACCTCGGCGACGCTGTCCAGCGCCTCGTAATGCACGCTGAACGGCAAGCCGCCGAAGCGATCCATGCGCTGATTGGTGGCAAAGCCGCCGTCATCACGCAGCCCGTACACATGGATGCGCCGCGCCGCCCACTCGCCGGTCAGCCCCAACTGGCCCCAGGTGTTGATGTCGCCGCCTGTCTGCCCGGCAGTCACCACCTGCGCCAGCTGCGGCAGGCTCAACTGCGCCAAGGGGTTATCCGGGTGTACATAGACGGCCGGTGGCGTCTTGCCGCTGCTTCGTGGGCCCCAGCCCGAATAGCCGATGCGGATGTCCAGCGGCTTGCGCCCGAAGACCTGCTCATAGCCGTGCATATCGCCCAGCCAGGCTTCGCGCGACAGCGGCGCGATTGCCGTGGCGCCCGCTGTGAGGGCGGGCAAGCCCACTGAAGAGCCTTCGCCGCGTACGGCAAAATGCACGCCCGGATGTTGCTTGATAAACAGCGCATCGAGCTGCTCGATCAGGGGCTGCATGCCGTCGTTGCCGATAATGGCGATGGCGCCATCGCTGGTCAGGTAACTCGCCTTGGCAGGTACGCGAAGCTCGTCGGCCTGAACGGCGCCGGCGTACAGTTGCACGGCGATCAGCAGGGGTGCCAGCAAGGCGAAGCGTGGGGTCGATGCGATCAACGCTGGGGCCGTCATTGGGGAGTTACCTCATCCAGTTTGGCCAATTCGGCACGGGCATCCGCTGCGCTCAACGGGAAGTACCCCTTGGGCTGGGCGGCGATGATCTGCTGGCCCTGGCGCGACAGCACAAAGCGCAGGTATTCACGGGCCACCGGGTCGATGGTCTTGCCGGGTTCGCGGCGCAGATAAAAGTACAGGTAACGGCCATATGGATAGCGACCGTCACGCACTTCGGCCGGGGTGCCGGTGGTCAGCGTGCCGTTTGCGTCGGCGATAGGCAATTGCTTGATCTGCGCGTTCTCCAGACCGATGGCGGCCACGGCCAGGCCGGCGGGGTCGGCGGCCAGGCGCTCGAGAATCGCCTCAGTATTGCCATAGGCTTCGTAGCCCGCGGCCAACGGCCGGCCGCGCAGGTGAGTGGCCTGCATGTAGGTGCCGAAGCCGGTGAATTCCGGGGTGCCGTACGGGTGAATACGGCGCAGGCGCCATTCGCCCGCAAGGCCCAGTTGGCCCCAGGTCGACAGGTCGCCTTCAGGGTTGCCGACGCTCAAGGCGCGGGTCACCTGCAGCGCGCTGAGCTGCGCGAGGGGGTTGGCGCGGTTGACGTACACCGCCAGCGAGGTGGCCAGGTGCTGAGAGGTGTCGTTGGCCGCATAGGCGATACGGATTTCCAGCGGCGCTGTGCCGACGATCTTGCGGTAGGCGCTGGCTTCCAACTCATTGATGCCACGGCCCATGGCGCCGAACAGCGTCACGCCATGGGTCAGCAACGGCACGGCGCTGGTGGTGCCCTTGGACTCGTTGACGAAACGCCAGCCCGGATGCGCCTTGGCCAGCGCAGTATTGAAGCGCTCGACGATGTAGTTCACGTGTTCCGCGCCGCCAATGCGGATGGCGCCCGTGGCGTCCAGATACGAGGCGCCTGCCGTGGGGCTCAGGGTTTGTGGCAGGTAGTCGCTCAATCCGGCATCGAGCATGACTGGCCTGGCCGCACTGGCGTGGCCTGCGAGCAGGGCGCCCGTGGCCAAGGCCAGGGCGCGCAGCAGGGTAGTGGGCATGCTGGCTCCTTTCAAAGAGGCAGGCATCAGAAGGCCACGGTCACTTTGCCGATGACCTGGCGCGGTTCGCCGATGACGATGGAAGGCGAGCCAAGGCCGCTGCTGCTGACGTAGTAGGTTTCGTCGAAGAGGTTCTTGACGTTGAGCTGCAGGGTCACATCCTTCTGCTCGACCTTGAGTTTGTAGGCGACGAAGGCATCGGCGACCTTGGCTTCAGGCAGGTAGTACTCGCGGTTGGCCGCGCCCGTTGCGCCGTCGTTGACCCCCCATTTGCTCATGTAGCGCCCGCCAAAGCCTGCGCGCAGATTGCCGATGCCGACCTGTCCGAAGTCGCGGGTCAGGTACAGCGCGGCCGTGTTTTTTGACACGCCGTCGAGCGGGGTGCCCTTGAGGATCGGGTCTTCGGTCCATTCGGTGTCGGTGTAGGCATAGCTGCCGGTCACGCTCCAGGCGGCGCTGAGATGGCCGGTGACGTCCAGTTCGACACCGCGCGAGCGCGCTTCGCCGCCGACCCGGGTGCAAGTCTCGGTGCCGCAGGTTTCGCTGGTCTGAACGTTCTTTTTGACGATATTGAACACCGCCAGGGTGGCGGTGACCTTGTCGTTCTGGAACTTGGTGCCAACCTCGTAGGACGTGCCTTCCTCGGGCGGCAAGTCGCCGATCGGCGTGGCGATCGAGGTGTTAGGCCGGAACGACTTGGTGTAGCTGCCATACACCGACCAGTCTGGGCGGATCAGGTACACCAGGCCCAGGCGCGGCACCAGTTTGCTGCGGTCCTGATCGGAACCGACGATGAAGGGCCGGCCCTTGCCGGTGTATTCGCTGAAGGAGTCATAGCGCAGGCCGGCCTGCAGGATCCATTGATCGTTGAGGTGCAGGTTGTCCTGCACGAACAGCGCGTGGGTTTTGAGGTTGTCGGTCTGATCGCTGTTGGCAGCGCTGACGCGACTCGGCACGGGCACCTGACCGTAGACCGGATCGTTGTAATTGAAGGCAGTGTCGTTGACGTTGCGAATCAGGTCGCCCAATGTGCGGTCGTTTTTCATGTAGTCGACGCCCACCAGCACCTCATGACGCATGCCCGCCAATTCCAGATCGCCCAGCGCGTTGACGGTGGCAGTGTGGGCCACCTGCAAGGCGTCGCGGGTCGCATCGCCACGGCGGGTCACTTGGCCCGTGGCGAAGTTGGCGGAAATGTAGCGCGACTGGTGATCGTTGTAATAGTTGCGGCTGTAGCCATACGCGGCGCGCAGGGTCCAGTCGTCATTGAGGCGATGCTCGGCGTTGAGGTTGAAGGCGTCCGAGCGCCCGGTAGTGATGTTGAAGTGCTCGTCCAGGCGCCGCGAGCGGGGAATGTCGAGGACCTTGCCGGTGGTGGTGTTGATCTGCGTACCGCGGTCGAACGGCACCGAATACTCCATGTGCTCGTAGGCGGCGGTAAGGGTGGTGTCTTCACCGAACCACGACAACGACGGCGCGATCACTTCCTGGTCCGTGCTGCCGAAGTTGCGCCAGTAATCGTACTGCTGCTTGTCATAGATAAAACGGTAGGCCAGGCCGGTGTTACCCAGCGGTCCGGTGCTGTCGATCTGCGCGCCACCGCCGCCGAAGCTGGTGTCCCAGGCAGAGATGGAATTGGCCTGGGTCAGTTGCGGCTTCTTGGTGACCACGTTGATCACGCCACCCGGGTCCTGCACGCCGTAGAGCATGGACGCCGGGCCCTTGAGCACTTCGACGCGTTCGGTGGTGGGGGTGAAGTTGCGCGCGTTCACCGATTGCATGCCGTCACGCATGATCGAGTTGTCGCGGTTGGTACCAAAGCCACGCTTGATGATCGCGTCCTGAGTGCCGCCCAGGGTGTTGCCCTGCTTGACGCCGCTGACCGCGTTTATGGCCTCGTCCAGGCTTTGCGGGGCGCGGTCTTCGATCACCCGATGGGTGACGACGTTGACCGACTGCGGCGTTTCGATCAGCGGTGTCTCGGTGCGCGTGGCTACGGTGGAGCTGACCGCCTGATAGCTGACCTGGCTTTTCTCGGTTGGGGTCTGCTCGGCGGTGCCATCGATATTCACGGCGCCTAGTTCAAGGGTGGCCGCTGCCCACACCGGTTGCCCCAACGCCAGCATCAAGACGCCCGCCGCGCATGCCGTGCCCCTGTAGCGAGGGGGCTTGCCCAAGATCCAGCCGCCATCCATCGCCAAATATGACGCCATCTCGGCGCCGGGCGCCATCGCTACAGGGTGTTTCATGAGTGGTGATCCGTGTGAAGTGAGTGCGAATAAGATTGCTTTTCATTCACTACACGGAGGCCGAGGGTAAACACCTCAGTAAAAAGTTTGAATAATTTTCATTTAGTCTGATTTTTTGGGAGCTGCACTGGCCTCTTCGCCAGCAAGCTGTGCTCCCACAGGGGCGGAACTATCGGCATGCATCTGTGGCAGCAAGGGTGCGTGTTCGGCGGGGAAGGGGCCAGACGCCTCACCGCCATTTACCCGTCAAAACTCCACACTACTCGACAGCACCACCTGCCGCGGATCGCCCACCGATACCATGTACTGGCTCACGCTAGACGGGTAATACTCGCGGTTGAACAGGTTGTTCAGGTTCAACTGCAACTGCATTTTGTGCCCCCCCACATGGGTGTCCAGCCGCGCGAAGGCGTCCGTCACCGTATACGCTGGCAGACGGAAGCTGTTGGCGGCGTCACCGGCGCGCTCGCCGATGTAGCGCGGGCCACCGCCGATATGCACGTCGCCCAGGCCCATCAAACTGCCCATATCCCGGCTCGCATACAACGAGCCACTCTGACGCGGCACGTTCTGCAGCGGCTTGCCTTGCAACTGTGGATCGCGGGTGACCCAGGCGTCGGTGAACGAGTACGCCGCCATCAGCTCCCAGTGCTCGGCGACGGTGCCACTGGCTTCCAGTTCGATGCCGCGTGAGCGCACGGCGCCGGCGTTACGGCTGACGGGCTCGTCATTGATGGTCTCGCTGACCAGCACGTTGCGCTTGCGGATGTCGTACAGGGCCAGGCTGGCGGTGAGGCCTTGATCGCGCTCGTACTTGAGGCCGGTCTCCCAGGCCTTGGCTTGTTCCGGGCGGATGGTGGAATCGATGATCTGCGTGGTGGCAGCATTGAGCGGGGCGATGCTGGAATTAGGCTTGAACGATTCGCTGTAGCTGGCGTACCAGGACCACTGCGGGGCGAAGCGGTAGACCAGGCCGGCGCTCGGCACCCAAGCGCTGCCGTTGATGTCGGTGTTGGCGTGGAACGGCCGACCGCGGCCGGCGTACTGGTCGTATACCAGGGCGCGGGCGCCGAGGGTGGCGATCCATTGATCGTTGAGGTGAATGCTGTCGCGCAAGTACCAGGCGGTGGTGCGCAGACGGTCAGACTGATCGCTGTCGCTGGACGAGACGGTGGTGGGCGCGACTTCACGGCCGTACACCGGGTCCAGGTAACTGAAGGTGCTCAGGGCGGTTTGGCGCAGCAGATCGCCGCGGTAGTAGAGCCGGTGCTCGTCGCTCATGCCGAGCAGCAGATCGTGCGTCTGGCCCCAAAGCTGCGTGCTGCCGGACAGCTCGAGCTGGCCTTGCTGATCGCGGCTGATCGAGTCGAGAGTGCCGTCCATGCGCCGTGTCAGGGTTCCGGTCTGGGTGTTCACGCCACTGATGCGCACTTGATAGGCGTCGTAGGATTCTTCGTTGTAGCTGTAAGCCGCGCGCAGTTGCCAGTCGTCATCCAAGTAACGGAGGTAGCTCAGGCGCACCCGCTCCGAGCGCCCGGCCATGTCATTGAACGGCTCGTCCAGGCGCCGATCGTAGGGGATGTCGAGCACGTGGCCCGTATTGGGGTTGATCACCGTGCCGCGGTCGAAGGGCGTGACGAAGGTGCGGTGCTCGTAAGCGATCTGCACTTCATCGCGCTCGCCGTACCAGGCCAGCGACGGCGCCACCAAGGTCTCGCGGTGCTGGCCGTAGTTGCGCCAGTAGGTATCGTCCTGGTGATCGATGACCATCCGATAGGCCAGGCCGTTGCTACCGGTTGCGTCGCTGAACAGCGGGCCAGTGCTGTCGAGTGTCACAGCACCGCCATCGCGGCCGTGGGCAAAGCTCGACGCCTTGGCTTGCAGCTCGTTGCGGGGATGCAGTTGCGGGGTCTTGCTGATCACGTTGATCACCCCGCCAGGGTCCTGGATACCGTACAGCAGAGCGGTGGGGCCCTTGAGCACCTCGATGCTGTCGGTGGTGGCGTTGAAGTTGCGGCCCTGCACCACGGGCATGCCGTCGCGCAGTATCGAGCCGTCGCGGTTGTCGCCGAAACCGCGCTTGATCAGGGTGTCCTGGGTGCTGCCCAAGGTGTTGCCCTGGGTCAGACCGCTGACATGGCGCAAGGCGTCATCGAGGTTGCGCGGTTGCTGGTCGCGCAGCACCTCGTGACTGACGCGGCTGATGGCCTGGGGTTGTTCCAGCCAGGGCTGACGGGACTGGCTGACACGGGTCACGGCATCGGGCTGATAGCCGCGCGGGCGGTCGCTGTCGATGTTCAAGGGTTGCAGCTGGATGTTGTCGTCTGCGCGGGGCAGTTCACTGATCGCCAGGGTATGCACGTCGCTGCGCTGGACCGACAGTGAGGTGCCGGCCAGCAACCGCGCCAAGGCTTCTTCGGCGCTGTAGGTGCCTTTGAGCGGCGGCGCTTGCAAACGAAAGGGCAGGTCTTCGGCGTACACCACGTTCTGGCCGGTCAAGCGACTGACGGCGGCCAAGGCATCACTCAAAGGTTGTGCGGGAAGGGCGAAGCTGTAACGCGGTGCTGCGCTGTGGACCAGGTTGGCGGCGAAGCTGCCGGGCGCTGCCGCGATGCCGTTGAGGAAGAGTGCCAGCAAGGTATAAGGCAACCGGCAGCGCATCGCGGGGAGAGCTCTTGGTCAGGGAAATTGATGCGAATATATCTCATTAGCGATTGATGTGCACGCAGCAAAGGCGTCTTCGTGCCGCGCTGGCTGCAGATTCAGTTCAGCAATGCATACGCCAGGCGCACCCGGGCTTCGTTGGGGTAGTTCTTGTTGGCGAGGATGACGATGCCCTTTTGACGGGCAGGCATGAACGCCGCATAGGCACCGAAGCCGTTGGTAGAGCCAGTCTTGTTGATCCAGCTCGCAGCAGGGGCTGGCTGAGGGGGATCGATCGCGGTGGCAGGCAGGCCCTGGGTGATGACACTGCTGGCATTGCCGTCCACCAATGCCGCCAGCGGCGCCGACGAAGGGTACTGCTCCCAGATCAACGCCTGGGCAAACGGTCCGGCCCGGTAATAGGCAGTGTGGGTCATGGCAATGGCGCGGCCGAGTACCGAGTGCGGATCGAGGCGACCGAGATTGGCATCGACGAAGCGCAGCATGTCTCGGGCGGAGGTCTTCACACCGTAGGCCTCGGCAGCAAGAACGCCAGGATTGACGCGTACTTCACGGTTGTCCTTGGTGTAGCCGAACGCATAAGAACGCTGTTGGCTGGCGGGCACGTCGATAAAGCTGTGGTGCATGCCCAGGGGCTCGAAGATCTGTTGCGCCAAGGCGCGATCGTAAGGCTGCGCCAGTGCTTGGGCGGCAATCACACCCAGCAGGCCGATGCTGATATTGGAGTAGGTGCGATAACTGCCCGGCGCATGCTCTGGCTGCCAGGCTTGCAGGTAGCGCAATAGGTGTGGGTAGCTGTCAATTGCGTCGGGCACCTGCAAGGGCAGGCCCCCGGTGGTGTGAGTCGCGAGGGCCAGCAGCGGCAGCTGGCCAAACGCCGAATCTGCCAGCGACGGGATAGCGTCGGCGACCCGGTCCTGCAGTCGCAGGTGGCCTTCGACCTGGGCGACTGCCGCCAGGGTGGCGGTGAAGGTCTTGCTGATCGAGCCCACTTCGAACAGCGTGTCGGCACTCACTGCCGTAGCGGGTGTTCGGGTCGCCTGGCCGACGCTGTAGAAGCGATGTCGGCCTTGCTCGGTAATGGCCACCACCATCCCGGGGATATCGTATTGCCGCATGACGGTCTGAATGCGCTCGCGTACCTGCAGGTCTCGCGAGCCGGACGCAGACCCAGACGCGGACTCGGCGTTGGCGCCGGTGGCGAAGACGAGCACGGCCAAAGACAGGCAGTGTTTCAAGGTGATGGGCATAGCGGCAGCCTTGTTTTTTGTATCGGTTCGCAATCGCAGGCGCACGGGTCAATGAATCAGCAAGGTACCGCCCGGCAAGCGCTGTTGCGAAAACCCCAGCACGGCCTGGAAGGCGGCGAGGACCACCGTCGGATCCTGACTGCTGAACTCGCCGCTGACCGGGCGGGCGCCGAGGGTGCTGTCCAGCAGCACGATACGTTGCGGGTAGTAGCGTTGCACCACGGCAAGCGCATCGGCCAGCGGCACGCGGCGAAAGCTCAGGCGGCCAGTGCGCCAGGCGAAGGCCTGTTGCGGGTCGATGTTCTGCAGGGCGCCGGAAAGGCCGTCGCGGTAGTGGATGCGTTGGCCGGCGGTGAGTACTTGAGGGGCGATGCCCTGGAGCGGGCTGACTGCGACTCGGCCTTCTTCGACGGTGACTTCGGTGTCATGCGGCTCGCGGCGCACCTCGAAGCGCGTACCGAGCACCGTGACCTCGCCGGTGTCGGCGTGCACCACGAAGGCCTGGCCGGTGTGGCGGACCTTGAAGAACGCTGCGCCACGGCGCAAGTGCACGGTGCGGCCGGCGTCGGTGAAGGACACATCCAGGGCGCTGTCGCCGTCCAGGGTCACTTCGCTGCCATCGGCGAGGGTCACGGTGCGCAGTTGCCCAGGCGCGCTGTGGTAGTCGGCCTGCAGGTTGTCGATCCAGCGCTCGGGCTGCCAGGCGAGCATCGAGACAGCCGCGAACAACAGGCTCGCGGCAACCGCCAGAGCCGCCAGGCGCCGCCGTGGTCGGTGACGTTGCTGCCGGGCACGGCGAAGCATGGCTTGCAACGCGGGGGCTTCTTCATTCGCCAGGCGCGCCGCCGGCATCGCGGTCAAGTGCCACAACTGGCGAGCACGGGCGTAAGCCTGGGCATTGCCGGTATCGGTGTCGAGCCAGCGCTGCAGGTCGCCTCGCTCCTGAGGGCTCAAGCGCGTTTCGGCCAGTTGGCGGTTATCAGGCTCGGCGGCGAGGCGGGTGACCCACAGCAGGGCGACGTCTTCGCTCTGCTGGCGCGCCGCAGGGGTAGTCGGGGTCATGGTCGGGCCTTCCGGTGGCTGGCACGGCTGGACGAGTCCATGTCGATGCTGTCTTTGCAGGCTTGCAGGGCCCGCATCATATGCTTTTCCACGGCGCTGGAGGAGATTCCCAGGGCATCGGCAATTTCGCTATAGGATTGGCCATGGATACGATTGAGCAGGAACACGTGGCGAGTGCGCTCGGGCAGAGTACGCAGCGCTGCATCCACCTGATGCAGATCATGGTCGGCCTGATGGCCATCTTCCACCGTGCTCGGTGCGCCGAGCATTTGCTCGGGCAGCAGCGCGGATTCGGTACGCAGGCGGCTGCGTTGGCTGCGCAAATGGTCGATGGCCAGGTTGCGCGCGCTGCGCATCATGTACTGGCCCAGATCTTCGACCTGCACATCCTTGCGCCGCCACAGGCGAATGAACAGCTCCTGGACCAGATCCGCCGCCGTGGCGCGGCAGGCCACCCACCGGCTCAGCTGTTTTTCCATCCGTCCCTGTTGCTGCAGGAAAGTCTGCAGCATAGCCTCGGAGCCGACGGCAGACGGCTTGGCGGCTGCAGGCGGGCCGCAGGGCTCGTGGGGAGGGTGCTCGGACATGGGCTAGGAAGGCTGACCAAGGGAAACGCGCATGATAAGCGCTCTTGATCGCGATGGGTATGGGCAACCTGCACCGGTGTCGCCAGCGGCGATGGGTCGTGCACCCGCGGTGCATGGCTGAACCCTGACGATTGCCACCGGTCGGAGATTGAAGCGCCATCGCAGATAGGCTATACAGCCCTCAACGCAAAACCATCTCTGCCGCCTTTTTCGAGTTGCCCGATGTCCTTTCTATCTGATGACCACGGTTGTGCCGGCTGGCGTGGTGAAATGGCCGAGCGTATTCGCGCGCTCGACTGGTCCACCACGGGCCTCGGACCGTTGCAGCAGTGGAGCCCAGCGCTGCGCCACTCCGTGCAGTTTTTGCTGGCCTCGCCGATGCCGTTGGTGATGCTGTGGGGCAGGGATGGCTACATGATCTACAACGATGCCTATGCAGTGTTCGCCGGCGGGCGTCACCCCTATCTGCTCGGTACTGCCGTCGAGCTGGGCTGGCCTGAGGTGGCGGAGTTCAACCGCCATGTGGTGGACACCTGCCTGGCCGGCGGCACCTTGTCCTACAGCAACAAGGAACTGGTGCTGCTGCGTGACGGCCAGCCCGAAACGGTGTGGCTGGACCTGCACTACAGTCCGTGCCCGGGGGATGACGGCGCGCCGGCCGGGGTCATGGCGGTGGTGATTGAAACCACCAACCACATCATCTCGGAGCAGCGGCGTGTGGCTGCCGAGAATGCCTTTCGCATCGCCAACGAGCGCTTGCAGCTGGCGCTCAACTCCGGCGCGTTGTTAGGCGCATTCGTGTGGGATATCCCCAGTAATCAGCTTTCTGGCGATGAGCGTTTTGCCCGCACGTTCAGTTTCCCTCAAGGACAGATGCCGGAGGGGCGTCCCATTGAAGAGGCCACGCGCATCATTCACCCGGACGACCTCGAATACGTCAACCAGCAGATCGCCTTGGCCATCGCCAATGGCAGCCACTACCACGCCGAATACCGGATCCGCCGCCCGGACGGCCACTGGCTATGGGTGCTCGCCAGTGGCCGTTGCGAGTTCGACGCGGCCGGCCAACCGCTGCGCTTCCCCGGAGTGCTGATCGATATCCATGAGCGCAAGATCGCCGAAGAGGCGCTGCTGAGCCTGTCGCGTACCCTGGAGCAACGGGTAATCGATGAGGTCCAGGCCCGCGCCGCCATGGAAGAACAACTGCGCCAGTCGCAGAAGCTCGAAGCGATCGGCGCGCTGACCGGCGGCGTCGCCCGCGACTTCAACAACTTGCTGCAGGTCGTGGCCAGCAATCTGCATCTGTTGGCCCGGCACGAGCAGAACAACCCTCGGGTGCAGGCACGCGTCACCTCGGCGCTCGGTGCGGTGGACCGCGGCGCGCGCCTGTCGGCCCAGTTGCTGGCGTTCGCACGGCGCCAGCCGTTGTCGCCGGCGGTGTACAACGTGCGCCATATCTACGAAGGTCTGGGGGATCTGCTGCAGCGTGCGTTGGGTGAAAGCATCAGCGTGGATGTGCAGATGCCCGAGGACCCTTGGAATCTTCGGGTTGATCGCAACCAGCTGGAAAACGCCATCCTCAACCTGGCCATCAACGCCCGCGACGCCATGGACGGCGAAGGTACCCTGCGCATCACCGGCGCCAATCGCCATCTGGATGCTGAGTTCTGCGCCGACAAGGAGTTGGTGCCGGGTGATTACGTGTTGCTGGCGCTGGCCGACAGCGGACGCGGCATGAGCGCCGAGGTGCTGCGCCGGGCCTTCGAACCGTTCTTTACCACCAAGGCCGTGGGGCAGGGCACAGGGCTGGGGCTGAGCATGGTGTTCGGCTTCGTCAAGCAGAGTGGCGGTTATATGACCATCAGCAGCCAGCCCGGCCTGGGCACCACCGTGCACCTGCTGTTCGCCCGTTGTCACGATGGCGTCGACCCGCCCCAGGGCATCGAGCTCGCCGACGGCGAACCGGTGCGCGGTTACGAGACCGTGCTGGTGGTGGAAGATGACCCCGGCGTGCGCCAGACCGCCATCGAGTTGCTGCGCCTGCTGGGCTATCAGGTCGAGGCGGCGAGCAATGGCGATGAGGCCATGGCGCGGTTGCGCGAAGGGCTGGCGGTGGACCTGATCTTCAGCGATGTGGTGATGCCCGGACGGATCAAGAGCGCCGACCTGGCCGCCTGGGCGCGGCAACGGCAACCGCCGATCCCGGTGTTGTTCGCCTCGGGCTATACCCGTGAGGTCATTACGCGCAACAACGAGTTGCACGCCGGCACCTATCTGCTGAGCAAGCCCTATTCCCCGCAGGAATTGGGCAGCATGCTGCGCACGGTTTTGAGCCAGCCGCCCTTTACTGCCGCTAGCGTTCAAGGCTGACCTGGCGGAATTTGGCTTGGCCGCAACGGTGGCAGGCAGTCTATGCTGTAGGCGCTTTGAGCGCACAGCTCTGGACCTGCTCATAACCGCCAAGGAGTCACGACAATGTCCGATAACAACCTGACCACTTCCGCCCATGGCAAGATCGCGCTGGTGACCGGTGCCGGAAGTGGCATCGGCCGCGCGGTCGCTCTGGAACTCGCCGCCGATGGCTATCGCCTGGCGCTGGCCGGGCGTCGCCTCGAGCCACTCGAGGCGCTGGCAGAGGAAATTCGCGCGCACGGGCACGAGGCCGTGGCCATCTCTACCGATGTGCGCGACCAGGCCAGTGTCGACGCTCTGTTCACCACCGTGGAGGAGGTCTATGGCCGCCTCGATGTGATCTTCAACAACGCCGGTATCGGCGCCAAGGCCGTTCCTATCGACGAGCTGCCCGTCGAGGACTGGCTCAACGTCATCAACACCAACGTCACCGGCGTGTACCTGTGCAGCCGCGGCGCCTTCGCCTTGATGCGTCGGCAACAGCCTCAGGGCGGTCGGATCATCAACAATGGCTCGATCTCCGCCCACACACCACGGCCGTTCAGCGCCCCCTATACGGCGAGCAAGCACGCGGTGCTGGGGTTGACCAAGACCTTGGCGCTGGATGGCCGCGCGTTCAATATCGCCGTCGGCCAGATCGACATCGGCAATGCCCTGACGGAACTGTCGGCGCGCATGACCAAAGGCGTGTTGCAGGCCAATGGCACGACGGCAGTGGAGCCGATGTGCGATGTCAAGGATGTGGCTCAAGCGGTGCGTTATATGGCGTCTTTACCGCTGTCGGCGAACGTGCTGAATATGACGGTCATGGCCACGAATATGCCTTTTGCCGGTCGCGGCTGAGGTCGGCTGGACTGGCAGGAGCCGGTAAACCCCTCTGGGACGGGGGTTTACCGCTTCCGGAAGCGCTTCTTGACGCCAATATCGGGTTTAACAGAAGTCAGCAGAAAATCGTGCGCCAACTTAACGTCGTTAAAAAAATCCCGTTAAATCAATCATTTAAAATCAAAGTGAAAATTTTGTTAAGAATATGACGCTATTCCGACGGGTGGTGGCCACGGGTCATTGTCCGCCCTGATCTCCAAGCGCAGAATCCGCCTGAATCGACAGGGATACGGTGTTTCGGCATTCGCTTTTGTGCCCCCTCTCGACGACCCCTGCGACCTTTCGAACGCTTTGTGGCAGCGATGTCACGACGACGGATAACTGTGGGTCACCGCCCGGCAAGCATGGAGATCTCGGCAATGATGACAGTCTTTTTTGTAGTGATGACGCTGTGCAGCGGTGTGGAAGGGTGCGTCGATGAGCGCAAGCCCGTGGCGTATGCCTCGGAGGCCGAATGCATGGAGACGGTCAATGGCATGGAGGCTCGGCGCGGCGTCAAATACCGTTGCCACCGGGGCCCGCAGCAGTTGGTCAGTGAAGTGATCCGCAGCAGCGCGGCGCAGCCGCACCTGGTCACCACCAGTGTCCCGGTGATGCCTTGATCGCTGTCAGCGTTTCCCCATCGAGCGACGCGTGCCGTTAGGGGCGCGGCCTGGTGTCTTGTCGTGGTTGGATTTGCCGGCGCCTGGATAGTTGGCCGGGCCGGGCTTGGTCAAGGCGCCCGCGTTGAAGGGAAAACGGAAAGCCGGCACAGCGGCTTTGCCGGTTTCAGCGTGGGTGGTTTCGGGCATGACCGGCGCAGCGTCGATGTCAGCCTCGATGCCAGTGTCAGGCGCGGCGACGACAGAAGGGGGCTTGGCAGGCATAAACGACTCCGAAACGTACACAGTGGTAATTGAGCGCGGCAGTATACCCGGCCCATCGCGGCACCGCTGCGGATTCGCATGCGGCGCCGGACGAACTGCCGGCCTCATCCCACTCAGTTGAGCGGGACGGGGGCCAGGGTGCCCAACAGCGACACCGCCGCCAACGCCCCGATGCCCAGCAGCCATTCCGCCGAGACACTGGCCCGCAGGCGTTCCAGACTGGCCGTCGCGCTGTAGCGGCGGTTGTAATTGGCCAGGATCAGCATCCCCAGCACCAGTACCAGCTTGACGGCCAGCACCAGCGTGAAGCCTGAAGCGCCCGGCACGAAGCTGCCGGTCATGGCACGCACGTTGATGATCCCGGACATGATGATGCCCGCCACCAGCCACACCCCATAGCCACTGAAGCGTGCCAGCAGCGCGCGCAGGTCGTGGTCCTGCGGGCGATTCTGAATCCATGCGAGCAAGGTCAGCGCGCCCAGCCAGGCGCCGGTGCACGCCAGGTGCAGGGCCTGGTTGGCGATCAACAACGCGCCAGCGATACCGTTGAACATCGCGCCATGTCCGACCGGTGCCAGAGTCAGCAGCACCAGGCTGGCCAGTACCCATGGAATGCGCGCCGAGCGCCCGCCGGGAATACGCCAGTAAACCAGCTGCACCAGGCACAACACCACGTGCACGGCCCAGACCTTGCCGAAGAAGGTCTCGAACAGCACCTTGCGCAGCGTTTCGGCCTTGATGCCCACCGGCCAGGAGCCGGCCATGTCTGCCGCGGCCGCCAGCAGCCAGCCGACCGCGCTGAGGAACGCCAGCAGGGCGATGATGCACAGGAACGGGTCCATGCGCCGGCGCAGGGCAGCCAGCAGTGCCGGCGAGCCGACCAGCAACGGCCGAAACACGCTGACCCCGAACAACACCAGCACCGCAGAAAAGTGCACGAACCGCAGCAGGACCAGAAGGCTCATGGATCAGTGGCCAACCGTGAAGCTGTAGTCGCCATTGCTCTTGTGGGTGTCCACCGACAATACCTGCCACTGGACCTTGTATTGGCCGTCCGCCAACGGTGCGGCGGGTGTCACGACGAGGGTCTTGTTATCGCCGGCGGCGGTGTTCAGCGCCTTGACCTCGACGCTCTTGCCGTCTGCGCCGGTCACGGTGACCTGGCTGAAGCTCGGCTCGATCCCTTCGGAAAAACTCAGCCGCAGCTCGGTGGGCGCGGCGACCGTGGCACCGGCGGCAGGCGTCTGGGTTTTCAGGTGGGCGTGGGCAAAGGCCAACGGCGACAGCACGCAGCCGAGCAGCACAGAGGTACCGGCGAACAGCAGTTTCAGGCGGGAGGCAGGCATGGACAAATCCTTGGCAGAGGAAAAAGGCTGCCAATAAACCATAACCAACGGGGGGGATAAAGCTTAAATATTGTTCAGGTGCAAGGGAGTGGTGTCGTTCGAGCGGGCCTCTTCGCGGGCAAGCCTTGCTCCCACACGTGTACGACGCTGAACAAGCCTTGCTCTCACACGACGCTGAACAAGGCTTGCCCGCGAAGCGGCCCGGAAGGCCGCCATCCATCAACGAAAATATTTGTCCACGTACTTCTGGATTTCCTGGCGCATGAATTTGCCCGACCCATCCGCGCGCTCTTCCCAGCCGAACACGCACGCCGTGACGATACCGTCGAAGCCGGTCCTGGCCAGCGCGCCGAAAAACACGTCCCAGTCGATCTCGCCCTGATGCATGTCCATGTGCTGGTGCACCGTGACCTTCGCCC
>CAJCIO010000089.1 GCA_903970465.1 Gammaproteobacteria bacterium
CGAGACCGATTACAACTACTCCATCGTGCGCCTCAACGCCGACGGCACCCTCGACCACAGCTACGGCACGGACGGGCGCACGGTGATCGACGCCGAAGTCTCCATCGATCAGGGCTACACCCTGGCCGTGCAGCCCGATGGCAAATTGCTGATGTCCTACACGACCTACAACGGCAGCAGCTTCGATTTTCAGGTCACCCGCTTCACCGCCCAAGGGGGGCTCGACACCACGTTCAACGGCACTGGCCAGGTCGATATCCCAGTCGGGATCGATCCGGGCAGCGCCACGATCAAGCTCAACGCCGATGGCTCGATCCTGCTGACCGGTACTGCCGACGATCACGTCGTGGTGACTCAATTGCACGCCGATGGCAGCCTCGACCGCAACTTTGGCGATCAGGGCACCGCGATCATCTCGGGAAGCCTACAGAATTCGGAATAAATCGTACGCTAAGGTTTTTCGATCAGTCATAGGCCCGCCAGTTGATGTGTTCCGTTCCTCTATCGGTCCTCGCGGGTGTGCCACAGGCGCAGCAGGTAGATAGTGGAATCCGCTATCTCGTAACGCATCTCGTATTGGCCGATTTGAATTCGGCGTACGTCCCTTGGGTCGAATTCCTCTAGACGTTCGCCAATGCGCGGATTAGTCAGCAGCGTGGTAGGTGCGGTGGTGAGTTGCTGCACTGCTCGTGCTGCGGCAGGTTGATTCGCCAAGGCCAGAAACTCGTATAGCCGGGTAATGTCGGAAAGCGCGTTGCTTGTCCATTTCAATTCCATCAGCGCGGTACCGGCAACGGAGTGTCGGTGCTAAGACTGTCAGCCCAGGCCTGGACGGCTTGGTGATCAATAACATGTCCAGCGTCAACATCAGCCAAGGCCTCACGGGTCAGGCGACTACGCTCTTCTTCCTGGTCTATCCAAGCAGACAGGGCTTGCTTGACGATCCAGTTCTTAGAGCGCTCCAGACGCTCAGCCATCAAATCGACTTTTTCCGCCAATTGCACCGGGACGTGAGCTGTGACGGATCGGGTTTTGGCGGTGGTTGCCATATGTGATTAATCCTGATTCAGTACGATTCAAATATAATCATAGTGAATAAAAATGTGTCGTCAAGCGTGCTGTCAGTTTGGGCTATACCTCAACCGTGCATCAGGCAGCTTACTCGTCCGCGTCAGTGTAGGGCCGCTTTCTCCATTTTCTGACGCTTTGGCACTAGGTTCTATGGCCTCAACCTGACGGGCCAAAGGCTTATCGTACGATTTTTCCGTTTTCTCAATCGACCCCGCTTGCATGCTTTGGCACCGTCATGACCGTGACGGAGGTTTGCCGCCTGCGCGTGAGCGACTACCTCTCCGAATCAGGTGCTGTGCTGATTGACTCCCATGTGCGTGCAGAAATAGGCTACAACCATCGTTATAGGCCGTTGTGCTGGACCAGCAAGAAGTTGACCAATGCCATAGACGCGCACCTTGCCGAACGCCTAGCACTCGGTCACGGTGTCTCTACTAGAGCAATGGCTTTTGCGGCCTCGATCCTGACTCGCCGTTTTTCGTGTCCGGTCGCACTTGTGAAGGTTTGAAAATCAGCGCGCAGTGGCGCGACGTATTACAGCGCGAACCAACTCAGCCGACTCTATACGCGGTTGTTCGGTCTTGTCGGGATCGACCAGGAGGAGGAGCGCAGTCGCTTTACCCGCGAGGCCTTGACCAATATTGAAGTAGGCAAGGTGATTGACGACCAATCGTTCAAGGCTGACCTGATAGCCTCAGCACCAAAACTTCATTGCCGGTACGGAGGTCATGGAGTTGCAGCCCAGACAAGTCATTATTTAATAGTTAGTTGAAAATTAATAAGCCGCCGGCATAGCATGCCGGCAGCTTATTTTACTCATAGAACAGTTATTTGTTGAAATTAAAAAAACCAATCCCAACCAATGTCCCACTCAAGGTCTTTTGGAACACTAGCTACTCCAGAAACCCTATCATCAGTCACTGTCAGGGCAAAGTCAATTGCATTCATATTTTGTCGCTCCTACGTGCATGGTTTATGTTTAAAACATCTTAGTGCATCAATATAATAATACAAGCTGTAATAGCAAAGTTTTAATATTTTTTTTGGGATTATTTCGTTGGGGATGTAGTGGTCAAATAACCCCGGACACTGCGTTAAGTTTTTTTGGCAACGGCAGGCGCCAGGTCTTTGTTGAACTGGCGCGATCGACGCCCGTTGTACCGTTCCATCAGGAACCGGCCGATATTCCGCTCCATCGGGGCATTATCATGGCAGTTACCGCGCTGACTCATGCTCTGCGTGAAGCGGTATCGCCATATGGCGAGCATTCTGGCGTAAATGGGTGTCCGGTTTCATTAGACCACTACACTACCTCAATTAGTAATAGTCAGACCCGGACTCGGGTGAGTCTTCATCTGAGCTTAGATTATAGCTTATATATCGAGCGCGGAGCCGTAAATTATGTTCGTCCCTGATTGCATTTTCAGAAAATCTTGAATCACTGAATTGGCCGAGGCCTATGGCCCTTCTTTCCTCTGTCCTTCTCGAGTCAATCACACTGCCCTTGACCATTCGATACGCATGTACCAATTCATGGGCCAGGGAGGTAAACGCGAGATTACTATTTGTAGCGCCCGAAGGCCTCCCCCGTGAATCAATATGTACGTACTGGTCTGCTCGCCACTTAATAAACGCATCAACGCCCTCGCCGTGATGACCGTCATCATTTTTGAAAGAAAGTCTCCACGCGGCCTCGTTATGTATGGGATCAGAGTAATCGCTCGATATATTGATACCACGTTCCTCACTCAATCTGTAACGTTGCTCATTGGTTAGCTCTGGAAACGTCTCGCTGCTTCCACTGGTTAGTCTAATATAGACACCTTGGTTCCCTCGGCAATTGCGGTAAATTGCAGATAACAACGAGGCCCCTGCACCGTTCCCATCGTTATATATCTTGCTCAGGGCACCATTGACGGTGTCAAGCTCTGATTGATTTTTATGGATGATGTGTATGTCTCGGGCGACATAGCTTTCCGTTACTCTATTTGCCATGTTTTTTCTCGTATGAACAGAGGGTAGTGCCTGCGCAACGTGATTTCAGTGGAATCGGAATGCTCTCTGCGTGGCCTGAGAGCATACTCTCCAAAGATATAAAATTTTCAAGACGTGTCCACCTGGAGGTGTGTGGTGTAGCAAGCCAGTTGGGTTCCATTTTTATGAATGCTGAGCGTAGAACCTACATGGGCAGCGCTTCTACGCTCCCGTCCGGACGTGTGCAGCAGGGCGAAGGTCGGAGGGGACTACGTAGCTGGCGTCGAGGGTCATTTTTCAACCGGTGTTGACCCCCGACACCCTGCGAAGGCTACGCTTTCGTAAGGTGTTTTTAATTCGGAGCCCATCACCATGAGCGATTTGGCACTGGTCGGTATTGAACATATATTTCAACGAGCGAAGGAACCGAAGCGCGGTTACTGCCACTCATGGAGTTCCGTGGATTTTCATAGTTGTGCCAAATCATTACGCGGATATACGCGGATAAAGTATTCACGGTGATATGAAAATGTACGTACCGACCATAAATCGCAGTACCGTAAAAACCCTCGCTCCGCTGGACGCCTTGGCCAGTTCGAGTGCTGCCGTGAATCTTCACCAACGTAGCGAGCCACCGACGCAGCGTGCCTCTCACTCACTGGGCAGCGTGGGTAAGCGGATGCTGAAAGGGGTCGGCAAACTGTTCCAGAAATCCGCGGCGCCACGGCAAGCGGCTGCTAGAGCACCTTCTGCAATAGCCACCAAGGCCAGACAGACGATGGCGGGTGAGCCGGCCGGCCAGCAAGCCGCCGGCAGTAGCCGCCCGTCCGGTAGCCAATTGCACGGCGCCGATGGCTCAGCTCCGTCAATATTGCGCCCGACTACTAATGCGCAAAGGCCAAACGTCCAGCGCCAGACGCTCCAGTCGTCACTGCTTGCCGAATCTCTCCAGACTCAACCTCCGAGCCGCATCGAGCACGACACGCAGACGCAGACGCAGAACACGATTGCACTGAGTGCCGCTGGCAAGGCCGACTTCGCCAGCTTCGGCCCATCGGGCATGCCGCAGTTGCTGGACTTCGTACTTGGCAAACCGAAACGAACTTACCTGGCACAACACAGCCAACCAGGTGCGCAACAGCACCTGGTGCTTGAATCGAGCGGGGAATAGTTTCATCTGGCGCAAAACGCGACGTCGCTGTCGGTACTCGGTACTCGGTACTAGCCAGCCACTCCCTCACCTACAAGGCAGTAAACCGCAGACGGTGAGCCTGGAGCGCGAAGGCGGCGAGGCGCACATAGACAAGGCTGGCATGCCGCGTACCACTTTGGAGTTGCCTGGCAACGCTCATATCGCCCATATCACCTGTGTGACCGGGGTCTGCCCGGTCATGCGCCTGGTCATACTTCACCACTGCACCGCTCTGATCGGAGCACAGGCGTTGCGGTGCAGCCGAAGTGTTCGGCTATCTCGTGCTCTGGGGCCTGCCGTTCGCCGCGTTGCAGGCGGCCTGCGTCGAGGTCTGCGCTCATGACGGCAGCGGCGCCGCGGCGTTGTCGTTCTCCACATCCCGTTGCCAGGCGCGCAAGCCATAGACCGCCAGCAGAATGAAGCCGGCGTAGAGCGCAGCGGTGAGGGTCAGAGCCTTGTAGTAGTACAGCCCGGTATAGATGGCATCGAGGATAATCCACAGCCACCAGCTGGCGATGAATTTGCGCGCCGCCCAGTAGCTCGCCACCAAGCTGAAGCCGGTCAGGCTGGCGTCCAGCCAGGGCAGCGAGGCGTCCGTGAAATGCGCCATGGCGCCGCCTAGCAATACCGAGATCAGTGCACCCGCCGCGAGGCCGATCGCCGCCAATCGCGCGGGCAGGCGTTCGATGCGCACCTTGCCGTGGTCGATGCGCCCGTTCTGCCAGCGCCACCAGCCGTAGCCCTGCAGCACCGCGAAGACCAGCTGCAGGAGCATGTCCGAATAGAGTTTGACGTCGTAGAAGATCCACACGTACAGCAGCACCGCCACCACGCCCACCGGCCAGCACCACGGGGTGCGCCGCGCCGTGAGCCAGACGCCGACGACATTGACCATGACAGCGATGATTTCAAGAGGGGACATCGCGTTGACTCCTTCAGACATTGACTGTGACCGACAGCCGCGCAGGTACGCGGTGCGACGCGGAAAAGGTAACCGTTGCCAGCGGGTTCGCCCACGTCACGCCCTGAGGCTGGCGCCGGTGTCGTAGCACTTCTCGTCGAGGCGCATCTTGCGGCCGCTGCATGGCCCTTCATGAGGCGCGCAGGATGAGGCATTGGCATTGAATCGGCAAATCAGGTGGGTGTTGCTCCGGTGGTAATCGGCAAGGCGGGGTTGGCGCTCCATTGCTGCAGCGAGCCGTCGTAGATCATTACGTTGGCACGGCCCAGCAGGGTAAGGGCGAAGGCAGTGGCGGCGGCGGAGATACCGCCCCCGCAGTACAGCAGCACGGGCGCATGGCTGACCAGCAGCGCCGCACCCAACGCTTCCTGCAGTTGAGCGCGGGGCAGGTAGCGACCCTGCTCATCGAAGAGTTGCCGCGCGGGGCGATTGAGGCTGCCCGGGATGTGTCCGCGGCGGTGGTAGCGGGTAGCGGCGGTGCCTTCGAACACACCTTGGCCCAACGCGCAGACCAATTGGCCCGCGGCCTGGCCTTGGCTGACGGCTAGCACCTGTTGTTGATCGACCCAATGGCCAGGTTGCAGGCGCAGTGTGGGTGCCGATGGGCTGGGTTGCGCAGGGCCTGGCCCCGTGTCGGTCGGTTGTCCGGCCGCTCGCCAGGCCGTCAGGCCACCGTCGAGCAGGCTCGCGTGGATGCCGACACTGCGCAGCATCCACCACAGGCGCGCGGCCCAGAAGCCATCGTTGCGGTCGTAAATGATGATGCGGCTGTGGTCATCGATGCCCAAGCGTTGCAACTGCTGGGCCAGCGGGGCGAGCGCGGGCATGGCGAAGCTGTAGTCGGCGTCGGGGTCATGCAGATCGCCCGTCAAGTCGGCGTGCCTTGAGCCTGGAATGTGCTCGTCGAGCCAGCCAGGGTAGCCGCTGTCCGCGCGATAGTCGCCGTCGAAACGCGGGGAGGGCAGCAGCACTGTGGCGTCGAGAATCACCACGTCAGGATCTCGCAGATGGGCGGCGAGCCAGTCTACGGATACCAGCAAGCGCTCCTGGCCATCGGTGGGCAGCGGTTGGCTCATGCCTGAGGCTCCTTCAGGGAATGAATCATTCATTTCAACTCGCTTTTGGGGGGGCTCGATCTACTTCTCGACCTTGGCAGGTTTGACGAACCGCAACGTCATCCGATCCGACTCGCCGATCGCAACATACCGGGCCCGATCCTGATCACCCAGTTTGAGCGTCGGCGGCAGTGTCCACACGCCGCCTGGGTAGTCCTTGGTATCTTTGGCGTTGGCGTTGATTTCGCTTTGCGCCTGAAGCTTGAACCCCGCCGCGGTCGCCAGCTTGACCACGTAGGCGGTCGGCAAATAGCCGCTGTCCTTGATGCTCTGCAGGTCGGCACCGTCCTTGGCGCGGTGGTCGACCACGCCGAGCACGCCGCCGGGCTTGAGTACCTTGAAGAATGCCGAGAACATCTGCGCGGCGTCGTCGGCCATGACCCAGTTGTGCACATTGCGGAAGGTCAGTACCAGGTCGGCGGAGGCCGGTTTGCCGAATACTGGCGCGGCTGGATCGAAGGTGACGAATTGCGCCTTGGCGTAATGCTCGGGGTCGGCATCGAATTTGCGCTTGAGGGTGTCAGTGGGCGTCGGGCCTTGCAGGGCGGCGATGTAGCGGCCGTGATCCTTGAGCAACGGGGCGAGGACTTCGCTGTACCAGCCACCGCCTGGGGTGATCTCGATGACCGTCTGGTCGTGGCGCAGGCCGAAGAATTTCAGAGTTTGCTCTGGATGACGGTACGGATCGCGGACGCTGTTCTCCGGTGCCCGCCATGAGCCTTTGAGGATCTGCTGGTATTGCCCGTCGGTGATGGCGGTGGACGAGGTCGCAGCGTGAGACAGAGCTGGGGCCAGCAGCGCGGCGAAGGTCAGGGCCAATAGCGAACGGTTCATGGGTGTCCTTGGTGTGGGCGGGGGCTGGGCTCTAAGGTAGCAGATTGAGCCAGGTTGTCAGTGCCGGCCGCGTCGCGGGCAGAACCCGCGAAGCGGCCATGACCACCTGCGCAAAGGTCATGAACCCCGCTACGCAAAGGCCTAACGCTCGATCGAACGGCTCCACCGTGCGTTCCATTCCGGCCGCTGCTGGTTGACCTGATCCCAGTCGATGGAAATCGCGGTCTCGAGGTATTTGTCCATGGCCTCGACACCCGCACGAGTCTTGTCGGTGGTGGGGGTTTTCGGGTTGGACGGGATCTGGTCGCCTTCTTCCAGCGCCGGCGCCTGGGCCTCTGGCGAGAGCAGGAAGGCCACCAGTTTTTGCGCCAGTTCGGGTTGGTCGTTGTGGGCGATCACGCACTCGGCGACGTTGAGCACCACCGCGCCTTCCTTGGGCTGGGCGTATTCGACCGGCACGCCTTTGAGCTTCAGGGCGGTGACCTGGGTCGGGGTGAGGGGGAACACGGCGGCTTCGTCGGTCTGCACCATCTCCGAGATCTTCGCCGAGCTGGCGATGTACTCGAGCACGTTGGGGCCGACGGTCTTCGGCCAGGCGGTGAAGCCTGGCTCGACGTTGGTTTCGGTACCGCCCTGGATGCGGTTGAACATCAGAAAACCGTGCAGGCCGAAGGTCGACGAGGCCAGCGACTGGAACACCACTTTGTCCTTGAAACGCGGGTCGGCCAGGTCCATCCACGAGGTGGGTGCGGCCCAGCCTTTTTCCTGGAACAGGCGGCTGTTGTAGGCCAGCCCGGTGACGCCCAGGGATACGGCTACGGCTTGCTCCTTGATCTTCGCCTTGGCCGGGATGTCGGCCAGCACCGGGCTGTCCTCGAGCTTGTTGCACAGGCCCATGGAGATGGCGCGATACATGATGCCGTCATCGAGGAACATCACGTGCATCTGCGGGTTGTCCTTGCTGGCCTGGACCTTGGCAAGGATGTCGGAGGAGGTGCCCGGGACGATCACCACCTTGACGTGGTTGGCCTTCTCGAACGCCGGCAGCACTTTGTCGGCGTACAGCCGCTCCATGGTGCCGCCGTTCATGCCCAGGTACAGGGTCGGGTCGGCCTGTGCGCTGCCGGCAGCAGCGATCAGGGCCAAGAGCGACAGGGATGCAGTGCAACGTTTGACGTGGTTCATGGTGCAATCTTCCTCTAGGCAATGGATTGAAAACGGCGAATCGAAAACGCCTCGATCGGTCGTGTACTGCGGCCCTCGCAGACCCACCGTGCCAGTACTTCACCGACTGCCGGGCCGATCTGAAAACCGGCACCGGCAAAGCCGAACGCGTGGAGCAGGCCTGGGGTGGTGCTGCTGGGCCCGATCACCGGTTCGCGGTCGGGCAGGTAACCTTCGGTGCCGCTCCAAGTGCGAATCGCCTGGGCGCCGGTCAAGAACGGGTAGAGTTCGGCGGCATGACGCAGGATATCCAGCACGGCCGCCTGGCCAGGGCGTGCCGTGCTCGAATCCAAGGCAAAGCCCTGACCGCCGCCGAGTACGCAGTTGCCACGCGCGACCTGCCGCGCATAGATACCGCCACCTTCGACGCCGGTGCTGACGTCCATCACCCGCGGCAGCGGTTCGGTCACCAGCATCGCCGGGTGGCCGGATTGCATCGGTACCCCTTCGCCAAACCAGGCCGCTACCGTGCCGGCCCAGGCACCGGCGCAGTTCATCAGCCACGGCGCTTCGGCCTGCAAGCCGTTGGCGCAGCGCACCTTGAATAGCCCGCCATGATGCTCGACAGTCTCCACGGTGCTTTGCTCGAATACCCTTGCTCCCGCGCGCTTCGCCGCTTGGGCGAAGGCCGGTGAAACCAGTCGCGGATTGGCATGGCCGTCGTCGGGGCACAACGAGGCGCCAACGGCGACGTCTCCGATCCACGGGAAGCGTTGGCGCAGTTGCTGACGATCAAGCAACTGCAGATCGAGGCCGAAGCCACGGCTGGCGTGGGCGTAGGCGACCAATCGCTCCATGTCGGCATCGCTGCGGGCCAGTTTCAGATGGCCGCTGCGCAGGTATTCTCCGTCGATACCCAGCAGTCCCGGCAACTCGCCCCATATCTCATGAGCACGTTGCGACAATGGCAATTGGATCAGCGGTCGCCCCTGCCGCCGTACCCCGCCATAGTTGACGCCGCTGGAATGCGCGCCGCAAAAATCGCGCTCCAGCAAGGTCACCGGTGTGCCGTGCCGGGCCAGCCAGAACGCCGCCGAGGCGCCGACGATGCCGCCCCCGAGGACGATGACTTCGCTGCTCAAGGGCCGGCTCATGCGTCCACCTCGACGCCGAACGGCAGGGGTTTGATCGGTGCCTGAGCGCGCAGTCGGCCGATCTCGTCGATACCACGGCCGCTGCTGTGGGCCACCAGCTCGCAGGCTGCGGCGCCGCACATGCGTCCCTGGCAGCGGCCCATGCCCACCCGGCAGTGGGCTTTGACGCGGTTGATTTCCCAGTGACCTTCGGCGACCACTTGGCGAATGTCGCCGGCGCTGACTTCTTCGCAGCGGCAGATCAGTGTGGCGTCAGCCGTCTCGGCGGCCCAGTGGGTCGGGAACGGAAAGGCTTTTTCCAGACCGTGACGAAAGCGCTGGATGCTCGCCAGTTGTTCGAGCAACTGCTTGCGCCGGCCGTGGTCGATGTTCACGCCGGTGTCAGCAAGCAGCGCCAGGGCCGCCAGTTCGCCGGCCATTTGCGCGGCGTCGGCACCCATGATGCCCGCCCCGTCGCCGGCCAGGTAAACCCCTTCGACGCTGCTGCGGCCCAACGCGTCGCGTTGTGGCAGCCAACTGCGGTTGAGCGCGCTCCAGGTGAACTGGCAGCCGAGCAGGTCGGCCAGTTGCGTCTCGCTGCGCAGCGCGTGGCCGATGCCGACCGCGTCGCAGTCCAGCGTCTGGCCGTGGTCCGAGGTCAGGCCGCTGACCCGGTGTTCGCCGTGGATGGCGTCGACCTGTACGCCGCTGTGCACAGCGATGCCATGAGCGGTGAGCCAGGCGCGGTAATACAAGCCCTTGGCAAAGGTCGCTGGCTGCCCGAGCAGTGCGGGCGCCGCTCGGACCTGCGCGCTGAAGGGCGCACTGTCGAGTACCGCGACCACGCAGGCGCCGGCCTTGGCGTACTGGTAGGCAATCAGATACAGCAACGGACCGCTGCCGGCGAACACCACGCGCTGGCCGATGGCGCAGCCCTGAAACTTCAGGGCGATCTGCGCGCCGCCAAGACTGTAGACTCCCGGCAGACTCCAGCCTGGCACTGGCAGGATGCGGTCGGTAGCGCCGGTGGCCACGATCAGGTGTCGATAATCGACGCGCCTCACATGGCCGTCGCAGAGGGTATCGAGTTGGCCACGTTCGGCGTTCCAGACGAGCGTCTGCGGGCGGTAGTCGATCTGGTCAGCCAAGTCATCCATGGCCTGATGCACCGCCGTGGCCTTGGCCGCGTCGAAACCGTACAGCGCGTTGGCGTCGCGTTTGAAGTTGGCCGGTTGGCGGCGATAGATCTGTCCGCCGCCACGCAGCCCCTCGTCCAGCAACAGCGGCTGTATGCCGTATTGCACCAGGGTTTGCGCTGCGCGGATACCGGCCGGGCCGGCGCCGACGATAACGGTGCGGTTGCTCATGGCTGCAGCCCCGGTTCACGTTCGATCACCAGGTCGGCTTCCAGCAAGGTCGAGCAAGCCCGAACCCGGCGGCCGTCACCGAGCTTGACCCAGCAATCCTGGCAGGCGCCCATCAGGCAAAAGCCGGCGCGCGGCTGGGCGCTGAAATCGCTGCCGCGCAGGTGCGCGGCCTGGGTCAGCACGGCGGTCAGCAGGGTGTCGCCCAGCAGGCCGACAGCCGGCTGGCCGTCGAGGGTGAAGGGCAGTGTCGGGCGGTCCTGTTCGGCCAGGCGCTTGAGCAAGGTCATCACTGTTTTCCTACCAATACGCGGTCCAGCCCGTAGACCCGGTCGAGGACGATCATGGTCACGGCGGTAAGGCCGATGACCAGCGCCGAGACGGCGGCCATCATCGGGTCGATGGATTCGGTGGCATACACGTACATACGCACGGGCAGCGTCTGGGTCGCGGGCGAGGTGACGAAGATCGACAAGGTCACTTCGTCGAAGCTGTTGATGAACGCCAGCAACCAGCCGCCCGCCACGCCTGGCAGGATCATCGGCAGGGTGATCTGGCGGAACAGCGTCCAGCGGCTGGCGCCCAGGGATTCGGCAGCATGCTCGGCGCTGCGGTCGATGCCGATGGCGGCGGCGATCACCAGGCGTAGCACATAGGGGGTAATGACCACCACGTGGGCGAGCATCAGCCAGGCGAAGCTGCCGTTGACGCCCATCAGCGCAAACAGCCGCAGCATGGCCACACCGAGCACCAGGTGCGGAATGATGATCGGCGATAGAAACAGCGCGTTGAAAAAATTGCGCCCGCGAAACTGATAGCGGGTGATCGCCAGCGCTGCGGGCACCGCAATCAAGGTCGCCAGGCTGGCGGCGACGAACGCCAGAATCAGGCTGTTGTAGAACGCGTCGATAAAGTCGGCGCGCTCGAATACCGCGCGGAACCAGCGCAGCGAAAAACCATGGGTGGGCAGGCTCAACGTGTTTTCCGGGGTGAAGGCCACCAGGCACACCACCACCAAAGGGGCCAGCATGAACACCACTACAAGGGCATGAAAGAACAGCGCAAGCGGACCGTTACGGGACATCGTCATTCCCCCAGGGATTTCTTCACGCGGCCTTCGACCATTCGGTTCCAGGACAGCATGATCAGCAGGTTGGCCAGCAGCAGCACTACGGCGAGCGCCGCGCCCATGGGCCAGTTGAGTTCCGAGAGGTATTGGTCGTAGACCACGGTGGCGACCATCTTCAGGCGCCGTCCGCCGAGCAGGCCGGGGATGGCGAACGAACTGGCCGCCAGGCCGAATACGATCAAGGTGCCGGACAGCACCCCGGGCATGATCTGCGGCAGTACGACCGAACGCATGACCGTGGCATGGCTCGCACCCAGCGACAGTGCCGCCTGTTCACCGGCCGGGTCGAGTTTCTGCAGCGAGGTCCAGACCGGAATGATCATGAACGGCAGCATCACATGCACCAGCGCGATGATCACCGCGAAGGGCGTATAGAGCAGCTTCAGCGGCCGTCCACCGAGCGCCTGGATGGCCTGATTGACCAGGCCGTCGGCGCCTAGCAGCAGGCTCCAGCCAAAGGCCCGCACCACCACTGAAATCAACAGCGGGGTGAGGATCAAAATCAGGAACAGCGAGCGCCAGGGCGTGCCCATACGGCTGAGGATGTAGGCCTCGGGCACGCCGATGACCACGCACAGCAAGGTCACCAGAGCGCTGATCCAGAACGTTCGCCAGAAGATCTCGTAGAAATACGAATCACTGAACACCGCCACGTACTGATGCAAGGTCCAGGCGTCGCTTTTGACCCCGACGCTGTAGTCGAAGACATTGAACGACAGCACCAGTGTCAGCAGCAGGGGCATGACCAGCAGCCCGGTGAACAGCAGCAGTGCAGGCGCCGACAACAGCGTTGGCGTGGTCCAGCGGCGAGGGGCTGAACTCATGCCGACACCTCGTCCTGAGCCAGCGCGCGCAGCAATTCATCGGGCCAGTCGAGGCCGACCTCGGTGCCTTCGGCCAGCGGCGCGCTGCCGTCGTTGCGCCGCACTACAGTGACCTCGCCCAAGGCTGTGCTCAGGCGATACAACCACTGGCTGCCGAGAAAATAGCGGATCAGGATGCGCCCCGGCAGGCGGCCACTGCCCGCGGGCAGCAGATCGATTTTTTCGGGGCGCAGGCTCAACAGCAGATCGCCGGTGCCCGGGGTGTTCAGCACGTGCACGCGGCCATCGGCGTCGGTGTGGCAGGGCAGCAGGTTGGCCTTGCCGACGAAGTCGGAAATGAACCGCGTGCGCGGATGCTCATAGAGCGTGTACGGCTCGTCGATCTGCGTCACTCGGCCGGCCTGCATGACCACCACACGGTCGCTGATGGACAGCGCTTCGGACTGATCGTGAGTGACCATCAAGGTGGTGATACCGACCTCGCACTGGATGCGGCGGATCTCGAACTGCATCTCTTCGCGCAGGTTGGCATCAAGGTTGGACAGCGGCTCGTCGAGCAGCAGCACCGGCGGCTCGATCACTAACGCGCGGGCCAGTGCCACGCGCTGGCGCTGGCCGCCGGAGAGTTCACGGGGGTAGCGCTCGGCGTGGGCCTGCAAACGCACCAACTCCAGCACGCGGGACACGCGAGTCTCGATGTCGGCGGCAGCGACCTTGCGCATGCGCAGTCCGAAGGCGACGTTGTCACGCACGCTCATGTGCGGGAACAGCGCGTAACTCTGGAACACCACGCCCAGGCCGCGGCTGCTGGGTTTGGCGTGGGTGATGTCGCGACCGTCGAGCACAATCTGCCCGGCGCTGACGTCGACGAAGCCGGCAATCATCTGCAGGGTGGTGGTCTTGCCGCACCCCGAGGGGCCAAGCAAGGAGACGAACTCGCCTTTGGCCACGCTCAGGTCGGTGGCGACAACTGCATCGATCGCGCCGTAGCGTTTGCATAAACCTTGAAGTTGGAGAAAAGCCATGGCTGCGTTCCACCTCGTTATCGGCCCTTGGCGGGCACTTTGGTCTGGGGCAGAAGCGAAGGGTTACTGCAAAGAAGTTCGGCGCGCGATCTCGAGTCGGCTGCCAGGCTGTTGTTTTTGATTTCGCCTCTGTGGACTGGAGAGTAGGACGAGGCATAGGATGGCCTCAATGAGTAATTTCACTGAGAGAAGATTATTTTCGTTTTCTTTCATCCAATGAATTTTGATAGGGTTTTGATCACATATGGATTCCACTGAACGGAATGCCAGCAGCAAGGAAACAGGTCCCGGCGGCGTTGCTCGACTGTTCGCGCTGTTGCGCTGCCTGGGCGAGGTGCCAGAAGGCGGCGAACGGGTGACGCAACTGGCCCTGGCTGTGGGGCTGTCGCAGCCGACCACCCACCGCTTGTTGCGCAGCCTGATGGACGAGGGCATGGTCGAGCAGGACGCGCGCAGCAAGCGTTATCGCTTGAGCCTGGAGTTCTTCGCCCTGGCCGCGCGCGCCGGCCACAGCGGCAACCTGCGCGACCTGGTGCGGCCCAGCCTGTTGCGCCTGTCGGCGTCCTTGGGGGATTCGTTGTTCTTGCTGGCGCGCAGCGGCTTCGATGCCATTTGCCTGGACCGCAGCGAAGGCCCGTACCCGATCCGCACCTTCACCGGCGACATCGGTGGTCGGGTGGCCTTGGGGGTAGGGCAGGGCAGCCTGGCGATTCTGGCGTTTCTGCCCGATGAAGAGCGCGAGACGGTGATCCGCTACAACCTGCCGCGGCTCAAGGATTTTCAGCTGTACGACGAAGTGTTCCTGCGTTCGGAAATCGACAACGTCAGGCGCCTGGGCTATGCCGGGCGCAACACCAACGTGCTGGATGGCATGGCCGGGCTGGCGGTACCGATCCTCAACCGCGAAGGGCATGCGGTAGCGGCGTTGAGTGTCGCCACCCTCACGGATCGATTGGGCCCTGATCGGTTACCCACGGTGGTTGAAATGCTCAAACGGGAGGCCAATGCGATCGGCCCGCGGATCAACCCGTTCGATCCGACGCTGCGTCGACCTTCCCAGGCGTTTGGCCAACCGTCGGGCTGATAGGTGCTGCAGTTTTTTCTCAACTTTCTGCCGTCTGTCCAGTCGAAGCGTGACATCGGTATCCGCAGCACGGCGGATACCCCGTTGGTTCCTGTCCGTCACGCCCTGTAGATATTGGATGTCGATCATGTCTCGATTCACCGTAGCCCCTGCACGCCTGTCCACCTTGGCGCTGGTTATCGCCAGTACCTGCTCCTGGAGCATGGTCGGCCACGCCGATGATGCATTCGGCGCTGATTCACAATGGATGACCGGCGACTGGGGCGGCACTCGCTCGGCCCTGGTCGACAAGGGTATCGATATCCAGATGGAATATCTGGGCGAATCCGCCAGTAACCTGCGCGGCGGCTACGACAAGAGTCACGCGACGCGGTACGCCGATCAATTCACGCTGGGCGCAGAATTTGATCTGCAAAAGCTGCTGGGCTGGGAGGACGCGACATTCGCGCTGGAGCTGAACAACACCAACGGCAAAAGCTTGAATGATGAACGTACCAACGATCCGCGCGCTGAAGGGCTGTCGGCGACCCAGGAGGTTTCGGGCAACGGCAGCGTGACCCGATTGAGCAAGCTGTGGTTGAGCAAGGGCTGGTTGGACGACGCCCTGAATCTCAAGGTCGGTCGATTTGCGGTCGGCGATGATTTCGCCGTGGAGGACTGTGAATTTCAGAACCTCGCGTTCTGTGACTCGCAACCGGGCAACTATGTTGACAGCTTCACGCAAAGCCCAGTCAGCACCTGGGGTGCGCGGGTCAAGTACAGCGTGACGGACCAGGTCTATGCGCAGTTGGGGGTGTTCGCCGTCAATGATTCCTACGCTGATAACAACAATGGCTTCAAGCTCAATGGCGCCGGTACCTCCGGGGCGATGATCCCGGTGGAACTGGTGTGGACGCCTTCGCTCGGCCAACTGCCAGGCGAGTACCGCGCCGGGTACTACTACAGTACGGCCAAGGCTGACGACCTGTACAAAGATGCCGATAACCGCCCGGCGGCCGTGACCGGCAATGACTACCGCCGCGATGACAGCCAGCATGGCTGGTGGTTGATCGGCAAGCAGCAGTTGACCACGGTGGGGGGCGACGCCTCGCGCGGCCTGGTGCTATACGCCAACATCAGCGCCTTCGATGCGGCGACCACCCAGGTGGACAGCTTCCAGAAACTCGCGCTCGTGTACAAAGGGCCGTTCGATGCACGTCCAGCCGATACCCTGGGTCTGGGCGTCGCGCGCCTGCATGCGAGCAATCAGTACCTGCGCAACGCCCGCGCGGCGAATCAGGCCAGCGGCTTGAGCTATGACGATGCGGATTTTGTGCCTGAGCAGCACACCGAGTACGACATCGAGCTGAACTACGGTATCCAGGCCACCCAATGGCTGACCATCCGGCCGAACCTGCAATACATTGCCCATCCGGGTGGCGTGCGTGAAGTGCGCAACGCCGTGGTGGCCGGGTTGCAGGTTCAGTCGACGTTCTGATCTCAGGCGGCAACGGGCCCTGTGGTTAGGGGCATTGCTGCCGAGGCGCTGTGCCAACCGCTGGCGAGATGTGGGGTGCACCGTATCGGCAGCAAGTCCCCTCGCCACAGGGGACTGTGCTAAATCAGTGCGGCCGTCAGAAGTGCGATCTGTTCGTCTTCCTGAGAGGTCAGGGTGCGCACTTTTCCTTCGATATTCAGCCATTGCAGGCCGTTGACGATGCGTTCGCGGACCTCGCCGTCATGCTCACCAATCCCCCCGGTGAACACCAGCAAATCCACACCCTCCAGCACTGCGGCCATGGCCGCGATCTGCTTGCGCGCCGTTTGGCAGAACATCTCGATGGCCAACCGTGCATCCGCATTGTCGGCTGCAGCCTGGTGCAATTTGCGCATGTCGCTGGCCACCCCGGAGATCCCCAGCAATCCCGACTGGTGGTCGATCAGCTGTTCCAATTTCGCGGCGTCGAGCTTTTTTTCCCGCAGCAGATAGATCAGCACACCAGGATCGAGGTCGCCGCTGCGGGTGCCCATGATGATCCCGCCGCTGGGCGTGAGGCCCATGCTGGTATCGACGGATTGACCGTGCTTGACGGCCGTGACGCTCGCGCCGTTGCCGAGGTGGACGATGATGAGCCGCGCCGGTACGGGGTCACCCAACTGGCGCACGATCGAGGCACAGGACAGGCCATGGAAGCCATAGCGGCGAATGCCCTGCGCTTTCAACTCACGGGGTAGCGCCAAGGTCTGCGCCACTGCTGGCAGGTCGGCGTGGAAACCGGTGTCGAAACAGGCGACGTGGGGCAGTTTGCGGAAATGCGCGCGGGCTTGATCGATCACTTCCAGCGCCGCTGGGGTGTGCAGCGGGGCAAAGACGCTTGCCTGTTGTAGCTGCTGGCGGACCTGATCGTCGATCCGGCACGGCTGCAGATGCAGCGGGCCGCCATGCACCAAGCGGTGGCCGACCGCGTCCAGCGCCGGCAACCGGGCATGCTCCAGCACCTGGCCGAGACGCAGCATGACGCCGTTGATGCTGGCGTCGGCGAGTGGTTCCTGCTTGATGCCGGTGGCGCTGAACGTCGCGCCATCATCGCCCAGCCCCTCGGCCTCACCGCTGAGCAGGGTGTCGACGCGTCCACCATCGACCCTGTAAACCCCGAACTTCAGCGACGACGACCCGCTGTTCAAGGCCAGCACTGTGCTCATGGCGCGGTCCATTGCCAGTCGAGGATGTCCGGCAGGTCCTGACCCTCTTCACTGACATACAACTTGTGCCGCTCGATGCTGGTCCAGTAGCGCTTCTGCGCCTTGTCGACCTCGGCGTGCAGACGCGGCACGCGCATGATCGCGTCGAGGGCCAGTTGGTAGCGGTCGAGGTTGTTGAGCACGACCATGTCGAACGGCGTGGTGGTGGTACCTTCTTCGCGGTAGCCACGCACGTGGAAGTTGTCGTGATTGCTGCGGCTGTAGGTGAGTTTGTGGATCAGCGCCGGGTAGCCGTGGAAGGCGAAGATCACCGGCTTGTCGGCGGTGAACAGCAGGTCGAAATCCACATCCGTGAGGCCGTGGGGGTGATCGGCGCGGGTTTCCAGAACCATCAGGTCGACGACGTTGACCACTCGCACCTTGAGGTCCGGCACGTATTCGCGCAGCAGCGTCACTGCGGCCAGGGTCTCGAGGGTCGGCACGTCGCCCGCGCAAGCCATGACCACGTCCGGCTCGGCATCGCCGTTATTGCTCGCCCACTCCCAGATACCGGCACCGGCGGTGCAATGCCGCACGGCCGCGTCCATGTCCAGCCATTGCCACTCTGGCTGCTTGCCGGCGACGATCAGGTTGACGTAGTGATGGGTGCGCAGGCAGTGGTCGGCCACCGACAGCAGACAGTTGGCGTCCGGCGGCAGGTAGATGCGCACGGTGTCGGACTTCTTGTTGGCAACGTGGTCGATAAAGCCCGGGTCCTGGTGCGACAGGCCATTGTGGTCCTGGCGCCAGACGTGGGAGGTGAGCAGGTAGTTGAGCGAGGCAATGGGCTTGCGCCACGGGATGGTACGGGTTTCCTTCAACCATTTGGCGTGCTGGTTGAACATCGAATCGATGATGTGGATGAACGCCTCGTAGCACGAGAACAGGCCATGTCGGCCGGTCAGCAGATAGCCCTCCAGCCAGCCTTCGCACAGGTGCTCGCTGAGTACTTCCATCACCCGACCGCTCTGGCTGAGGTTGATGTCGACCTCTTCGACCTTGGCCATCCAGGCCTTGCCCCAGACTTCGAGCACCGCTTCGAGACGGTTGGAGGCGGTTTCATCCGGGCCGAACACGCGGAAATTCTTGCTTGCCAGGTTGAGCTTCATCACGTCGCGAACAAACCCGCCCAGCACCCGTGTCGCTTCAGCGCGCACGCTGCCCGGCTGGCCGACCTTGACCGCGTAATCATGAAAGTGCGGCATGGCCAGCGGCTCGAGCAGTTCGCCGCCGTTGGCATGGGGGTTGAAACCCATGCGCTGGTGACCGGTGGGGGCCAGCTCGGCGTATTCCTTGAGCAACTGGCCTTTGGCGTCGAACAGCTCTTCGGGCTTGTAGCTCTTGAGCCAGCTTTCGAGTTGGCGCAGGTGCTCCGGGTCCTTGAAGTCGGCGATCGGCACCTGATGCGCACGCCAGGTTCCTTCGACCGGCAAGCCGTCGACGATCTTCGGCCCGGTCCAGCCTTTGGGCGTGCGCAGGATGATCATTGGCCAACGTGGCCGCGGCAGGGGTTTGGAGCCTTTGTGCGCGCGGGCGGCGCCCTGGATATCGCGGATCTTGCCGAGCACGGTATCGAGTGCGGCAGCGAGGGCTTGATGGACCTGCTCGGGATCATCGCCTTCGACCCGATGGGCCTCGTAGCCGTAACCCTGCATCAAGGCATCGAGTTCGGCGTCGTCGATGCGTGCGAGCACCGATGGATTGGCGATCTTGAAGCCGTTGAGGTGCAGGATCGGCAACACCGCTCCGTCACGCGCGGGATTCAGGAATTTGTTCGAATGCCAGCTTGCTGCGAGCGGACCGGTCTCGGCCTCGCCGTCACCGACGACGCAGGCGACGATCAGGTCCGGATTGTCGAACGCGGCACCATAGGCATGCGCCAGCGAATAGCCGAGCTCGCCGCCCTCGTGGATCGAGCCCGGCGTTTCGGGCGCGACGTGGCTCGGGATGCCGCCCGGCCAGGAGAATTGCCGGAACAGACGGTGCAGCCCGTTGCGGCTGCGCTCGATCGCCGGATAGCGCTCGGTATAGGAGCCTTCGAGATAGGTCTGCGCCACCAGGCCCGGGCCGCCATGGCCCGGTCCGATGACGTTGATCATGTCGAGGTCGTTCTGCTTGATCAGCCGATTGAGGTGGACATAGAGGAAGTTCAAACC
>CAJCIO010000090.1 GCA_903970465.1 Gammaproteobacteria bacterium
CACGCAAGCGCTGCTGGCCTATGAGCTGGCCTACGGCAAGGGCCTCACGCCATTCCTGCGTGTGGCCCGGGATGCTGGCGTCCCGCGGATTGCCGACGGTGTCGGGATGCTGGTGGAGCAAGCGGCGGAAGCTTTCGAGTGGTGGCGGGGCGTGCGCCCGCAGACGCGTCCGGTGATCGATCGGCTGACCGTGCCGCTGGAGTGATTGCGATCAAGACCCTGCAGGATGCCCTTCAGCTGGCATCGAAGCGAACGGCAACTACGCCGGCAGTTGGCCGTTGCGCTTCGCGGTTCAACGACCAGATGGCAGCAGCACGGGCCGGCGAATAGGCGGGATCAGTCCGAGCGTTTGCGAAACGCCCAGCGCGCGGTGATCAAGGTGAAGGTGGCCACCACCGCCACCAGCACCCAGAAGCCATGCTCGTTGGCGGCCAGGGGAATGCCGCCGACGTTCATGCCGAAAAAACCGGCGACGATGTTGATGGGCAGCGCCAGCACCGTCACCACGGTCAAGGTGTACAGGGTGCGGTTGCTCTGTTCGTTGAGGTTGGCCGCGATTTCTTCCTGCAACAGCTTGATGCGTTCGACCAGGGCCGTCAGATCGCTGATCACCAGGGCGGACTCTTCGGTGGACTGACGCAACTCCTGCACGTCTTCTTCCAGCAACCAGGTCGGCGGCTTGTGCAGCAGGCGCATCAACGAGCCCGGCTCCAGGGCCAGCAGGCGTTGCAGGCGCACCAGCACGCGGCGCATGGCGCCCAACTCGGCCCGATTGCTGCTCAGCCGCTGAGACAGCAACTGGTCTTCGATATGGTCGACGCTGATGCTGGTCTGGCGCAAAAACTGAGTCAGCACCTCGCCCTGATCGCGCAGCAGATGCACCAACAATTCCAGTGGCGAGCGGAACAGCTCGCCGCGCTTGACCGACGAGCGCAGCTTGTCCACCGAGCGCAAGGGTTGCACGCGCGCGGTGATCAACAAGTGCCCACGGGCGCACACCACCAGGGTGGAGATATCGGTGGAAAGCATGTTGAAATCGAACACCACGTCGTTGACCACCGCCAGCAATGCCGAGTCGATGTGTTCGATGCGGGTCGAGCGCGAGCCTTCGTGCAGGGCCTCGAAAAACTCTTCGGGCATGTCCAGGTTGGCCTTCATCCAGCGCTCGCACGAGGCGTGGGCCAGGCTCAGGTGCAGCCAGACGAACTCGTCCGGCACCTCGGGGCCGTTCAAGCAGCCCAGGGCCGCCACCGAATCGACTTCCTGGCCGCGCTCGTTTGGGCGAAAGCGGAAGCCATAGAGCAGGCCGAAAAGGTCGGAGTCCTGTTTGTTGTGCACAATGCTTTGGTTCATGGAGGCTCGCGCGACGAGAGGGGGCCGCCGTCCCTGGCGTACTGAAACAAGCGCAGAGCATGACAAGCTGTTATTTCATTTTTGTGTCGGTTTGTTGCTTTTTGTTGCAATGATCAGGGGGCTCTACTGCGGGGCATAGCGTTTAAAACCGCCCTACACAGGAGGATTGACATGCTCGCATCAAGACAGACGGTGGTGCGCAAATTGGATGGTGGCTATATGATGTCATTGTGCTCTCTTTCCGCCGGTACTGCCCATGTCCGACCTCCACCAATACAGCCCCCTGCGCCTGACCCTGATCGTACTGCTGGCGGTCTTGACGATGGGTGGCATATCGATTCTCTGGGAGTTCTGGCTGGAAGAATGGACCATGCATGTGTTTGGCCTGCCTTACGAGAGCGATTTCGAGAATGCCGAGCGCTGGCGTTTCGTATTGACCTCGACGGCGTTTTCTTTCATGTCGTTGATCTTGCCCATCCTGGTGCTCAAGCGCCTGGTCAACAACACGCGCCAAAGCTACCGGCGTATGCAATGGGCCCATTCGCAAACCCAGACCCTGGCCTATTACGACTCCCTGAGCGGCCTGATCAACCGGCGCAAGTTCATGGACCTGCTGACCGAGTGGCTGGCGGCGTCCCAGCCGGTAGTGATCTTTCTGATCGACCTGGATCACTTCAAGCCGGTCAACGACAACCATGGCCATTCGGTGGGCGACAGCGTCATTTGCGAGGTGGCGAGTCGTCTTGAGGACATCGCCCTGGAATATGGCGCGATAGCGGCCCGCTTGGGCGGCGACGAGTTTTGCCTGCTGTTGCAGGCGGATCACGAGGTGTCGATGCTGGTGCAGATCGCTGAAACCGTCATCGCCAACCTCAGCGCACCGATGCCCGAGATCGTCAAACCCTCGGGCCTGGGCGCCACGGTGGGCATTTCGCGTTCGACAGTGGACGCCACCGATGCCTCGACCTTGCTGCACTTTGCCGACACAGCCATGTACCGCGGCAAGCAGAGCGGTCGATCCACCTATAACTTCTATGACCCGGAATACGAGTTGGAGCGGCGGGCGTTGTCCGACCTGCAGTTCGCGTTGACGCTGGCCGTTGAAAGGCAAGAGATCGTGCCGTTCTACCAGCCCATCGTCGAGCTGCCCGGCAAACAGGTGGTGGGCTTCGAGATTCTCGCTCGCTGGGTCAAGGCCGACGGCAGTGTGGTCATGCCCGGGGATTTCATACCGGTGCTCGAGGATCTGGGCCTGCTGGCGGTAGTGACCCGGTCGTTGCTGGCCCAGGCCTGTGCCGCCTCGCGGCAGTGGGACGGGGACTATCGCCTGTCTCTTAATATCAGCGCGGCGATGATCATCGACGAGTTCTTTCCGGATGTGCTGTTGGCGCAGTTACAGCAACTGGACTTTCCGTGCAGCCGCCTGGAACTTGAAATCACCGAAGAGGCCTTGGTCGGCAACCTGGATGCGGCCCGGCGCAACTTGAGCAAACTGCAAGCCCGTGGCATCACCGTATCGCTGGATGATTTCGGCACCGGTTACTCGGGCCTTTATCACTTGACCCGACTGGCCATCGACAAGATCAAGATCGACCGATCGTTCTTCGAGCCCGGTGCGATCAATCATCTGCCGATGGTCGAGGCCATATTAGGCATGGCCCGTAGCTTGAACATGCAAGTCACGGCGGAAGGGATCGAGGAATTTCATTTGCCCCATCTGCCTGAATGGCTGGCACGCAACGGCTGCCATTTTGCTCAGGGGTATTTGTTTGGCCGGCCGCAAGCGAATGCCCAGGCCCTTGCGTCGGCTTGCAATCGGCCCTCTGGCGCACTCGCCGTGAGCGCTTTGCTGCAAGGCTCACGGTGAACGGCTGAGGCGCGATCAGTATTTCCAGGTCACCGAGGCGGTGAGGTTGCGCGGGGCCCCGTAGTTGCTCTCGGTGCCGCTATAGAGCGACGTCAGGTATTTGTGGTCGCTGACGTTGTTGAGGTTCAGCGCCGTGCTCCAGTGATTGTCGATGTCATAGCTGGTCATCAGGTCGACCACCGCGTAAGCGTTCTGGCGAATGTAACTGTACGAGTCGTTCTGGATTGCGCTCTGCCAGCTCACACGGGTACCCACCCGCGCCTTGGGCAGGCTTGCCAGGCGGTAGGTGGCCATGCCATGGAAGCTGTGGGTGGGCACGTATTTACGCGCACTGTCGCCGTCTTCATCCTCGATATGCACATAGGTATACCCGCCCAGCAGGTCCAGGCCCGGCAATGCTTCGCCTGACGCTTCCAACTCCAGGCCGTGGCTTTTGTAGTTGGCAGTGCCGTAGCGGTATTGGCCATTGACGAAGATGTAGTCATTGGTGTTGACCACGTTGTCCTGCTTGGTCTTGAACACGGCCGCCTGCAGCTTCAGGCGATCGTCCATCACATTGCCTTTCACGCCGGCTTCCAGGCTCTTGCCTTCAAGCGGAGCGATGACCTTGCCATCGAAGCCGGCGTAGGCGTAGTTCGGATTGAAGATCTGCGTCCAGCTGGTGTAGAGGCTCCACTGTGGGGTCAGGTCATACACCAGGCCGGTGTAGGGCGTGACCTTGCCATGCACGCGCAGGGAGTGATCCGAGCCGTAGCTGGTGCCTGAGCCATCAGCGCTGAGCATGCGTGCACCCGCGATCCAGTGCAAGTCGTCGGCCAGGCTGAAGCGAGCGCCGAGGAAGGCGCTTTTTTGCGTGTCGATGAAATTCTGCATGCCGTAGTCGCTGGTGTAGTCGAAGGTCGGCTTCGGCGTGTTGCCACTGAGCAGTTGCGAGTAAGAGGTGTCGAAGTAAGTGCCGTCTTCGGCGTCGTATTCGCGGGCTTTCTGATGGGTGCGGCCATAGCTCACGCCGAAGGTCAGTTCATGATCACGGCCGAACAGGCTGAACGGGCCGGAGGCTTTGGCCTCGCCGATCATTTCGTGGGCTTTGCTGCTGGTCTGGCCGGCGTATACGTTGGCCGTGTCGTCTACCACGGTATTGACGTAGAGCATGCTGGTGTTCTGGTATTCGGTGATGCCGGTGGCGGTGATCGTGCCGTTCCAGCCGTTGCTGAAATCATGTTTCATTTCAGCGAACGCACGCTGGGTGTGCATGTTCCAGTAGGTCCAGGGCTGGCCGACGTTGGCGCTGCGGCCGCTGTAGTGAATAGGGCTGAAGTTGCTGCCGTCGGTCCCGCTGACCAGCGCCAGGTTGCCCCAACTGCTGCCATTGGAGTCGCTGTTGTGTTGCGAGAAGCCCACCGTCAGGGTGTCGGCATCCGACAGGTCGAACGCCAGCAGGCCCGCAGCCACGTTGCGTTCGTGGCTGTAGCGATCCATCCACGAGTTGCCCTTGTCGTGAGCGTAGATGAAGCGCCCGCGCACATTCCCGGTCGGGGTCAGCGGCCCGGACACATCCACGTCGACGCGACGGTTGTCCCAGGAGCCAACGCTGGTATCGATCTGCGCCTGGAAGGTGTCAGTCGGGCGCTTGCGCACGAAGTTGACCGTGGCCGACGGGTTGCCGGTGCCGCTCATCAAACCGTTGGCACCGTGCAGCACGTCTACTTGTTCGAATTCGGCCATGTCCTGATCGCCGATCATAATGGTCTGGGCGAACGGCATGCCCATCCCATCGTATTCAAAGGTGCCGATATCGAAGCCGCGTGAAGTGAATTCGGTCCGATCGGTTTCGGATTGCTCGACGGTCACTGACGGTGCCGAGCGCAGCGCATCCTTGATGCCGTTCATTTTGTAGTCATCCATCTGTGCGCGCGTGATGGTAGTAATCGCCTGCGGTGTTTCCTTGTCCGTCAGCCCCAGCTTGGTGGTGCTAGACGCCGGTTTGCCCTGATAGCCCACACTGGGTTCGTCGCCCCGAACGGCGCTGTCCTCAATCTGCGTGGACGGCAGCACCACTTCATTGGCGGCGTGGGCGATGGGCAGGGCGCTGCAGGCGCTGAGCAGCAGCAAGCGGGCAGAGAGGCGACGGTTCAAGAGGTGATTCCTGGATTCGATGGATTTACGTCAATATTGGGTGTGACTGCAAATGAGAAGTGCACTCATATGCGAATCGTAGCGAATAGTAACCAAATCTTGATTCGCATTTCACATTTTTTTCAGTATCAGGCTGGATACGTCTGGAGGACGGTGGAGGCGGGATATTGGGGGGCGCAGCAGGGAGAGAACGAGCGGCCCGATCGTGCGGGCCACTCGGATTAACGGCTCAACGATTACGCGTCACCCTCCACACCTTATTCGACAGGTCATCAGCGATGATCAGCGCGCCTTTCGGGTCCACTGTCACACCCACCGGCCGGCCGCGGGTCTTGCCGTCTTCACCGCGAAAGCCGGTGGCGAAGTCGATCGGGTCACCACTGGGCTTGCCATTGCTGAACGGCACAAAGACCACCTTGTAGCCCACCGGATTCTCGCGGTTCCAGCTGCCGTGTTCGCCGACGAAGGCACCCTCGGCAAACTTGTCGCCCATCGCTGCTATGGAGAACGTCACGCCCAGCGCCGCGACGTGAGAGCCCAAGGCGTAATCCGGCTTGATCGCTGCAGCGACGCGTTCCGGATTTTGCGGCTGGGCCCGCGTGTCGACGTTCTGGCCCCAGTAGCTGTAGGGCCAGCCGTAGAAGGCGCCATCGTGCACGGAGGTGAGATAGTCAGGGACCAGGTCGGGGCCCAGCTCGTCACGCTCGTTGGCCACCGCCCACAACTGCCCGGTGCCTGGCTGAATGGTCAGCGAGGTCGGGTTGCGAATGCCAGTGGCGTAAGGGCGGTGGGCGCCGGTCTGCGCGTCGATCTGCCAGACCCGCGCACGGTTCTGCTCGACCTCCATGCCGCGCTCGGTGATGTTACTGTTCGAGCCGATCCCCACATACAGCCACTTGCCGTCGGGGCTGGCGGCCAAGGATTTGGTCCAGTGGTGATTGATCTGCGCCGGCAGGTCGGTCACTGTGGTGGGCGCGCCGCTGGCCGTGGTCTGGCCGTCGGTGTAGTCGAAGCTCACCAGCGCATCCTGATTGGCGACGTAGATCTTGCCGTTGGCGAAAGCCATGCCATAGGGCGCGTTGAGATTTTCGGCGAACACCGTTTTCACTTCATACACGCCATCGCCATCCGCATCGCGCAGCAAGGTCAGGCGGTTGCCGCCTTTGACCGGGGTCGTGCCGCGTGCCTTGACCCAGGAGGCGATAACGTCTTTAGGCTTGAGCTTGGCTTCGGTGCCACCTTTGCCCTCGGACACGAGGATGTCGCCGTTGGGCAGCACCAACGTCTGGCGCGGGATCTTCAGGTCACTGGCAATCGCGGTGATGCTATAGCCCTCGGGCACCCTGGGTTTTTGATCGCCCCAGGCCGTCGGCTCGGCGATCTTCATGGTTGGCAGCAGGCCGCGCTCCTGGGTGGGCAGTTTCGGGTCCGCGCCATGTGTCTCGGTGGCGTCGCCCGCGCCATTGCAGCCGCTTAGCAGCAGCGCCATGCTCAGCGCGGTGAGTGCAGTTGAATGTTTCATGCCACACCTCCAGTTTCGCGGGCGGAGGCTCTCACTACTGGGACGTAGCCAGAGCGTAGATTGCTCAGCCCGATCCAGGCCGCGACAAGAATCAACGGCGCGGCGATCACTGACAGCACCAGCCCCAGAGGCATGACCGCAAAGGCATCCTTGCCATGCTCGAAGGAGTTGAGCACGGCGAGGGCCCAGCTCACCAGCAGCAGCAAGAAGTACCGCGTCGGGCGCCCGGACTTTGGCCGGGCGCGGATCAGGTTCACCAGCGCGAACAACAGCGCCAGGCCACTGAACAGCGCCGCGCCGAACAACAGCCAGGCGGCGAAGTTGCTCCACTGCGGTTGGTAGGTCAGGTAGTAGGTAGCGTCACTGAGCAAGGCGCCCAGAAACAGCGGCACGCTGCCGGCCAGCAGGATCGCGTGCAGCGGCCCAGGCCGGTAGCGGTAGTCGGGGAGGGTAGTGGCGGTCATGGCGGTTCCTTATGTCGTTCAGCGACCCGCAGCGTCGGGCTCGGTGTGGATACACCGGCCTGCCTGGGCCGCGCTCACTGCGCATAGAAAACGATCATGCTGGCGGACTGTTAGTTCAAAGATATTGGGTGTGGGGGTAGTTTGGGCCGTGTCGATCAGTGCCGCGCGGTGGCGCTGCTATTCAGATCCACAGGTCATTTTGCGCCGTGCGCTCACCCCCTTCATGTCCCGTATTCAGAATACCCCGGGGCTCGATCATCATCAGTTTGGCTTCACTTGCCGCTGCGGTCCGGTGCTCGATGCCCCGTGGTACTACATACAATTCACCGGGCCTGACGAAGACCTGGCCGTGGGGCAGGTCGATACGCAATTCACCCTCCAATACCAGAAAGGCTTCGTCCGTCTCGGGGTGGGAGTGCCAGATGAATTCGCCTTCAATACGCACGACCTTGAATTGGTAGTCGTTCATCTCGGCGACGATGCGCGGGCTCCATTGCGTGTCGATGCTCGACGCTTTGTGCAGCAGATTGACGGGGTGCAGGCTCTGTTCGTTCATGACGCTTTGCTCTCTCAATGGAAGAAGCATGAGCCTAACGGAGGGCGGGCGGACGACTCTTGTACGATCCTGCAAGTGTGCGCTGCGCCAACAGCCGCTCCAGCCAGCGCGACGGCGGTACGCCATAGCAACGGGTGAAGTGCCGGGTCATGTGGCTCTGGTCGTGAAAGCCGGCCGCCAGCGCGGCGTCCACCAGCGAGAAGCCATCGAGCAGCAGCCGGCGCAATTGATCGAGGCGGCGCAGGGTCACGAACCGATAAGGGCTGGTGCCGTACAGCACCCGAAAATCTCGCGACAGGCTCCAGCGCTCTCGGCCGCTGGCGTGCTCGAGCATCTCCAGGGTGATGGTCGTGTGCAGGTGCGCGAGGATGAATTCTCGCGCTCGCTCGGTGGCACGATAATCCAGGCGCTTGCGCCCGCGCGGTTTGCCGGCGACGGCGCGCAGTGCCATGGCCAGATCGAACACGGCGTCCTGTTCTTCGAGGGCATCGAGCGGGTGATCCATGGCCTGCACGAAGGACTCGCTGGCCCGGTACAAGCGCGGATCGCTCGACAGCCCGGCGCCAATGAACGGCAATGGCTCGCCGCCGAGCACTTGCTGGATCAGCGCTGGATCGATATAGGCCATGCGATAGCGAAAGCCCGACTCGGTGCCGGCCATGCCGTCGTGCACTTCATCCGGATGCAGCACCAGCGTATTGCCGGGCATGCCGTGGCGCAGGCTGCCCTTGTAGTGGAAGCTTTGGACGCCTGACAGGGTGCGCCCGATGGAGTAGGTATCGTGGCGATGCGGATCGTAGCCATGGCCGCCGAACCAGGCTTCGATACGCTCGATCCGGCCGGGTGGCGAGTTGTGGATGACCCAGTCGGGGGGCGTCGGGTGCTTGCTTCGTTCCATGAATTCGCTGTCCGATAGATCGGTTATGAGCGCTCGGTACTGTCCAGCATCTCGGTAATCCAGCAAATCTGCCGGGCGATATCTTGCATCTTCTCCTGGGTCAACGCCTGCTGCGCTCGCGAGAGCTGGCTCATGGTGCGCTGCCTCTCGCGCAATCGGCGCTGCCACTTGGCTAGAAACGCCGGGCTGCGCGCCATCAGCAGCAGCGGGCCGAAGTACAGCTCCTCGGGAGAATAGTGCCGCAGGCCATCTCGCTCGGCGACGATGATCTCGTAGTCGAAACGGTTTTCCCGCAGCACTTCTTCGTGAACGATCCGATAGTCATTTTCCATCAGCCACTGACGCAGCGGTTGCTCGCCGCCATTGGGTTGCAGGATCAGGCGCTCCAGGCCGTTAAGGCGAGCCTTGCCGCTGTCGAGGATGTCGCGGATCGTCTCGCCACCCATGCCGCACAGGCTGATCGCGGTGATGGCGTCTTGCGCTTCGAGCGCCGCCAGGCCGTTGGCCCTGCGCACGGTAATGCGTTGCTCCAGGCCGTTGTCGCGCACGGTACGTTGAGCGGCCTGGAATGGCGTCAGGGCCAATTCGCCGGCCACCGCGGCTACGATGGCGCCACGGCGCATCAACGCCACCGGCAGATAGCCGTGGTCGGAGCCGATATCGGCCAGCCGCGCACCGGCCGGGACCTGCGCCGCCACGCGCTCCAGGCGCATGGACAATGTGTGTTCGTTCAAGGGTCGCCTCGTTTGGGCATCGACGTCCGGCAGCTTCGCCCGGATGGGGGCGCAATTCTGGCGAGCTATGCGCTGCATTTCAAATTTTTGCGAGCACAGCCGGGGTTCGCCCAGTATCTGTGGTGGCTCCACAGGGGCGCACGCTGCGTAGGTGACGATATACTTCGCGCCTTTCAACAGCTTTGCGGACAGGCCCATGCGACAAGTCTTGCTTATCGTCGATATTCAATCCACGTTCAGCCCACCGGAATGGCTGGTCGACGGCGCGCGGGCTTTCTCGGCGATGATCCCGACCATCGCCTCAATCGAGCTGCATGACGAGCAGGTCACGCCCTTCGACAAACAGCTCGGTTGGCATCCGGCGGCTGAAGACGAGAGCCTGGTCGAGGCCGACAAGGTGTTTATCAAGCACGGCTACGGCCCGACCGTCGAAATCATCGCCTACATCAAGCAACTCGGCGTCGAGCGGGTGCTGGTCTGTGGCATGCAGACCGAAACCTGCGTGCTGGCCGCCGGGTTTGCGCTGTTCGATGCGGGGCTGAATCCGACATTGGTCACCGACCTGACGGTGGGTTCGTCTCTGGACAGGTCCGGCAAGTTGGGCATCAAGCTGTGGACGCATCACTTTCGCCAAGTCACGACGCGGGCGGAGGTGATTGCCGAGTTGGGTGCATAAGTTCGCAGTCCAGCCCAAGGCGCAGTATGGGAGAGACCCCTAACAAATGTTAGGTAGGGGTTGACGGGATCCCTTTGGAGGGCTACGGTAAGCCTACCTAACGATTGTTAGGTGGCCGATATCAACCCCTCTATGGACCCGACAATGACTTCTAGACTCCAGCTGTTCACTTCCCCCTCGGCATTCCCCAATCCCCAGCGCCTGCGCCTGTTCATGCATGAAAAAGGCATCGCCGACCGGTTCGACGAGATCATCTACGACATGGCCCCCGGCGGCGAGCAGCGTGGCTGGCGTCACCTGAACATGAACCCGTGGGGCGAAACGCCTACCCTGAAGCTGGAAGACGGCAGCTTTATTTCCGAGACGCCAGCCATCGTTCGCTACCTCGACCAGTCCTACCCTGGGCGCAAGATCATGGGCGAAACGCCGCTGGAGCAAGGCCTCGACAACATGTGGGACAACCGCGTGTGGGTACACATCCTCTATCGAATCGTCACGGCGTTTCACGTATTGCACACCGGACTGGGCTTCAAACTCGAACTGACCAAGAACGAAGCCTGGGGCGAGCACTGCCGCAAGGAAGCACTGACCCACGCGGCACTGGTCAATCGGCATTTGGCCGATGGCCGCGAATGGCTGCTGGGCGGTACTGAGCCGACCTTCGCCGATATCACCTTGGCGACCGCTATCGCGTTCTCCAAATTCCCGGTCAACGCCACGCCGCTGGACGAGCGTTTCGAGTTTCTCGACCATTACTGGAAACGCTGGCAGGCACGCCCAAGCTTCCAGGCGGCCTACGCCGATCGCAGCAGCGGCATCCCTGAACTGGACTCGCCTGCCGCTTGATGTGGCACCGGTGAGTGCATCATCGTCGAGGCCGCCCGGACGTGGCGGGCTCGACGCAAGCCATCGAGATTGACACGGCGCTGCCTGTGGAGGCAGGGCAGAGCCCCAGCGGCTCTACCTAACAAAAGGTAGGCTTTTGATTTAGCATAGCGGCACCTTTTTCCAGCGATCGCCCATCGGGTGACAGGCACCCCCATGACCATCAACGCCCGCGAAGCCATACTCTTGGCCGCCCGCAACATTGCCCAGTCCCAAGGCTACAACGGTCTGAATTTTCGCGATCTGGCCGCAGCGGTCGGCATCAAGGCGGCCAGCATCTACTACCACTTCCCGAGCAAGGCCGACCTCGGCGTCGCGGTAGCCCGACGCTACTGGCAGGACGGCGCGGCCGCGCTTGAGGATATCAGCGCGCAGAGCCCGAACCCGCTGGACGCCTTGCGGCGTTTCCCCGAGATCTTCCGTCGCTCGCTCGAAGCCGATAATCGCCTTTGCCTGGCCAGCTTCGTGGGCGCCGAGACCGACAACTTGCCCGCCGAAATGACCCAGGAAATCCAGCGGTTCGCCGAGGTCAATATCGCCTGGCTGAGCCAACTGCTGGTGGCTGGCGAGGTTAGTACGCCTGCGGACAGCGACATGCGGGCAAGGGCGATCTTTTCCGCCGTGGTCGGCGCCCAGCTCATGGCCAGAAGCCGCGCGGACATCGCTTTGTTCGACACGCTGATGGACACCTATCGGGCCTGCGGACCGTTGCCAGCCTGAGCAGGGCGCCAGGCTCGAGCTAGACCGCAGCGGTTCCGCCGACGTTGTCCGCCAGCTTGTCCGCCAGATAATCGATCAGCGCGCGGCATTTGGGCGGCAGGTAGCGATTGGGCGGGTACAGAATCCACGCCTGACCATGGTAGGAGGTCTCGTACCGCCAATCCGGCAGCACTGCGACGACCTGCTGATTGGCCAGTGCTTCGGCGGCGGTAAAGAACGGCAAGCAGCCCACGCCCAGGTCCGCGATCGCGGCTTCAAGGCGCACCTCACTGTGGTTGCTGACGAAGCGGCCGTTGACGTTGACCGTGACTTTTTCGCCACTGTGGATGTGGCGCAATTGCCAGCGGTTATCGCCCGGGGTTTCACCCAGATAAATGCAGTTATGGTGCGCCAGGTCGTCAGGATGCAGTGGCACGCCGGCCTGCGCCAGGTAGCGTTCGCTGGCGCACAGCATGTGGTGCACCTGCAAGAGGGGGCGTGCGGCCAGGCCCAGGGGTGGGGTTTCGGTGATGCGGATCAGCAAGTCGAAGTCCTCGCTGATCAGGTCGTTGGGCTGATCGCTTAGCATCAGTTGCACGTCGACCTGCGGATAGAGCTGCAAAAACGCCGGGATCAGCGGGCTGATGATGCGTTTGCCGAACGCTTTGGGCGCGCTGATGCGGACCATCCCCTGTGGGCTGCTGACGAAGCGCTGGGCGATCTCCTGCACCGAGCGCGCCGCCTTGGCCATCTCCTGGCACCGGGCGAACACCTCGGAGCCTACTTCGGTGAGGCGCAATTTACGCGTGGTGCGCTCCAGCAGTTTGACGCTCAGCGCGCTCTCGAGGCTGGCGATCTGGCGACTGACCGCCGAGGCCGTGAGCCCCGACTGTTCAGCCGCGGCCGAGAAACTGCCCAGCTCCACGACCCGGACAAACATCGACATGTAAGGCAGCAGCCGATGGGTTGATTCGTTCTCGGGGCGCACAACTGTTGTCCTTGAGATTGGGCTAATAGCCCTCGGGCGGGCCGTTGATAATGAAGGTAACGGCACTGGCGGTACAGAGCAATGTCGCCACTGAATTCACGCGTAAAGGCGAATGATCATGATGCTGTCCAAGACTCGTATTACCGAGGTGATGCTGTTGCTCGTGGCCTTTATCTGGGGCACCAGTTATGGGGTAGCCAAGGGCGCGCTGCTGTTCTATCCCGTCCTGGGCTTTTTGTGTGTGCGTTTCATCATGACTTTTGTGGTGCTGTTGCCCGCACTGCGCGGTTCGCACCTCAAGGCGGCGTTGCTGCCGGGGCTGGCCTTGGGCAGCATCCTGCTGTGCATCTTCCTCAGCGAGACCTACGGTGTGGCGCAGACCAGCGCCAGCAACGCGGCGTTTCTGATCAGCCTGTGCGTGGTCCTCACGCCCATCGTCGAGTGGCTGGTGTTTCGCAATCGTCCGACCGGGGAGGGCATCGCTATCGCGTGCCTCTCGCTGGCTGGCGCGATGCTGTTGACGGGCACCTCCGGTGTGGACATGAATCGCGGCGACTGGCTGATACTGCTGGCCGCGCTGTTGCGCGCGTTCATGATGTGCTCCACCAAGCGCATGCTGCAAAACGCCGAGATCCCTGCTGTGGCTCTGACGGCCGTGGAGGTCGGCGTGGTCGGCTTTGGCAGCTTGATCATTCTGCTGTTCACCACCGACAGTCTGCCGCCGCTGCCCACCGAGATGTCCTTCTGGTTGGCGACGGTCTACCTGGTGCTGTTTTGCACACTGTTCGCCTTTTTCGCGCAGAACTATGCGCTGCGCTACACCACCCCAACCCGCGCCTCGCTGTTGATGGGCGCCGAACCGCTGTTCGGCGCGTGCTTCGCGGTGATGTGGCTCGACGAGCAACTGACCCCGCTGGCCTGGTGTGGCGGGGTGTTGATCGTGGTGGCGTCGATGCTGGGCCTTCGGCCCCCGAAATCCGCCAAGGCGGTGGCCGTCGCCTGAAGCCTCAATCGTGAGCAAACTTCAGCACCGTGGTCTGCGCATAAACCTCTCCCGGCTCCAGACGGGTACTGGGAAAGGCCGGCTGGTTGGGTGAGTCGGGGTAATGCTCGGCCTCCAGCGCAAACGCCCCCCAGTGCCGATAGACCTTGCCGCCTTTGCCGGTGATAGTGCCGTCGAGCTGGTTCGAGGTGTACAACTGCACCGCCGGCTGGGTGGTGAACAGTTGCAAGCGACGCCCTGACTTCGGGTCATGCACTTCAACCGCCGGCTTGCTCAGGTCGCCTTGGGTATCCAGTATGTAGTTGAAGTCGAAGCCGCCTTGCCTGGGTTCGGCGAACTTGAGTTGTGGATGGTCATCCTGGATGTGCTCGCCGAAGGCAGTGGGCCTGAGAAAGTCCATGGGCGTGCCGGCGACGGGGGCGATCTCGCCAGTCGGGATCATCTTGGCTGACACCGGGGTGTAGTGGCTGGCGTGCAGCGTGGCGAAGTGATCGAGGATGGTACCGTTGCCGGCGCCGGACAGGTTGTAGTAACCGTGGTTGGTCAGGTTGACCACCGTGGGGTCGCTGGTGGTGGCATGGAAGTGGATGCGCAGTTCGTTACGCTCATTGAGGCTGTAGGTCACCTGGGTCTGCAGTTCGCCCGGGAAGCCCATCTCGCCATTCGGGCTGGTGTAGCTGAGCGTGATGCCCACCCAGCCTTCTTCCTGGATGGGTTCAGCTTTCCAGACGTGGGTGTCGAAACCCTTCGTGCCTCCGTGGATGGCGTTCGTCGCGTCGTTGAGCGGGATGCGGCAGGTAACGCCATCAAGCACAAATTGTCCGTCGGCGATGCGGTTGGCGTAACGCCCGACGGTGGCGCCGAAATGCGGATCGGCGTGGGTCTGGTAGCTTTGCGGGTCATCGAAACCGAGCAGGACGTCGTCGCTGTTGCCATGGCGGTCGGGCACGATCACCGCCTGCAATATCGCCCCGTAGGTAATCACGCTGACCTGCATACCGTGGCTGTTGGTCAGGGTGTATTTCTCGATGGGCGTGCCGTCGGCGAGGGTGCCGAAAGGGCTTTTGTGCTGGGTAAGGGCGGATGCTTTGGCAGGCAACGCTGAGGTGCTCATGGATCAATCCTTCGGTGTGAACGGCGGCAGATGAAAGCGGGTACAAGCGTAGCGCAGGTGGGGCAGTCCGCTCTGAGAAGAGGGACAGCGGTGGATATCGGGTGTTCAAGGTCGCTGTGGTCAAGCTGCCTGATTCTTCGCGCTGGCTTGAGGGCGGTCTGATAGCTGCCCCAGTTGCAGGGTTGCCGGCGCTTCGATCCTGGGCCATGAGGCAGGATTTTTTAGCCGTGGCGCCTGTGCTAAGGTGTGACCCGCTAACAGCTATCTGGCATTGATGCCTGATTCGTCGATATGGCAAGCACAATCATGGCAAGCGAGACTTAGGAATGCGGCGAGACACAGAAGTTGAATCGGTATATGTCGATAACTTTAAATCGCTGGTGGATTTCAATCTGGATTTGGCCGAGTTCACTTGCCTTGTCGGTTTCAATGGTGCGGGGAAAAGCACCATTCTTCAGCTGTTCGATTTTATTGCGAGCCTGTTTCAAGGCTCCACTGATCGCTGGCTCAAGGCACGTAATTGGAAAAACACTGACCTCACTTTTAAATCAGGGCGCAAGCAGTCAATAACCCTTTCACTGGTGTTTCGCATTGGCGATGAGCACTATTTTTGGTGGGCTCGATTCAATCGTGCAAAGATGACGTGCTCTCATGAGCTCATTCGTCGTATTTCTGGTAACTCACCTGTAAAGCTCTTTGAAGCCAATGAGAAAAGTTACAAACTTTTCGATAGAGACCCCCGTTCCGTTGACTTCAACTATGTAGGTTCAGTTTTTTCGCAAATCAAACCTGAAGTGTTAGGTTCGGAACTTTCTGCAATCCGAGACTTCGTCTGCGGTTTCCGCTCGCTTGACCTTCTGGCTCCCAACCTGATTCGAGAACGATCCCGGGCCGGCACGCTTACGGATATAGGCCTGGGCGGTGAAAAACTATCCGCGTTCCTTCACGGCCTTTGCGCGACAGAGCGACAGCTGATCGTCACCGACTTGCGTCGCTACTACCCCCAGCTGTTAGCTATCCACACCGCGTCCGTCGCGGGCGGTTGGATCAAAATAGAAATTGAAGAGTCGATCCGTAATGGTGAAACCTTCAAAACCGAAGCCAAGCACATTAACGACGGTTTCATGAGGCTGTTGGCTATCTCGGCTCAACGTTTCAGCGCGAATTCATTCTTGCTGTACGACGAAATCGAGAATGGCGTGAACTCAGAAGTCACCCAACTGCTCGTGGATGCATTGGTTGAGTCACCCAAGCAAAACCTCGTCACGACCCACTCCCCGGTTGTGCTGAACTTCATGAAGGATGAACTGGCCCGCAAGGCTGTCGTCTTCGTTTACAAGCGCGACGATGGCGTGACCCGCGCCATACGGCTCTTCGATGTGCCCACGGCATCGGCCAAGCTGGACTTCCTTTCACCCGGGGAAGTCATGGTCGATATTTCTCAGGCCGCCATAGCTCTGGAGGCTGAGGAGATTTTGTTGAGCAGGGCCGAGCCGAAGAAATGATTCGCGCTATAGCAGTGAGTGGAGAAGGCGTCACTGACCTTGGGGTGTCCCGGCGCAACCTTGCGATCAGCGAAGGAGCTGACATTGAGGTGGGGCCTGCGCTTCTACTGATCTACAAGCTTATTTATCTGTATGCACCCGATTGGTATCGGGACATGTATGACTGGACGGATGATGTGCCTATCCCGACCTACCTGATCAGCCGCGGCGAACGATCACGCGTTACCAAGACACTCAAGCCCAATCTGTTCCAAACCCATGCCCATGGCAGAGGTGGTATCGAGCATGCAAAGGGCGCGTGGGCGCTTGGGCAGATCGCCATGGAGCAGGGTGCAAATCTCTGTGTTTACTTCCATGACACCGATGGCACTCAAGCGTTATTACGCAGCACACCTCATCTGCAGAGCATTATCGTAGACGGAGCGTGCAGGGGATTTGAAATACAGAAGGTCAGTGGCGTCGCCATGGTGCCGAAACCTACCTCGGAAGCCTGGTTCATCTGCCACGCTGGTAGGCCGCCTTATCAGCATTGTCATCTTTTGGAAACCAGCCTGGCCGGCAACCAGGACTCTCAAGCGCGCTCCCCCAAAGATCATTTGGCCAGATTACTGGGCACCGACAGGGTGGTGCGTGATGAGCTTCTGACCCTGGCCCGTGATGTGGACGTAGAGAAACTGGATATGCCCAGCTTCAATCAGTTCAAGCGGCATATACGGGCGGCTGTGGAATCAATTTTCGGTGTCGAGGCGCGTTAGCGAGTGAGCCTACAGGGCCTTCTGTCTGGCAACCTGTATTAGCGCATGGCAAGGCCTTCGAGAATGCTTTGGGGGCAACCGTGTAGTACCGGCCTGCGCAATCGAAGCGTCATTCAAAATGAACTCAATGATCGGTGCAGGGCTGTTTCGGCGGTTAAGTGCCGCGCAGCCGCTGGTCGGCGGCTGTGGGGAAGGGCAAGTCGCGCCCGCTCGAGGCAGGCGCGCTTTTTACGTCTATCAGGCCATTACCGACCGGCGCGCATACCAGCCGTACGACGCAATCACCGCGTAGCACACTGCCGGCACCGCCAGCGACAGGCCCAAGGTGCTGAGGTCGGCGGCCAGGCCCGTGAGTGGCGGCACGATGGCGCCGCCGACGATGGCGCAGCAGATCAGGCCCGAGCCCTCGGCGGCGCGTTTGCCCAGCCCTTCACACGCCAGAGCGAAGATGGTCGGGAACATCACCGAGTTGAACAAACCGATGGCCAGGATCGACCAGCCGGCCACGGCACCGTGGTTGGTGGCGGCGCTGGCGATCAGCGCGATGGCGACCACGGCGGCACAGGCCAGCACCTTGCCCGGTGCAAACGCGCGCAGCAGGCCGGCACCGATGAAGCGGCCGATCATTGCGCCGCCCCAGTAGTAGGCCACGTGCTTGCCGGCCACTTCGGCGTTGAAGCCGAAGGTCGAATCCTGCATGAGGAAGTTGGTCAGCAGGCTGCCGATGGACACTTCAGCCCCGACGTAGCAAAAAATGCAAGCCGCGCCGAAGGCGAAGCGCGGCTGCTTGAGCAGGCTCAAGGCGGAGAGCGGGTTGGCATTGCCGCTGGTGAGCGCGGAGGGCAGATGCTTGCGTTGTTGCCAGACCAGCAAGGCGACCACGATCAGCGCTACGGCGAGGCCCGCGTAGGTGTTGCTGATGACCTTGGCTTCTTCGGCCAGGTAGGTGGCCAATGCCGAACCGCTCAGGGTGGCCGGGTCAACCTGGCTCAGTGAGCCGAGGATCAGCATGGCGCCCAGGTACGGTGCGACGGTGGTGCCCAGCGAGTTGAACGCCTGGGCGAAGGTCACCCGGCTGTGGGAGGTCTGTTGCGGGCCCAGCAGCGAGATCAGTGGGTTGGAGACCACCTGCACCACGGTGACGCCGATCGCCAGCACGAACAATGCGATCAAAAACGCACCGAACAATCCCACCAGCGCGGCAGGGATGAACAACGCGCAACCCACGGCCATGGTCACCAGGCCGATGGCTGCCGAGCGCATGTAGCCGATGCGGCTGATCAGCAGGCTGGCCGGAATGGACGCCAGCGCATAGGCAAGGAAGAACGCCGACTGCACGAGCATCGCCTCGGCGTAGCTGAGACTGAACAGGCTTTTGAGTTTGGGGATGAGGATGTCATTGAGGCTGGTGATGCCGCCAAAAATGAAAAACAGCGCAAAAACGAACAAGCTCAGTCGCTGGACGTTGGCAATGGGGGGTAGATTTTGTTCCGAGGATGCTGCAACGGTGTTATCCGTCATGGCCACTGTCCTGTTGTCTGTCGGGGTATGGTTCATTGTTGTGTCTCGACGTCTGTCACGGTCACTGCTGGCATTTTCATACCAAGGCCGGAACATATCAGGATGAACTGAAACCCAGGAAGCAGGAAAGTTCAGACGCCAAGCTAAAGAAACGGCTCTGGATCGCCGCTTTGCGACTAAGTGCGCAATGCTGGCGATCACAGATCGTGTGTGACGTTGAACAGGTGGAATAAGGCACGTGTTACTGGCATGTACCGCCCGCACGGCGAAACCGAGCATGACCACGCCCATTATCGATGCCCGCAACGAGCGCGCGGCGTGTTAATCGATACGCGGATGCTGCTGGGCCAATTCCTCGCGTTTAGTCTGCAACTCGGCGATTTTCGCGTCGATGTCTTCGATTTTATCTTCGATGTGGTCGTGATGCTCTTGCAGCAGTTCCTTCGCCTCATCCAGATCGGATGCAGTCGGCGCGGCGCCGCGCAACGGCTTGTTGGCGGTCTCCTTCATGGTCAGTCCGGTGGCCAGGCCGATAACTGCCACCACCATCAGGTAGTAGGCCGGCATGTACAGGTTCTGGGTGGTTTCGACCAGCCACGCGGCCAGGGTCGGGGTTACGCCGGCGATCAGCACCGAGATGTTGAAGGCGCTGGCCAAGGCGCTGTAACGGATGTGCGTAGGGAACATCGCCGGCAACGTCGAGGCCATGACGCCGATAAAGAAGTTGAGCACGATTGCCAGTATCAGCAAGCCGGCGAAGATCAACCCGACCTTGCCGCTGATGATCAGCATGAAGGCTGGGATGGCCAGGCAGAACAACCCGACGCTGCCAACGATGATGAACGGCCGGCGCCCGAATTTGTCGCTCAACCGTCCGATCAGGGGTTGCACGAACAGCATGCCGACCATGATCGCGATGATGATCAGCACGCCGCGATTCTCGCTGTAGTGCAAGTTGTGCGACAGGTAGCTCGGCATGTAGGTGAGCAGCATGTAGTAGGTGACGTTGGTGGCGACGACCACGCCGACGCAGGTCATCAGGCTGCGCCAGTGTTTGGTGACCACTTCCTTGAACGACACCTGAGGGCCGCTTGCCAGGCCTTCGCGGTCGCCTTGCTCGAGCTTCTCGACGTGCTGCTGGAAGGCCGGCGTCTCTTCCAGCGCGTTGCGTAAATACAGCCCGAGCAAGCCCAGCGGCAGGGCGAGGAAGAACGGCAAGCGCCAGCCCCATTCCTGGAATTTGTCTTCGCCCAGCACGGCGGAGATCGCCACCACCAGGCCCGCGCCGAAGACGAAGCCGGCGATCGAGCCGAAATCCAGCCAGCTGCCGAGGAAGCCGCGCTTGCGGTCCGGGGCGTATTCGGCCACGAATATCGAGGCGCCGGTGTATTCACCGCCTACCGAAAAGCCTTGGGCCATCTTGGCCAGCAACAGCAGCACGGGCGCCCAGATACCAATCGAGGCGTAGGAGGGGATCAGGCCGATGGCGAAGGTACTCAACGACATGATGACGATGGTCGCCGCCAGCACTTTCTGTCGCCCGTAGCGGTCGCCCAGCGCGCCGAAAAACAGGCCGCCCAAGGGACGAATCAGGAAGGGCACCGAGAAAGTCGCCAGCGCGGCGATCATCTGTACGCTGGGGTCGGCACTGGGGAAGAACACCTTGCCGAGCACGTAGGCGACGAACCCATAGACGCCAAAGTCGAACCATTCCATGGCGTTGCCCAGCGCGGCGGCAGTGATCGCCTTGCGCATCTTGGCGTCGTCGACAATGGTGATGTCCTTCAAACCGAAGGGTTTAGCGCGTTTTTTTCCAAGTTTCATGCCGTTCACTCAGGACCTTGATAGACCATCGCTCGCCCCAGGCCTGGCGGTGGGGCAA
>CAJCIO010000091.1 GCA_903970465.1 Gammaproteobacteria bacterium
ATCGTTGCACTGATGAAAACAAATGCACTCAAGCGTTGATCCTAAGTAAGAGTGCCGTATCCAGCATGGTTCTTGATTGATCAGATCTCTACGATCGCCAATAACTCAACTAAATAGACATTTAGTTGAGTTATTATTTATGACCAGGTTTTCATATGGTGTTCGACAGTTTTCACTCTAAGTCTAAAGGCGCGCCTTCGGTGATTGGCATCGTCTGCAGCCAGGACCAAAACCCGTATCGCCGTGGCCGGCGCTGGTTATATCGGCCAGGCCCACATTGATGTTCTCCGTCACAGCCTCACCTGCGAGCGGTGTGCAGTAGTCGACCCCTCCCCCTCGGCTCAAGCCCTGGCAGACAACGCGGGCGTGCCGCGCTATGAATCTTTGGAAGACCTGCTCGAGAACGATCGTCCAAACGGTGTCGTGCTCGCCACGCCCAATCAGTTTCACGTACCCCACGCGCTGGTATGCATGGCCGCCGGGTTGCCGATGCTGCTTGAAAAGCCCTAGGCATCGACCGTCACCGAAGGCCGCGCCCTCGCCCGCCAGGCTGAGGAACACACTGCGAGTATCCTGATCGGCCATCATCGAGCCCACAGTCCGATCATGGCCAAAGCGCGCGGGGTCGTGCACAGCGGCGCTTTGGGCCGCTTGGTATCGGTGATGGGCAGCGCGAATGATTGAAATCAAGGGGTAGCCGATCGGACCAGTGGATTCACATGCCAAGTCAATGACAGCGTGAGAACCCACTTTGAACAGGCACGGCTACGCCATTCAACGCCGCGGCTTGCGCCCTACGAACAAGTGGCTGGGGTCGTTATACCCGGGCGTCGACGAATGCCCGGTAACCACCAGGTCGTCAATGAAGGCTTCGTCTTCAGCGGTAAACGCATAGTCAAGGGTCGGCACGTAATCGTCCCACTGCGCCTCGGTACGTGGCCCGGCAATAGCTGAGGTCACCAACGCGTTGTTGAGCACCCATGCCAGGGCGAACTGCCCCGGCGTGATGCCTCGGGCCTCGGCATGTTGCTTGACCCGCTGAGCGATATTCAACGACTCCGGGCGCCACTCCGTCTGCTGCAGGCGGGGATCACTGCGACCCGCACGCGATTCAGGCGAAGGCGGCTGGGCCGGATCGTATTTGGCTGTCAATACACCACGTGCCAACGGGCTGTAGGGCACCACGCCGATACCGTAATACTCGGCCGCTGGCAGATGCTCTGACTCGATCTGGCGGTTCGCGAGGTTGTAGAGCGGCTGGGAAGCTGAAGGCCGTTCAATGCCGAGCAAGTCGGCGGTGCGGCTGAACTCGGCGAGTTTCCAGGCGCGGTGATTGGACAGGCCGTAGGTGCGGATCTTGCCGGCGCGAATCAGGTCCGACAGCGCGCGCAGCGTTTCTTCCACGGGGGTGTCGTTGTCTTCGCGGTGCAGATAGAACAGGTCGATGTAGTCGGTGTTCAGGCGCTTGAGGCTGGCGTCGACCGACTGGATGACGTTATTGCGCGATGCACCCTTGTTGTTAGGGCCATCGCCACCGGGGTTGGGGTTGACGAACTTGGTCGCCAGCACCCACTGGGCGCGTCGATCGGCGATCAGCCGACCGACGACTTCTTCGCTGGCACCGCCGTTGTAGCCGTTGGCGGTGTCGATAAAATTGATGCCCTGGGCGAATGCTTTGTCGGTGATGCGCTTGGCGACGTCCTCAGGGGTCTGGCTACCGAACATCATGGTGCCGAGGGTAATTGGCGAAACCTTGATGCCATTGCGGCCGAGGTTGCGGTACTCGATGGTGCTCATAGCCACTCCTGTAGGGCCGGATGCGGCCCCTATTAGTACCGGAAAATACCCCCGGGCACACCGACGAAAACGTTCTATCGATATGTTCACAGGGGGGCGGTGGGTATTGCGCTGTGCAGCCCCGGACTTCAGTGGATCACGGCTGTTTCACCACGCTGTCTTGGCCAGGAATACTGAAACCCCGAGCAAAAGTCGATTGGGCATCCAGAGGTTTGCTGATCAAACCGTGCGCCTGGTAGAAATCCGCCGTCTCCTGCTGTTGATCGACGGTGTGGGCATCCAGAGTCTCCCAGTGCAGCTTGCGTCGCTCGAACTGCAAACGCGCAGCGTCTTGCGGGAAGCCGATAATCTTCGCCAGGCTGCGTGAATAGCTGTCGAGATTGGCATTCGCCCACACCTGCGCCTGCGCTACCCGAGCCAGATAATCTTGCAAGGCAGCGCGCTTGGCTTGATCCGCCAGCGCCGTATCGGTCGCTGCCAGGAAACTGTTGCCGGTCGTCAGTTGGCTGCCATTGACCAGCACCCTGCCCTGTTTGCTCAGTTCCGACAGCGCGGTATAGGGTTCCCAGGTGGCCCAGGCATCCACCGAGCCGTTCGCCAGGGCCATCTTCGCGTCTACCGGGCCGAGGAAGCGGAAGTCCACGTCCTTTTCACTCAAACCGACGCTGGCCAGGGCCTTGAGGGCGACGAAATGGCCGATCGAGCCACGTCCGGTGGCGATGCGCTTGCCTTTGAGATCCGCAGCCGACTTCAGGGGCGAGTCCGGCGCCACCAGCACGGCCGTGCCATAGCCATCGGATTTGTCCACGGCAATGGCCTTGACCTGCGCGCCGGCGGCCAAGGCGAACAGCAGCGGCGCGTCACCAATGATGCCTGCGTCCACGGCGCCAGCGTTCAGGGCTTCGGCCAGTGGTGCGGCAGCCGGAAACTCGGACCAGCGGATGTCGTAGGGCAGATCTTTTAGCGCATCGGCGGCTTCCAGTTGCGCGCGCATATTGCCTTTCTGGTCGGCAATACGCAGCTCGACACGGTCGGCCGCCCAGGCCTCCCCGGCCAGCAGCAAGGCGGCGCCAAGCGCGAGAAGTCGTATAGAGAAAGGCATGTGCAGGGTCCTTGGAAGAGAGAAGGAATAGAACCGAATCGTCTTAATCCTGTTTTTTTATACTCTAAATAGAATTTACCGTTCGGTGAAATGCATTTTTTGCATATCCTAATATGCGAAATATGATCATTAGCTTAGATCTACAAAGCATTTCACACAGACCCACCCGCCGGCATAGGGTCATGGCCCCTACCCTTACGGACGAGCCCGGTGAACGCTTGTTACCGATTGGCCCCATGGAGACGCGCCCGATGACCCTTTCCGCCGCCGTGTTCGGCACCGCGCCACAACCACCAGACCTGGATGCCGTTTTGGCCTCCGTCACCGAGACATTGGCCGCCACCGCCGCCGAGCGGGATCGACTGGGGACTTTCCCCGCCGCCAACTTTGCGCTGCTCCACCGCCATGGGTTGTTGAGCCTTACCGTGCCAAAGGCCTTGGGCGGCAGCGATTGTGACCTGCCAACGGCGCGCAAGGTGATCGCCGCAGTGGCCAAGGGTGAACCCTCTACTGCGCTGATCCTGGTCATGCAGTACCTGCAGCACCTGCGGTTGCAGGATGACCAGCGCTGGCCCGCGCGACTGCGCCAGCGCCTGGGCCGCGATGCGGTGGAGAATGGCGCACTGATCAATGCCTTTCGCGTCGAACCCGATCTGGGTACCCCGGCCCGTGGCGGCTTGCCGGCCACCGTTGCGCGACGCACCACCGAGGGATGGCGCCTGAACGGCAGCAAACAATATTGCACCGGCAGCCATGGCCTGACCTGGTACCTGGTGTGGGCCCGCAGTGATGACCCCGACCCGCTGGTGGGCGGCTTCTTGGTACACAAAGATAGCCCGGGGGTGCGCATCATCGACGAGTGGGACCATTTGGGCATGCGCGCCACCTGTAGCCACCGGGTCGAGTTCGACGAGGTGTTGCTACCCCTCGACCACGCGGTGTCGGTCAATCCGGCCAGCGCGCCGCAGGCCGTTCTCGATGGTGAAGGCTTGCTGTGGATGTCGGTACTGCTGGGCGCCTTGTACGACGCCGTGGCCCAGGCGGCGCGGGACTGGCTTGTCGGGTTCCTCCAGGAGCGTGTGCCGACTCACCTCGGCAAGCCGTTATCGACACTGCCACGCTTCCAGGAAGTGGTCGGTCGTATCGACACCCTGCTGTTTTCCAACCGCCATCTGCTCGACAGCGCCGCGGCGGGGCAAATGACCTCGGCGCACGCGGGCCAGCTAAAGCATCTGGTCAGTGCCAACGCGATCAAGGTGGTGGAATTGGCCATCGAGGCTGCGGGCAACCCCGGCCTGTCGCGGAAAAATCCGTTGGAACGGCACTTTCGCAATGTGCTCTGCAGCCGCATACATACCCCACAGGACGATGTGGTGCTGGCTACGGCCGGGCGCAGCGCACTCGGCTAATGCCATACGGCGAGTGCACTCCCTTCGCCAAGCGAATGATGAGTACGGGATATTATGTAATTGCATTACCGGTGTACGACTAGATACTCAAGTTGAATAATATGCATATTCAAAAAAAGCATTTCCACGCGTTCGCTTATGCAAATACCATCGAGCGCAGACGACCTCGTCACGCCCACGAACCCTCTTTCACGCTATCGAACCTGCACCCGTTCCAAGGGCCAGCGCCAGACGCAATGGACTACGCTCGCTATGCTCACCCTCTTGCTGCACCGTTCGCTGGCCCGCGCTACCGCGCCCCGCACCGCACTGGCTTTGGCCGTGCTGCTGGCTGGCGCCGCAAGCTTGCCAGGCTGCTCGCCCTCGCCGGCCGACGCACAAGCGGCCAGTACCTTGAAGATCGCCTTCTTCTCGGACAACACGCAGTTGGTGAGCCTCGATCCCTTCCAGGTGTATTGGCTCGAACACCGTGTAGTGCTGCGCAATATCGCCGAATCCCTGACCGACCAGGATCCGCAGACGGGCAAGATCATCCCTTGGCTTGCCGAGCGCTGGGAAATCAGCGCCGATGCCCGTGAATACACTTTCCATCTGCGCAAGGGCGTAACCTTCAGCAACGGCGAAGCCTTCGATGCGCAAGCGGTGCAAACCGCCTTCGATACCGACAAAGCCTTCGCGGCCGCGTTGCCAAGCGCCTTTGGTGCCACCTACCTGGCCGGTTACGACCACGCCGTGGTGATTGATCCCCAGACGGTCAAACTGGTGCTCGCCAAACCCAACGCGGGTTTCCTGCAGGCGACCTCGACCACCAACCTGGCGATCCTGGCGCCCGAGTCCTACCGCAAGACGGCCAAGGAGCGCTCCCTGGGGGCGATCATCGGCACCGGCCCGTTCGTGCTCGACCACTACACCCCTGAATCGGGTCTGCGCCTGACCCGGCGCAAAGGTTACGCCTGGCCCTCGGCCAATGTGCAGAACAAGGGCGAAGCGCACCTGGCCGCGATCGACGTCACCTATGTACCGGAAGAAAGCGTGCGCAACGGCCAGTTCGTACAAGGCCAGGTGGATATTCTGTGGCCCCGGGACCCGTTTTCCGAAGTCGACCTCAAGCTGTTCCAGAGCAAAGGCGCAACCATCCAGAGCCGCTCGCTGCCCGGCCCGGCTCTGAATCTGTACCCCAACACCAGCGGTACGCGCATTTTGGCGGACATCAACGTGCGCCTGGCGCTGCTCAAGGCCATCGATCGCAAGACCTATGCCAGTACCGTGTACAGCCAGGATTTCCCGGTGGTCGATGGCGTGTTCGACGTCAGCACCCCGTTCTTTCGTAGCCAGGGCGCCAAACTCGGCTACGACCCCCAGGGCGCCGAACGACTCCTGGACCAAGCCGGCTGGCGCAAAGGCGCCGACGGCTACCGTGCCAAGGATGGCAAACGTTTGACCCTGGTCGATAACCTGGCGATCAAAGAGACCCCCGGCGACGTGTTGATCCAGGACCAGCTGCGCAAGATCGGCGTCGACCTCAAACTCAGAGTGCAGACCAAAGCGGAATGGGCAGCGGCCAACGCCTCGGGTAACTACGACCTGACGTCCACCTACATGACCCGTGCCGACCCGATCATCCTGCAGACCATCCTCGACCCGCGCAGTGCCTACAGCGCCACGGTCGCCACCAACATCTATCCGCCGGCCAGCCTCGGCCAGGCAACGGCGCTGTTCGACGCCGGCCTCACCGCAACCACCTCAGAGCAGCGCGCGCAGGCCTATGGCGACTTGCAGGATCTGCTGATCGACCAAGGCTCGGCGATTCCGGTCTACGAGCGCGTCTGGCAGGCCGCCACTGCCAAGCGCGTGCGCAACTTCCACTGGAGCGCCGAGGGCTTTGCGTTCCTCAACGACATCGAGATCAAGCCATGAAACGCTACCTGCTCGGTCGGATCGCCCAAGCCTTGCTGGTGCTGTGGGGCGCCTATACCGTTACCTATTTCATCCTCTACCTGCTTCCCGGCGATCCGTTATCGATCATGCTCAGCGCCTCCGGTCTGGAGGTCGATTCGCTGTCGCCCGAGCAGCTCGCCAAGGCCCGCGCCTATTACGGTCTTGATCAAGGTTTGATGCAGCGCTACGTGCACTTGCTCTGGGGCGTTCTGCACGGTGACCTGGGCCAATCGCTGACGCTCAACCGGCCGGTGACCTCGATCCTCGCCGAGCGCTTGCCGCAGACATTGTCGCTGGCCGGGTTCGCAATCCTCTTGTCGCTGCTGGGCGGCATCGGCCTGGCCTACCTGGCCGCCTATGTCCGCTGGCAGCCGCTGAAAACCGCCCTCGCCCGCCTGCCGGCCCTGGGCTTTTCGGTGCCGGTGTTCTGGATGGGCTTGCTGTTGATCCAGGTATTCGCGTTTGGCCTGGGCTGGTTCCCGTCCACGGGCAGCATCGGCTTTGCCAGCCTGGTGCTGCCTGCCGTGACCTTGGCGATTCCAAGTGCTGCGGTGTATGCACAAGTGCTGCAGCGCGGCTTCGCCGATGTCTGGCGTGAACCCTACATCGTCACCGCCTATGCCAAGGGCCTCAGCCGCGCGCAGGTGCAGGCGCGTCACGGCTTGCGCAACGCGGCATTGCCGCTGCTGACCCTGATCGGCCTGCAGGTCGGCAACACGGTGTCAGGGGCAGTGCTGGTGGAAACCATCTTCGCTCGCAACGGTGTCGGCCGCCTGGTCCAGGAAGCCGTGATGCGTCAGGACATTCCGGTGGTACTGGGGATCGTGGCGGTTTCCGCTGCGGCCTTCGTGCTGGTCAATCTGCTGGTCGATCTGCTCTATCCGGTGCTCGACCCGCGTATCACTCATGCCCCCAAGGTGACCTGAACCATGACCGCCTTCGATCAATTATCCAGCCGTGGCCGTACCGAGCCTGCCGAATTGCCCATGTGGCAGCCTCGCCGTCGCTGGCAGCGCCTGCTCGATATGGCCGCGCCCTTGCTGAGGCGCCCAGGCTTCGTGCTGGCGGCCGTGCTTATCGCTTTTACTCTGCTCGCGGGGCTGATGCCGTGGTTGTTCAGCGGGCTCGATCCTTACGCCACCGCACCCGCTGCCAAGCTGCTGGCGCCCAGCGCTGCCCACTGGTTCGGTACCGATGAGCTGGGCCGCGACCTGTATACCCGCGTGCTGTACGGATCGCGGCTGTCGGTCGAGGCCGCACTGCTGGCGGTTGGCCTGGCGCTGGTCAGCGGCCTGGGCCTGGGTATCGTCTCGGGCTTCATCGGCGGGCGAGTGGACGCCGTGATCATGCGCTTCATCGACGTGATGCTGGCCCTGCCCGGCCTGCTGCTGGCGCTGGCGATCGTCACCGCCATCGGTTTCGGCACGCTGCCGGTGGCAATCGCCGTCGGTGTCGGCATCATCCCCGGCTTCGCCCGCACCACCCGCGCTGAAGTGCTGCGGATCAAGACCCTGCCCTACGTCGAGGCCGCGCGCCTGGGCGGCGCCAGTTGGTTGCGCACGCTGCTGCGCCACGTATTGCCCAACGCCTGGGGCCCGGTGGCGGTACTTGCCACGCTGGATTTCGGCGCAGCCATCCTCGCGACTGCCGGCTTGAGCTTCCTGGGCTTCGGTGCCGAACCCCCGGCGGCCGAATGGGGCACCTTGATCGCCAATGGCCGGCAGTTTCTGATCACCGCGCCCTGGGTGTCGTTGTTGCCCGGATTGTATGTGGTGCTGGTGGTGTTCAGCCTCAACCACATGGCCCGCACTTTCGAGGAGCTGGAGCGATGAGCACCTCGACGACAAGCCATTTGATCGAAGTCGACAACCTGAGCGTCAGCTACCACAGCGGCGGGCGCGTGACTGCCGCGGTACGCAACCTGTCCTTCAGCCTGGTGGCGGGTGAAACCCTCGCCATTGTTGGCGAGTCCGGCTCGGGCAAGACCACCCTGGCCAGTGCCTTGATGGGTTTGCTGCCAGCGAGCGCCCGTGTCGATGGCGGCAGCCTGCGTGTCGCCGGGCACGATATCAGCCATGCCAACGACAAACTCAAGCGCCAGCTGCGCGGCCGGGTCATCGGGCTGGTGCCACAGGACCCGATGGTCAGCCTCAACCCGACGCTGAGCATCGGCCGGCAGATTGGCGAGAGCCTGATTCAGGCTCACGGGCGGCGCTATCCGGCGCTGGACGCCGATGTCCTGCAACTGCTTGAACAGGTGGGCCTGGACAACCCGGAATTACGCGCGCGGCAGTATCCCCATGAACTGTCGGGCGGCATGCGCCAGCGCGTATTGATCGCCATCGCGCTGGCAGGCAACCCGCAGGTCATCATCGCTGACGAGCCTACCAGCGCTTTGGATGTGACTGTCCAACGGCGCATCCTTGATCACCTGGAGCAATTGGTCAAAGCCCGCGGTATTTCGTTGTTGATCATTACCCACGATCTGGGCGTGGCGGCCGATCGGGCCGACCGCGTGCTGGTGATGAAGAACGGTGAACTGATCGAGCAAGGGCCCGCCCGTCAGGTGTTTTCCAATCCACGACAGCCCTATACCCGTGAATTGCTGGCTGCGGCGCCGGCCTTTGGCAATCGACCGCGACCGGTGCCGATTGGCAACACCCGCGGCCAGCCCCTGTTGAGCCTGGAGAACATCAGCAAGCACTACCGGTTGCCAGCCCGTAAAGGCCAGGCACAGAGCTTTCAAGCCGTGCAAGGTCTCAGTCTGGAGGTGTTCCCTGGGCAAACCCTGGCGATTGTCGGCGAGTCCGGCTCGGGCAAGAGCACCAGCCTGCGCATCGCCCTGGGCCTTGAAGCGCCGAGTGCTGGCCGGGTGCGTTTCGACGGTCAGGACCTCACCGGTTTGAGCTGGAAGCAATTTCGCCCGGTGCGCCAGCGCATGCAGTTGGTGCAGCAGAACCCCTTCGCGGCGCTCGACCCGCGCTTCACGATTTTTCAGAGCGTGGTCGAGCCGCTGCAGTCGTTCGGTCTGCTCAAAGGCGAGGCGCTGTACCGGGCGGCGCGCACGTTGATGGATCAGGTGCAGTTGCCGTCCAGCTATCTGGACCGTTTGCCGCGCGAGCTGTCCGGCGGTCAACGCCAGCGCGTCGCCATCGCCCGCGCCCTGGCGCTGGGGCCCGAACTGCTATTGCTCGACGAGCCGGTGTCGGCACTGGACGTCTCGGTGCAAGCGCAGATCCTCGATCTGCTGCGCAGCCTGCAAGCCGACCTGGGCATCGCCTACGTGCTGGTGTCCCACGACCTTGCCGTGGTCGCCAGCCTCGCTCATCAGGTAGTGGTGCTACGCCAGGGCCAGGTGGTCGAGCGCGGCGCGGCCGGTGATGTACTCGATGCCCCGCAACACCCCTACACCCGCGAACTGCTGGACGCGATCCCTGGGCGACGGCCATCGCAAATCGCCACCCCGCTCGTCGTACGCAGCATCGGAGGACTCGGATAACTCAGGGTTGCTCTCGCCACCTCGAGCATGGCGCTGGCGCAAATCCTTGATTCGCAAGCGCAGCCCCTTTCTTGCAGACCTGCGCTTCAATCAGGCGGGCAGGATAGACACATCCGGCCTAGTGCACCCCATGCGCCTGATACAAGCGCAATTCGGTATCGCCAATCTTGTGGTCTTCAAGTAACTGCCACTGGGCCGGGATGGCATGGAAGTCATCCGGCAGCTCGGCGCTGCCGGCCAGCCACACGCGGTCAGCTTGCGAGGGCAGTTGGGCCAGGTCGTCAACGTAGATATTCGGGCCTTGCGCATCCACCAGGGTGCCGAACCCGTAGGCGTTGGGCCTGCCGGCGCCGCCTTCTGACTTGGGCAAGGTCAGCAGTTGGGGCACCACCGGCGTGGTGTTGTAGTAGATATAGGTGAAGTACCAGAACAGGTCGCTGATCACCACGGTATCGCCGGGCTGGTAATGCCGGTTGACGTAATCGACCAGTTCATCGAACTGCGGCTCGTCGACTCGATAGACCTCTGTGAGCCCTACCCCGTCCACCGCCAGCGTGGCGAGCAATACCGCCGTCGCGAGCACCCTCGATCTGCGCCACAGTTGGGCGATCGCCAGTGCCACCAGCATCGGCAGGCCAATGGCGGCGAACATCAAGTACCGCTCGACCAGCAGCGGCGAAATGAACGACAGCGCATACACCGCGACCATCGGGGCAAAGGTGTACAGCACCAGGAAGCGCGAAAAACGCTGGGGGCTGCGATCGGTGCTGACCACCACGCCCGCCAGGCCGATGACACTCAGCGGCAGCAGGAAATACACCACCTTGGGCAACGCCTCACCATCGCTCATGGTCCAGAACGTCCACATCGAAGTGGCCAGCGACCACAGCGTGACCGGTGCGATCCAGCCCACATCCCCTCCCGCCTCCAACTGCGGCAGGTGGGTCAGTTGGTCGTACAGCTTGGGGACCCAAGGCAAGAACAGCAGCGCGATGGCGATATTGGCCAGCCACCAAGGCGCTTGCCACAATGGCTTGTACACGCCTGAGTAGGGGGGCTCGCGCTGCAGGCTGCGGCTGCCCACGTGCAGCCAATGCACCAGCACGCAAAATATCGTGAAGTAATGGGTATAGAAACTCGCCGTCATCAACAGCACGTACAGCGCCAGCCAGCCCTTGCGCGCAGGCGTACGCAGCCAGTGCATAAGCGCCAGGGTGGCGCTGAGCAGCAGCAAAGTGAGCCACGAGTACATGCGCACTTCCTGGCTGTAGCGCACGGCAAACGGGAATAACGCCATCAACAGCGCAGCGAGCAACGCGGTCCTCGATGATGCCACCTGACGCACCAGCAGCGCGCCCACCAGCACGGTAGCGATGCCGGGAATGGCGCTGAGCAGCCGGATGGCGAACAGTCCGTCACCGAACATCCCCATCCACAGGTGCAGCAGCACATAGTAGAACGGCGGATGCACATCGTGGGCAGCATGGAACCACAGGTCCGGCAGCGGGTATTGGCTGGTGATGATGCTGGAGGCTTCGTCGCACCAGATGGCCACGGCCGTCAATCCGTGCAGCCGCACCACAGTGGCCAGCACCAGGACAGCGCCTACGGCGAGAAGAAACCGTAGGCGCGAACGCCGCGTCCGGGTAACGGTCGGCGGCGATAGAGAGTTCATTGCAGTCAATTCAGCTTCCTGGTCGACCCGTCCAGAGGGCATCGATGTCGCCGAGATTCCAGTCCTTGGCCGATTCTATGCGGATGATCCTGTCTTCCTCACCAAAGCGCGACAGGTCGACCACCTTGCGCTCCAGCGGCATTTTCGTGCGCGCGGACAATAGCATCATTACCTTGGGTTTGAGCAGGGATTTCTCGTCCTGATCGACCACGACCCCGATCCGCTGGCTGTGCAGGCGAACCAGCGCGCCGATCGGGTAAATGCCCACCGTGCGCACGAACGCCTGGAAGACGTGTTCATCGAAATGGCCTGGCCAACTGGCCATTTCCCGGATCGAGTGAGCCGGCCCCCACGCCTTCTTGTAGGGGCGCTCGGAGGTGATCGCGTCATACACATCGCAGATTGCCGCCATTCGCGACAGGACGCTGATCTGCTCCCCCTGCAGCCCGAAGGGATAGCCACTGCCATCGACTTTTTCATGGTGGTGCAGGCACACATCGTACGCAGAGGCGTACGGCACCCCGCCTTGCTGCAGAATTCTCACCCCGCCCTCAGGGTGCAGACGCATGGCGGCGAACTCGGGATCGGTCAGACGCCCGGGTTTGTTGAGAATGTCCGAACCGATCGTCATCTTGCCGATGTCGTGCATTAATCCGGCGATGCCGGCTTCACGCACCCAGTCCTGAGGCAGGTCCATCTGCCGCGCCAGGGCCATCATCAAGGCGCAGACTGCGACCGAATGCATGTAGGTGTATTCGTCGCTGGTTTTGAGCCGCGACAAGCTGATCAGTGCATGGGGGTTGCGAATCACCGAGTGGGCGATTTCTTCGACCAGTGCCTCGGATTCTTCGGTATTGATGGCGTGGCCCATGCGCGCGTCGTTGAACATGCTGGCGACGGCGGCCTTGGCGCGATTGCACAGGATGAATGCCTTGGACATCTCCATGTCCAGGGTCACGCGCTTGAGCGGCACGGGACCAGCCCCTGCAACGGGCGCGGAGGCTTCGACGATCGGTTGCACCGCTACATCGCGGCCTTTGTCGGTGTCGATCATGACTGCGTCGATTGCCGACTGCCTGATGCGCGAGATGTCCTGAGGATCGCTTAGCAAAAAGCGCTCCTTCCAGAACGGGTGGTCAATCCAGTTACCGCAGAGTGCATGGATGTACATGCCGACCATCAACTCTGACGTCGCAATTTTCTTGATCATTCAACCGCCCCGCCACACCACTCGCGAACGATTCCATATTGCCACTATTTAGCCAAATCTCGGTAACGAAATCAGCTGAAATTACGCTTGAAGGCCGCTCTGCCTGGACGAAGGCTGGAGCGGGGATCCAAATATGAACGCTGACCGACTATCCAGTCATACAGTGCTCACTCAAGGCAGCGACGTGCTGACTACACGCAACGCGAGCCCCTCGTAGGGGTCCAGTGTGATGGTGAACTCACCTTGTTCGGTCAGGTCGCCTTCTACCCTCTCGTTAATGATATCGACCACAGGCCCCGGCGCTACACCCGGCAAGTGCAACGTCTCGACCAAAGGCTCGGCCGAAAAGTTGAGTGCGGTGATCTGGGTACCCCTGCCTGCTGGCAACTCATGCACCATCACCAGCAAGCCGGGATGCTGAACGTCGGGGATCAGAATCTGTTTGCTTGCGGCAATATCATAAGCGCGGCGCACTGCGAGGATTTTCTTCAACTGCGAGGCGAACGAGTCGGGGCGCTGCAGCTGTTCCGGCAAGCTGCCATACAAGGCGCGGGCTTTGGGCATCTGCCCGGTCGATACCTCGGCGCTCGGGTCGAGATCCACCAGGTCGTAAGCGCCGCGGTGGATCCAGCGCGTATCGCCGTCGGCCATCAAGTGCGCGACCTGCTCGGCGGGCAAAGGCAACGCCCCCACCAGATCCCAGCCAGACAGCGCGAACACCCCGGGCTGCATGGCGTTGTACATGGCCAGCAGCAAGTGAATGTGCTGGATGCGCGCGATATCCTCGGCAGTCAGGCTATCGAGTTCACGAATGCCGAGCGCTGCGGTGATGATGCTGGCGGTGGTGCAGGACACGCCGTTGGTGACGAACTTGAGGTTGTAGGGCGCGTGTTCCCCGGCCAGGCGTTCATACATTTCCTCGCGGATATGTTCGCGCAGGATGTTGCCGGGGAAGGTCTGGCCTTGATACAGATAGGTGTCGTGGGCGTGCAGCGTCCAGAAGTGCACCAGTTCGAGGGTCAACTCGTCGTGGTTCTGCAGGGCGTGGATCAACGAGGCCGGATCGATGCCGAACTGGTGCGTCTGACGCAGCATCAAGCGCAGGAACTCGGTGTTGCCGGTGAGCAGCGCGTGTTGATAGGCCGGGCGTGTGATGAAGTCATAGGAAAGGTCGGCGCCGCCGTGGGACATGCTGGCGATGTCGTCGATGGTCAGGTTCAGCTCCTGAAAACTGAAACCGCCGGCCTTGCGAATGGCCCCGCCGAGTAACTGGTTGCCGACCACCGACAACGGATGGCTCTCGGACCAGGCATTACCTTCCGGACGGCGTTCGACACCCAGAAAGCCGTTGGCGTCCAGGCGCAAGATCCGCGCCCCGACCACGTCAATAGCATGCAGGGCGTCGCCGATGATCATCTGCTGGGCGGCGAAGCTGGGGTCGAGCCAGTTGAGCGAAGGTTGGCCCTCCTTGAAATAGTGCAGGTACACCCAACGTCGCGGCTTGCCGTCGACACCGACGACTACCGGTGTGGTGCTCCAGTCGGTTTCCTTGACGCCTGGCTCGAAGAAGATCACCCGCTGCAACTGGCCAACGATGTAGTGCTTGTCGCGCAGCACGTCGACCACGTCGGGGGTCAGGTTGCAGGCATCGCGTCCGGCGGGCACGTCGGGAAGCAACGGCCAGTCCTCCTCCTTGATTTCGACCATGTGATACAGGCCGGGATACTGCCCGTAGGCCATTTCCGCCAGGCGAAAGTCCGCGCCCTTGCCGGTGTGCGACGGAATCGTGTCCTCGATGACCACAGCGTTGTGGGCAGCGGCGATACGGCTGAGGGCGCTGAGTTCGGCTTCGGTGCCGAGGCTCGGGTCGATGTCGAAGCTGATGCGGTCGAAGTTGCCATCGATCGTTGGCGTGTATTCCGTGCCTTGCAGACCACCGGAGCGTTTCAGCGGACCGTTGTGGATGCCTTGGATGCCGATTTCCGATAGCGCGTGCCACAGCGCTTCATCGCCCAGCGCCTGGAGCACCGAGCCGCCTTCGCGGGTAATGATCGAGGCAGGATAGGCCGTGAACCAGACCGAGGCGATGGCCGAAGCATCCCGCGGGCGGGCCTGGGCAAAGGGCCGTTGCCACAGTCGGGCCTGGCCTGAATACAAAGTGGCGCGCTGTTGCGCGGCGTGGAGCATCGACTGGTCGACCAGCCATTGCACGTGTTCCGGTGTCGGTTTGCTCATGGGGCAGGTACGTCCATCTGGGTGGCTGCTGTCCCCCTTTATGATTGCCGTGGACGCTAACAGTTGCATCGCGCAACAGATTGCGGGCGCACGCGACGCCAATCAGGCACAACCAATGGGCGCGGGCCACCAACTGGGCAGCAATGCCTGCACCTTGGACTCGGCGAAACGATCGTCTATCAGCACCACCACGCCTTGGTCCTGCACGCCGCGGATCACCCGCCCGGCAGCCTGCACCACCTTTTGCAGTCCGGGGTACAGATAGGTGTAGTCGTAACCGGCGCCAAAACGCAGTTGCAGACGCTGTTTGAGTTGCTCGTTGACCGGATTGACCTGCGCCAGCCCCAAGGTCGCGACAAAGGCACCGATCAGACGGCTGCCGGGCAGATCGATACCCTCGCCAAACGCCCCGCCCAGCACCGCAAAGCCGATACCCTGGCCGCCGGCCTGGAAGCGCTCGATAAAGGCCTCGCGGCGCGACTCGTCCATCTGCCGTTCCTGCACCCACAGCGTCAGGTGGGGATAGCGTTCGGCGACCAGCGCCGCAACTTGCTGCAGATAGTCGAAGCTGCTGAAAAACGCCAGGTAATTGCCGGGGCGCCGGGAGAACTGCCGAGCGATCAGTTCGGCGATAGGCACCAGGGATGCCTGGCGATGGCTGTAGCGGGTGGAAATATGCGCCGCCAACTGGACCTCCAACTGTTCAGCGGCAAACGGCGACTGCACATCGATCCAGGCATGGTCGGTCGGCATCCCCAGCAGATCTGCAAAGTAGTGGCGCGGGCTGAGCGTGGCCGAAAACAGCACGCAACTGCGCGCCGCCGCCAGCCGTGGGCCGAGCAGGCGCGCCGGCACCGCATTGCGCAGACACAGGCGCGAATGGCTGCGCTGCCTGGGCCCTTGTTGCAGGCTGATGTCGAACACATAGCCATCGTCGAACAGCTCGGCCACCTTGGTGAACTGCAGCGCCGTGAAATAGAAGTCCATCAGCTCGGGGGCCAGGCCTTCGGGCTGTTCGTTGAGCAGATCGCCGATCTTGGCGACGCAACGCTGCAACGCCAGCAACAGGAGGGTCGGCGGCGTGGCATGAGCCTGATAGACAGCGATCTGCTCCTTGTGCAGCGCGTTCCACTCGCGATTAACCCGCTGCAGCACAGACTTCAGCACCGCCGGGGCCTGCTTGCGCAGGGCCTGCAGCGTGCGCTGATCGAGGCTGGCGCTGTACATCTGACGCCCGCGCTCGACCAGGTTGTGGGCTTCGTCCACCAGCACCGCCAGGCGCCATTGATGCTCTTGGGCCAGGCCGAACAACAGGGCGCTCTGGTCGAAGTAATAGTTGTAATCGCCCACGACCACGTCGACCCAGCGGGCCATTTCCTGGGAAAGATAGTAAGGGCAGACGTCGTGGGCCAGGGCGATGTTGCGCAGGCTGGCCCGGTCAAGCAGCGGCGCCTTGGCGGCCATGGTTCTGGCCGCCGGCAGTCGGTCATAGAAGCCCTTGGCCAACGGACAGGCATCGCCATGGCAGGCTTTGTCGGGGTGTTCACATGCCTTGTCGCGGGCCACCAGTTCCAGCACCCGCAAAGGCAAGTCCGGTTGCGCGCTGTGCACCTGACGCAGGGCATCAAGCGCCAGTTGCCGGCCCGGGGTCTTGGCGGTGAGGAAAAAGATCTTGTCCAGTTGCTGCGGGACCACCGCCTTGAGCATCGGAAACAGCGTGCCGAGGGTCTTGCCGATGCCCGTGGTGGCTTGCGCCATTAGGCAGCGCCCGGTGCTGACCGCCTTGTAGACGGTTTCGGCCAACTGCCGCTGGCCGCTGCGAAAGCTGCCGTGGGGGAATGTGAGTGCTTGCAGGCCAGTATTGCGCTGTTCGGTGCGCAGCATCTCTTGCCTTGCCCAGCCGAGGAATTGCCGGCACTGGCGCTCGAAACAGTCGCGCAGATCATCGGCCAGCCACGTCTGCTCGAAGCGGGTCTGACGGTCGCTGTCGACCTCCAGATACACCAGCGCCAACTCGATCTGCGCCAATTGCCGCTGCTCGCACAGCATCCAGCCGTACAGGCGCGCCTGGGCCCAGTGCAATTGTCGGTGGTTGTCGGGCTGGCGGCTCAGGTCGCCGCGATGAGTCTTGATCTCTTCCAGGCAGTTGGCGCTAGGGTCATAGCCGTCGGCGCGCCCGCGTACCTGCAGGTCTTCGAAATCCAGACTGAGGCTGACTTCACGCTCGTAGCTGGCCGCGCGCCCTGCCGTTACCCGCAGATGCCCCTGGATACCTTCCAGAGCGGTGGGCGAAGGGGTGAACCGCAGGTCAAGGTCACCGACCTTGGCGGTAAATTCGCACAATGCGCGCACCGAGACCCGGTAGCTCACGCATCGGCCTGCTGCGCCATGGCATCGATCAAAGCGTCATCGGCGCTTGCCTGCCAGGTGACATAGCAGACCTGCACGGGCATCTGCTGCTCTGCACAGAAGGCCAGCCAGCGAACCTGGTTGTCCTGCAGGCGATCACCCGGCCCCTTGACCTCGATCATCCGGTAGCTACCGCGCTCGGGCCAGAACTGGATCAGGTCAGGCATGCCGGTACAATTGGCCTTGAGGTCTTCGAGCATGCGCCGAAAACAGTGCAGCAGGTGTTTGGCGGGCAGGCAGGTCAGGGCCAGGTCGAGCAACGCTTCGTCCAGCACACTCCAGTACACGAAGGGCGATTGCAGGCCGAATTTGTCGCAGTAACGTTGGTGTATCGTCGCTCGGTAGCGGCCATCCTCCAGCTCCATCAGGCAGCTTTCGAACAGCGCCGCCCGACGCGCGTGGAAGTCGGCCTGGTGCAGATCGGTGGGGCCGCTCTGGAACGGGTGAAAGAACGCCCCAGGCAATGGGGCGAAGATCGCTGGCCAGCACAGCAATCCGAACAATGAGGTGAACAGGGTGTTCTCGACATAGAACACCGGACCGCCCTCCTCCTGCAGATGCGCCTGGACCCAAGCTTCGACACTGCGCGCTGGCCCGTCGCGCAGCAGACACAGGTCCAGGCGTTGCGGTGGCGGGGCTTTGCGCGGGGGCTGCGAGGGTAACCCCAAGGCGCGCCGCAACCGGGGCAGCATGCGTTGCAATTGCTGACGCTCGGCAGCGTTGTGGGGTGCTTGCAAGGCATCTTGCGGCGCCTGCAGGGCGCTTTGCGCCAAATCCAAGGCCTGCTCGAAACGGCCCAGGCGCTCCAATACGCGCACCTGCCGCGCGCGGCTTTCGGCGTAGGTGCTGGCCTGATAGATCACCAGGGCCTGCCCCAGCAACCCTTCGCGCTCGTACAGATAGCCCATTTGAAAAAGCAGTTTGTCGCGCCGACCGAGCAGCCACGGGTTGTCCAGTTGCAGGCTCATCACCTCGGCCACCAAAGGCTCGCGCTCGTGGCCAGCCTCCAATGCCTGGCGGGCGTTGTGCAAGACCATGTACTGGTCGATATGGCTCGCGTGGTGCAGGCTGCGTGATTCCGGGCTCAGGGGGACTTGTTCGTAGCGGTAGATGCCCAGATCGGCCAGCACGAGCTCCGACCAATCCTGATATAGATTGCCGAAAAACAGCAAGCGCATGCGCTCGCACAGCCCGCGAATCTGCAGCGCGTAAACCGCGTCGCCCGGCTCCGGGCACCACTGAGCAAAGGGCAGTTCGTCGACGTAGTGCTCGCAGAGCTGTTCCAGCCATTGCGATTTACGCGCTCCGGCGAGCAGGCCGTGGTGACGAAAGCGTTGGTAAAGTTCGGCCTTGCCCAGCAGCTCGAACAATTGCCCCAGGCTGATGGGATGCTGATCGTCGACCCAGCCGTGCAGCAGCAAGGGGGCCACGGCACGTTCCGTGGGACCGATCTCGGCGTACACCAGCTTGCTCGCGCGGTACAAAGGGCCTTTGCGCATGATCATCCGCACCAGCAATGCCTGGGCGGCCTTGTCGAGCACGGCAAAACCATCGACGAATGCCAGCTCCTCGGTGCACAGCACATCGCTGTAGCGCTCGCGCAACCAGGCCAGTACCTGGCAAAAATTGCTGAGGTAGTAGAACGGGTCTTCGAGGGAATTGGCGGGAATGGTCACGAGACAAATAGTTCAACGGGAAAAACATGGCCTGTTTATACATACAGTCCCCGTCAATGACAATGGCTGGCGACCAATGGATGGCCCGGGTCAGCTGCGGCTGGACTGCAGCGCCTTGCGCAACTCGGCAATCACCCGCCCTGGCAGCCCTAGCCCGTTGACCGGACAAGCGATGCGCAGGCATTGCGGATGATTGCCGAGACTGCTGAACACCGGGCCTGGGGCGATCAGAATGCGTCGTTTCAGCAGATGGTCGTAGACCTGTCGCGCATCGATGCCGTGGCGGCTACTCACCCATACCCCGCTGCCACCCGCAGGCATCGGTACGCTCAGCAGATCGCCCAGGCTGTCATCGAGTTGCTGCACCAGCCGACCGATATTGAGCTTGAGGCCGTTACGCAGGGAGCGCAGTTGGCCATCGATGGCCCTGCGCTGGTACAGGCGCGCCACGGCCTTCTGGCGCACCGGCGGGAGATGGAAGTTGCGCTGCAACAAACATTGGCGCACTGACGTCGTCATCGGCGAGCGCGCCTGGGGTGGAGTCAGCAGGTAGCCGTAGCGCGCTTCGGTGCCGATGGTCCGCGCGAACGACCCACACACCAGCAAGCGCTCCGGGGCCACCCACTCACGCAGCGGCGTTTCGTTGGAAAAGCACAGCTCGCCATGATCATCATCCTCAAGCACCAGCGTGCCATGGTGGTCGAGCAATTTCGCCAACGCCTGTCGAGTGGTGTCGGGCATGAGTGCGCCTTGCGGTCCATTGAGCGTGGAGCTGAGAACCACCAATGCCACGGAACGCTCGCGCAAGTAGCGTGCGGCCCGCTCCAGGTCCAGGTCGCCACCCATGTCGAGCGGCAATTCGCAAATGTCCAGACCTGCAGCCTTGAGGGCCATCAATAACACCGGGGATGCCGGTGTGGCGATCATCACGGTGCGGCCACGGATCTCCAGCGCCGCCAAGGTGATATCAAGGGTGGCGCGCAGATCGGCCGCCAGATACACATCATCGGCGCACCAGCGGTGATGTGTGGCCTGGGTATAACGCGCCGCCAGTTCGCGCCGCAATGCCGGTTCGCCTAATGGGTGGCTGTCGGGGCTGCGGTGCTGGCGCTGGATCTCCCGCTCACGGGTGGTCAATGCTTGGCCAAAGGCATCGCCGGGCCAAGGATCGCTGCGGTGCAGTGCCCACATGCCGGGGGCGCAGGCATGGTGGTAGAGGCTTTGCAGCAGGTCGGGTTCAGCAGTGAGCGTAGCCAGTGCTGCGGCAGGCGCCGGGCACGCCGGGGGTGCAACCGCGTAATAGCCGGACTTGGGCACGGAAATGATCCGTCCCTCGCTTTCCAGTAGCTGGTAGGCATGCTGCACGGTGGATACCGATACCCCCAGCCGGCTGGCCAGATCGCGCAATGACGGCAGACGGATCTTGCGCTCGCCAGTGGCCTCGGCAATCAAGGTGGCCAGATAGGCGTACACCGTTTGATAGGCATAGCCGCGGGACGCTGCACCGGTCATGCCTCAAGCCCCTTGGACGGGATGAGCGACAAGGATGGCAATCCGGTAACCGGATGCAGACCACGCACGCCGCGGGCGCTGAGCGGCCAGTGCGGCGAATTCGCCAACAGTGCCTGGTCGTCATCGACATGCACCCGCGCCATGCCGTACAGCGTCTGCAATCGTGCCAAGGGCAAGCCGCTGGTCTCGGTCAACCATTGCTCGACGGGCTTGGGCACGCTGTTGCCACTCAGTGCGCTGTGCATATAAGGCAGCGCCCGCGGCATGGTGTGATGGCAATGGCGCAGATAGCGCGCAAGTCCGGCGCCCTGATCGACAAAAGGCGCGAACAGCATGCACACCAGCTGCTTTTCACCTAGGCCATAGCGTGCAGCGAGCAGCGCATTGGCCCGTTTGCGGTGGGCGGTGAGGGTTGCTTTGGTGGCATAACCGGCCAACGCTGCACGAAGCAACACCTGGGGCAACTTGCGCTGACGCAGCAAAGGGCTTGAAAGGTTCAGGTAGTGTTCGATGCCGTCGCGGTAGTCGAGCAGTGTCAGGGCTTCGGATCGCAGCCCTGCGATATGCGCCAGCAGCAATGGATGAGCAAGATCGGCCTGGCCGATCACCGCGCCCAGATCCGTCAGCCGAAAGCCGAGGAACTCGAGCAATGGCATGCAAGGAGTGTCGAGAATCTCGTCCATAAGATCGTCCAAGGCCAGCGACTTGACGGTCCGCGGTGGACGAGCGCCCTGCCCGAGCCCCGCACGCAACGCGCAGAACGATTGGAGCAAAGGGTCATCGACTTCGCGCTGTTGGCCCAGCGATTGAGCACGGCGCGCGACTTGGCGGGACCACAGTTGATACTGATGGCGTTGGCGCGGTGACTCGAGCCGCACCAGCGCATTCACCGCGCCGCCCCAGTGCAGGCCGCGCTGCAAGGCATTGACGTAGCGCTGGTGGTCGAGATGGCAGACGGTCGCGCGGACATCGCCCCCGGTGATCTGCCCTGCCATCAACAAGTTCATGCGCCGGACGGCGGACAATGGCTCCATGCCAACTTCCGCCAGGTTGAAGGGCGATACCTGGTGATCGTCGGCCAGCAGGGTCTCTACGCGTGGGTCGTCCTCGACGAACAAGGCAGCGTAGAGGCGCCGCACATTACCCGCAGTGGGCTCGGTGAGGGTTTCCTGGCGACAGGTCACAATTCGCAGGAGGAAGGTCTGCCCACAGCGTACCGTCAGGCTTAACTGCGCAGCGCGCAGAAACGCGACGGCCTGAGCACTCTCGCGGCCGCCATTATGGGCGATCATGATCCGGTGCTCGCTAAGGCGACCCGGGCCACCCGCCGCCAGGACGATGCGCGGGATGAGCTGCTCGAGCGCCAGGCGCTGGCGATGAGAATAGTGGCACTGCAGTTTCTGTAACACCTGCAGATAGACGTAATTGATGGCTTGTTGATGCAGCTCGCTCAAGATCGATCCCTGTCAAAACCGTCGGGCAACGCTCCGCACCGGCGGGGAGGCAAATGGCAGGAAGTATTATCGGGGCGTGGGAATCTATTGAAAGATACAGATCGGCGCGGAAAACCAGTGCAGATTACCGGAATTTTCCTACAGGGCGATCAGGGATACGTAAGCGGGGATGTATCGCCGGGACTGCCCATTGCAGCGTGAAGCGAGGGAGTCAGGCTCCCCCGCTGCCGACATCAGGCAGGTTCTACTTCCAGGGCCACGCGGGCGCCGCAAGGGCACTCGTCCATGTAGCGGTGGGCCTCGACGAATTGGCCGAACGGATAGACACGAATCTCCTGGGGAAGCAGGATGCGGTCCGCAGTCATCTGGGTGATGTCCGCCAGCGCGCGCTGCAAGGCCTCGTGGTCCTGAACGATGCCCAGCTCCGGCTTGCCGGTGAAGTTGCCGATGCAGTGCACATAGAACTGAATGTTTTTCTGAAACGCGGCGCAGGCCGGAAAAGGTGTTTGATTGCCGCCTTGCAGGCCATACAGGATCAGGCTGCCACGGGGCGCCAGCACATCGCCCATCAGCGACATCTGCGGGCCGCCCAGGCCGTCGAAGACCATATCGACGCCACGACCATCGGTGAATTTGCTAATCTGCGTGACCAGATCCTGCTCCTCGGTGACGATGACCTTTTCCGCCCCCAGGGCCAGCAAGGCCTCGCGCTGCTCCGCTGACTTGGTCGCCGCGACCACCCGCACACCCAGCGCTTTGCCCAATTGCACGAAGGCGGGGCCGGCGCAATGGCTCGCATCGGTGACCAGTGCAATCTGACCGGGCTTGGTGCGCGCCAGATCGCGGTAAGCGAAGTACGCGATCAACAGCGGCGTGTAATGCACGCTGGCCTGAACCGGAGTGAGCAATTCAGGGTAGCGGGTCAGCGCAGTGACCGGGAGCACGATGACTTCACCGTAGACCGGGTATTGGTTGGGGCTCTCGGCCGGGAAGCTGGCAACCTTGTCGCCGACGGCCAATGCTTCGACGCCCTCGCCTACCGCCACGACCACGCCGGCCATTTCATGACCCAGGCCGGCAGGCAGGCGGGCATGGGATGACGCCAGGTTCTGGCGCCACAGAATGTCGTACCAGCTGATGCCGATAGCTTCGACACGAACCTGCACTTCACCAGGCGCAGGCAAAGCGGCTGCGTGCTCTTCGCACTTGAGCACATCTGCCGGACCGAACTTGTGAAAACGGATCGTGCGGGACATCGCAAACCTCGTCAAAGTGACCTCTAATGCCATGAACTTTATCGGGGCTTTCCCGCTAAGGCTATGGCGGCCTATTAATAGTCAACATGCCTGTGATTGATCGGCGATTCAATCAACCCGTGACAATTTTCATTTTCTCGGTGCAGGTTACCAGTCTTTGCCCTTAAGATTCACCCCGCCCCCTCGTCGTCACTGAACAGAAGCACTGAAGATGAACCGTAACGACCTGCGTCGCGTCGATCTTAACTTGCTCATCGTCTTTGAAACCCTGATGCACGAACGCAGCGTGACCCGCGCGGCGGAAAAACTGTTTCTCGGTCAGCCGGCCATCAGCGCGGCCTTGTCGCGCCTGCGCAGCCTGTTCGACGATCCGCTGTTCGTGCGTACCGGGCGCAGCATGGAGCCGTCGGCGCGTGCCACGGAAATCTTCGCGCTGTTGTCCCCGGCCCTGGACTCGATCTCCACGGCCGTCAGCCGTGCATCCGAATTCGACCCGGCCACCAGCACTGCGGTGTTTCGCATCGGGCTGTCGGACGATGTCGAGTTCTCACTGTTGCCCCAACTGCTCAAGCGCCTGCGCGGCGAAGCGCCGGGGATCGTCCTGGTGGTGCGCCGCACCAATTACATCCTGATGCCGGCGCTGCTGGCCTCCGGCGAGATCTCCATCGGCGTTGCCTACACCAACGACCTGCCCGCCAACGCCAAACGCAAGGTCCTGCGCAGGGCGCGACCAATGTTGCTACGCGCTGACAGCATGCCGGGCAGCATGAGCCTGGACGACTTCTGCAGCCGGCCACACGCGCTGGTCTCCTACGCCGGCGACCTCAGCGGCTTTATCGATACAGCCTTGGAAAAGATCGACCGCAAGCGCCATGTGGTGCTCGCCGTCCCGCAGTTCAACGGGCTGGGCACGCTGCTGGCGGGCACCGATATCATCGCCATCGTCCCGGACTACACCGCCGATGCACTGACCTCCGCCGGTGGCCTGCGCGCCGAGGAGCTGCCGCTGGAAATTCAGAGCTTCGAGATGCACATGGCGTGGAGGGGGTCGCAGGACAATGATCCGGGTGAGCGGTGGTTGCGGTCGCGGTTGCAGATGTTTTTTGGGGATCCGGATAGCCTGTGACGAGATGGCCCCAGACAACACCCCGCTTTCAGACGAAAACTGAGCGATGCTTTCATCCGCTCGTTGACTGAGCCCCGCAACACGTCGCAGCGCGCAGCCTCCCCACCCGACCGTTGGCGATCAATGCACGCAAGCGCACGTAACCTTGACGACAGAGAGCAGCGCCTTCGCTGGCAGGAAGTGAGTTGTTCACCTGTATGTCCCAGTCATTTTTGCGATTCTTGACTCTGTAGGGTGAGGCATCAGGCCTATACGCTGAAGTGCCAGTATTCGAGGAGGCTACGCTTATGGAACGTTGGACTTTTAAATTGCTGCAAAGCGAAGCTCAGATATCCGCCGGATTTGCATTGATGAGACAGCTGAGGCCTCACCTGGAAGATTTAACGTCTTTCGCCCAACAGATCTCCCGCCAGTCACGTCAAGGGTATCGATTATCAGGGCTCTGGCAAGACGAACAGTTGGCAGGACTAATCGGATTTCGAGAGTCCGAAAACCTTCTTTACGGGCGTTTTATCTACGTCGACGACTTGGTGGTTGACGATGCGCAACGAAGCTCGGGGCTGGGATCAAAGCTGCTGGACTCCGTTCGCCACGAAGGCAGGCAGCTGGGTTGCAGCCATCTCGTACTCGACACCGGTCTGCAGAAGTCTTTAGCGCAACGTTTCTATTTTCGCGAAGGGTTACTGGCGAAAGGAATGCACTTCGTCCAGCAGTTATAAGGGTTATCAATTGCCGCCATTAAACAATGGCCACCTACTCCGGCTTCTGTCTCGGACATCCTGGCCTTGAACGTGGCGACCGCCCCTGAATAGTCATCGACGGCACGTTTGTCCCGCCCCCGCAGTAACAACCCCGTCACTGAGCGGTTCGCACTCGAATCGATCCCGAACGGCACCCACCGGTACCGTTCGAGTGTCGCCTGCGATTACTTCTTGCCCGCCTCCCAGCTCTTGAGCAATTCGTTGTAACTGATGGTTTCGCCCTTGGGCTTCTCGTTCTCCAGTTTGCGTTGAGGCGCCAAGAGCAGGCCGCCGCTGGTTTCAGCCTTTTTGTACCAGGCCTCGGCCGAGGTCTCGGGGTTCATCTTCGGCGCGCAACCGCTGGCGTCCTGCACCTTGGAGCGCTCGATGCGCGTCATGATCGCGTCCTGGTCTTTCGCCAAC
>CAJCIO010000092.1 GCA_903970465.1 Gammaproteobacteria bacterium
CGTGTTGCCGAACACGGTCGGCGCCGCGCCGAGGAAATGGAGGAGGTGGCCAGGACTGTGGCGGATGCGGGCGTCATCCCGCACATGAGCCGGGCCATCGTGCAGACTCAACGCGGCCTGGTCGAGCGGATGGCCGAGCAGAGGTTGGCTTACAGCGATCCCTTCGATTGGCAGGTACTGGTCGATGAACTGTATGGTCGATCAATAGAACCGATACCTGTTTAAACATTTCACAGACGCTCTCGGTGTGCCGCTGCCCTATGCTGGCGCCATCTGCCAGCGCCGCTGATTGCCATCCAGGTCGCCGCCCGCTGGCTTGCACCTGTTCTGGAGACCTTCACATGGCGCGCATCATCGGCGGCCTCGCCGTATCGCACACGCCCACCATCGGCTACGCGGTCGATCACGACAAACAGTCGGAAGCGGCTTGGGCGCCGATCTTCGCAAGCTTCGAGCCGATCAAGGCCTGGCTGGCCGAAAAGCAGCCGGACGTGCTGTTCTATATCTTCAACGATCATGTGACGTCGTTTTTCTTCGACCACTATTCGGCCTTCGCGCTGGGGGTGGACGATCAGTACGACGTCGCCGATGAGGGCGGTGGCAAGCGCGACTTGCCGGCCATTGGCGGCCATGCGGCGTTGTCACGGCACATCGGCCAGAGCTTGATGGCCGATGAGTTCGACATGTCGTTCTTCCGCGACAAGCCCATCGACCACGGTCTGTTCTCGCCGATGTCGGCGCTCATGCCGTTCAAGGACGGCTGGCCGGTGCAGGTGGTGCCGCTGCAGGTGGGCGTGTTGCAGTTTCCGATCCCCAGTGCCAAGCGTTGCTACAAACTCGGCCAGGCGTTGCGCCGGGCGATCGAGAGCTATCCCCAAGACCTCAAGGTCGCCATCGTCGCCACGGGCGGCGTATCGCACCAGGTGCATGGCGAGCGTTGCGGGTTCAACAACCCGGAATGGGACGCGCAGTTTCTCGATCTGTTCGTCAATGATCCCGAGCGCCTGACGAACATCACCTTGGCTGAATACGCCACGTTGGGCGGGATGGAGGGCTCGGAGGTGATCACCTGGTTGATCATGCGCGGCGCCTTGTCGGCCAACGTGATCAAGCTGCATCAGGATTATTACCTGCCATCGATGACTGGCATCGCCACCTTGCTGCTGGAGAACCAGGCGCGCGAGGTACCGGTGGATGTACAGCAGCGTCACCGCGAGCACATCGGTCATCAACTGGCCGGAATCGAGAAGCTGCCCGGTACCTATCCGTTCGATCTGGAGCGCAGCCACAAGGGTTATCGCTTGAATCGCTTCTTGCATCGGCTGATCGAGCCCGGCTGGCGCCAGCGTTTTCTCGAAACGCCCGAGGTGCTGTTCGATGAGCATCAGCTGACGGATGAAGAGCGCCGACTGGTCAGCGAGCGCGACTGGCAGGGGCTGATCCGCTACGGGGCGATCTTCTTTTTGCTGGAGAAACTGGGCGCGGTGGTGGGGGTATCGAACCTGCATATCTACGCGGCCATGAAGGGCTTGAGCCTGGATGCGTTCCAGCAGACCCGTAATCAGCAGGTGACGTATTCGGTGGCGGGCAAGCGCTGAGGTTTCCCGTAGCGAGGGGCAGGCCCCCTCGCTACAGGTTTTTTGCCACGCTGCGGATCTGCGCCATCAACGCCTCGGCCGCAGGCGATGGCAGGCCGTTGCTGCGGTAGATCAGGCCGATGGGACGCAGGGTATCGTGCAGCGTCAGGCGCAACGGCTGCAGTTCACCACTGGCCATCTCGTATTCCAATTGGTGTGCCGACACCACGGCGAGCATGTCCGAGCGCATCAGCAGGCCACGGATGATCGCCATGTCGCCGGTCTCTACGACCGGTTCAGGCGACGGGCTACCAATCTGCTGAAAGTGCGCCTCCAGCAGCAATCGCGCTGGAGTATCCGCTCGCGGCAGCACCCAGCGCGCATCATCCAGCTCGGCCAGGTCCAGGCTGCGGTCCAGCAGCGGGTGACCGCGACGCACCAGAATCACCATCTCCTCGGTCAGCAACCGTTCGCCGTGCAAGTCGCTGGCGTAATCGCTCGCGCGCAGGGCGCCGAAGACGAAATCCACGTCCCCGGCACGCAGTTCCAGAGCCAGTAGATTGAACGGGCTTTCATTGGTAGCGATGCGTACACCGGGATGCTGTTCGAGCAGTTGCACGATGGCTTGGGGCAGGATCCGGGTGCGCCCCAGCGGCAGTGCCCCGACCATCACCACGCCTTGCAGCGAGCCCTTGATGGCGGCGACGTCGGCGTCTATACGACGCAAGTCGTTGAGTGCACGGCGGATCGGATAGAGGATGTCGTGGCTGGCCTGGGTCGGTTGCAGCCCCCGCGCGGTGCGCTCGAACAGCCCCTTGCCGGCGCCGTCTTCGAGGGCCTTGAGCGCGGCGCTGATGGCCGGTTGGGTCAGGCCGAAGGCCTTGGCCACCGTTTGCATGTGACGGGTTTCGCACAGCTTGACGAAGATTTCCAGGCGCCGCGTTTGCAGCAGATAGAGCGGTTCGTGGGCGGCATGGCCGAGCAGTGCCGGGATCGTCTCCAGCTCTGCCAGCACCCGCAGCGCTCGCGGCAAAATGGCCTTGCCGTAGGCACTGAGCAACATGCCGCTGGCGTGGCGTTCGAACAGTGGCACGTCGAGGCGGATTTCCAGGTCGCGGATGGCCCGGGTGATCACCGATTGCGCGCGCAGCAGCACCTCGCAGGCGCGGGAGATGCTGCCGTGTTCGGCCACGCGCACGAAGGCGCGGATCTGCATCAGGGCGGGCAGGGACTGCTGGGGCATGGGGTGGTTACCAGGTAGGCAATGAGGACCGATAAGTAAAAAGTATACCAGCCCTAACTGAACGCATTATTGCGCTGCGACGTTGCGTGACAGCATGGCTAGACTAAAAAGCAGGAGCCTTTGCATGAATAACAACAGCCCCGCCAAAACCGCCCTGGTGGTCAGCGCCCATTCTGCCGATTTCGTCTGGCGCGCCGGCGGCTCCATCGCCCTGCATGCCGCACAGGGTTACCACGTGCATATCGTCTGCCTGTCGTTCGGCGAGCGCGGCGAGTCAGCCAAGCTGTGGCGCAAGGGCGCCGAGATGACCGAGGCCACCGTCAAGGCAGCGCGCCGCGAAGAAGCCCAGGCCGCCGCTGATATCCTCGGCGCAACCGTGGAGTTCTTCGACATTGGCGATTACCCCATGCGCGCCGACAAGGACACGCTGTTCCGCCTGGCCGACGTGTTCCGTCGTGTACAACCGGAGTTCGTCCTCAGCCATTCGCTCAAGGACCCGTACAACTATGATCACCCGCTGGCCATTCACCTGACCCAGGAAGCGCGCATCATCGCTCAGGCCGAAGGCTATAAACCTGGCGAGCAGATCGTTGGCGCGCCACCGGTGTACAGCTTCGAACCCCACCAACCTGAGCAGTGCGAGTGGAAGCCCGACGTGCTGCTGGACATCACCGAGGTATGGGACAAGAAGTACGCGGCCATCCAGTGCATGGCGGGTCAGGAGCACCTGTGGGAGTACTACACCCGCGTGGCCCTGCAGCGTGGCGTACAGGCCAAGCGCAATATCGGCATCACGGCGAAAAAGAACATCGTCTATGCCGAGGGTTATCAGAGCATCTTTCCACGGGTCACGGAGAATCTGGGATGAGCAGTGTCGGAAAGACCGGTGTGGTGGTGCGCAATATTCAGCGTGCCGACCAGGCATTGATCGCCGAGTTGACCCAGTACGGCGTGGCTACCGTGCACGAGGCTCAGGGCCGCAAGGGTTTGTTGGCGCCGTCGATTCGGCCCATCCAGCAGGACTTTGCCCTCAGCGGCTCGGCGGTCACCGTGTTGGCGGCGCCGGGGGACAACTGGATGTTCCATGTGGCGGTAGAACAGTGTCAGCAAGGGGATATCCTGGTGATGGCGCCCAGTTCACCGTGCACCGATGGTTTTTTCGGCGACCTGCTGGCGACGTCCCTGAAGGCCCGAGGTGTACACGGCCTGGTGCTCGACGCCGGGGTGCGTGATACCCGCACCTTGCGCGAGATGGAATTTGCCGTGTGGTCGCGGGCGGTGCATGCCCAGGGGACTATCAAGGAGACTCTGGGCTCGGTGAATATCCCGATTGTTTGCGCTGGGCAACTGGTCAATCCGGGCGATGTAGTGCTGGCGGACGACGACGGCGTGGTGATCGTGCGCCGCGATGAGTTGCCCGCGGTGGTCGAGGCCAGCCGCAAACGAGCGGATCTCGAAGAGCAGAAGCGCCTGCGCCTGGCGGCCGGTGAGTTGGGCCTGGACATCTACAACATGCGCCCGCGGTTGGCGGAGAAGGGCTTGCGGTATGTCGATAGTCTGGATGAGGTGTAAGGCCTGAAGCCATGCGGCGTTTATGCCGGCCCCTTCGCGGGCAAGCCTTGCTCCCACACTTGTGGGAGCATGGCTTGCCCGCGAAGAGGCCGGTACGACTGGCACATATGTTTTGTCGTGATGGAGAGATGATCCATGCCCCAAACCCGAATCCCTTGCCTGATGATGCGCGGCGGCACGTCCAAGGGCGCGTACTTTCTGGCGGATGATCTGCCGGTCGACCCTGCGCAGCGCGATCGGGTATTGCTGGCTGCCATGGGCTCGCCGGACCCGCGCCAGATCGACGGCATCGGCGGCGCGGACTCGTTGACCAGCAAGGTGGCGATCATCCGCGCTTCGAGCCGCCCCGGCATCGACGTCGACTACCTGTTCGCTCAAGTCGTGGTGGATCAGCCACGGGTCGATTACGGCCAGAACTGCGGCAACATCCTCGCCGGGGTCGGGCCATTTGCGCTGGAGCGCGGCTTGGTGGCGGCCCAGGGCGAGCAAACCGCAGTGCGCATCTATATGGAAAACACCGGTCAGACCGCCACCGCGCTGGTGCAGACAATCGATGGCCAGGTGCGCTACGACGGCACCGCGATCATCGACGGCGTGCCCGGCAGTGCTGCGCCGGTGGTGGTGCGTTTTGACGATATCGCCGGCTCCAGTTGCGGCGCGTTGCTACCCACGGGCCAGGTGCGGGATCGCATCGACGGCATCGAAGTCACCTGTATCGATAACGGCATGCCGGTGGTGCTGTTGCGGGCCGCGGACTTCGGGCTCACGGGCCACGAAAGCCGGGCGCAGTTGAATGCCGACGAGGGGTTGAAGGCGCGTCTGGAATCCATCCGCCTGCAGGCCGGGCCAATAATGAATCTGGGTGATGTAAGCGCGCGAACGGTGCCGAAGATGAGCCTGATCGCGGCGCCCATGGCCGGCGGTGCAATCAGCAGTCGGACTTTTATTCCACACACCTGCCATGCCTCGATCGGAGTGTTTGGCGCGGTGAGCGTGGCGTCGGCGTGTTTGCTGCAAGGGTCGGTGGCAGAGGGGTTGGCGCAGGTGCCTGAGGGCGCGCTGCTGAATGTCTCGGTGGAGCATCCGAGTGGCGAGTTCACCGTGGAGATCCGCCGCGATAACGGCGTGATCACCGGGTGCGGGCTGCTGCGCACCACGCGGTTGTTGTTTGATGGGGTGGTGTGTATCCCCGCAGATTTGCGA
>CAJCIO010000093.1 GCA_903970465.1 Gammaproteobacteria bacterium
TGCCGCCATCGCTGCCCAGGCTGGTGAAGCGGCTGATGTAACCGTTGATGTACCGCGTGGAGCCGTCGGCCAGTTCGATTTCGATGGCGGCCAGCTGGCCGATCAAGGTCTTGAGCTCGATGCCGGCGTCCTGGCAGAGCAACTGGATTTCGTAGTGGTAAACCTGCGACAGACCCTCGGAGCCGCTGAAGCTTTCCAGAAGCAGTTCCTGCTCACCTTCGACGAAGCGATGAAACTTGTAGAGGCGGCGATTTTGCGCGCTGAACAGCGCGGCGGCTTCCGTGAGCATAGTGACTTCCGTGTATGGACTTGAACTAACTTGATTCTCCGGGCTGGCCGAGAGCGCTGCAAAAGATACCTGCGCCGGATGAAAAAACCAAGAAAAAATTCAACTAAAAAAGAGCCTTTACAGTACGCGTAGTCTGAATCCCAAAGATTCGTAGGAGATATCCTACAGCGCTGAAAATCCTCGAAACCCGATTATAAACCGCACTCATATTAAAATAACTATGCGCACAGACAGTGGACTTAATTCACCAGCGAACTCGTGAGTTCAGGAAGCAGCCAGTTAATACCCGGCTACTTCCAACTAGCCAAAAATCGATTTAACGTGCGTCTGCCACACATTTATTAATGATCAATCACTAAATCTTCAAGCCGCTTCGGTGCCCGCATTCATCGCCTGCGCCACGTCATCCATCAACGCCTTGGCCATCTCGTTCAAATAAAGAGCAGACAACGCCGCATGGCCTGTAGGGTCACCAAACGCCGCTTCAGTCATCAATTTGTTCGCGCAGTCTTGCAGAATGGAGGCGTGTTCCAGGGCGTCGACGGCGGGGATATCGGGGTTGACGGTAAACAACGAGTGGCCGTCGAGGCTGCGGCCCCAGAGAGTGGTGCCAGCGGTGTTCAGATCGAAGTGAGTCATAGGTTGAAATCCAGGTAGATGATCAGGATCACCACCTTCTGCCGCCAAGCAGAATGGGTGGCAAATTGCGCAAGGTTGGCGGACCGGCACCTGAAACCCGGCACCTCCGAAGAGGTCCCTGCGCAATTCGCCATAGCACCCGCATTGCAGACGCAAAAAACGTCTGCAATGCGGGGATAAGCGCCTTGCTCAGGTTCCAGGGCCGCCAAGCCCACGTCGCTGATATGCAGCGAGGGCGAGAGGTTAACGTGCCGACAGCTCGATCACAAGCAACGGAAACACTTCTCTTAATGGCCACGAGAAAGCCCAGCACACCCGTTCATACATCGCCCCTGGGCACCTGTCGCGGAACCGTTTCAGCGCCCCGAAGGTCAACCCTCCATACCATGCATCACTGTGCCACTACCATGAGCGCAGTGTGCACTGTTGATCGATGACCCAAGGATTCCCCCATGACTTCAGCCTACTCCGACTCGGGCACCAGCCTCAAACCCCAGACGTACATGGCCATGGTCGCCACCGTCGCGGCCATCGCCGGCGGCCTTTACGGCTACGACACAGGCATCATTTCCGGCGCCTTGCCGCAGATTGCAAACGAGTTTCAGCTCGGCTATCGCGCTCAGGAACTGGTCACCGCCGCTATCCTGCTTGGCGCCGTAATCGGTGCCATCAGTGCGACGCGGCTGTCGGCCAGCCGTGGTCGGCGCACCACCATCATGATCGTCGCCGCCATCTACTGCGTGGGCGTGGTGGCCGCGGCGCTGTCGCCGAACGTCTGGTGTCTTGCCGTCGCACGGCTGGTGCTGGGCTTCGCCGTAGGTGGCTCGACGCAGATTGTTCCGACCTATATCGCCGAACTGGCACCTGCCGATAAACGCGGGCGCCTGGTGACTTACTTCAACGTTTCGATCGGTGTGGGCATCCTGCTGGCGGCGATCGTCGGCGTGGCCGGGCAGAATCTGTTCGACTGGCGCTGGATGATCGGCGTCGCGCTGGTGCCTTCGCTGGTGCTGTTGCTGGGCATGAGCAAGCTGCCGGGCAGCCCGCGCTGGCTGGTCGAGAACGACCGCCCCAAGGACGCCGCCGAGGCACTGTCGCTGGTGCGCGAAACCCGCCGCGAAGTGAAAGAAGAGATCGCCGATATTCAGGAAGTGGTCGAGCAACGCGATCAACTGCCGAATGTGGGCTGGGCCGCGATGAAGGAGTCCTGGGTGCGCCCGGCACTGGTCGCCGGCCTCGGCATCGCCGCCTTCACCCAGTTGAGCGGCATCGAGATGATGATCTACTACACCCCCACCTTTCTGAAGAATGCCGGTTTCGGCGCCTCGGCGGCGTTGTGGTCAGCGCTGGGCGTGGCCATCACTTACCTGGTGATGACCTTCGTGGGCAAGATGATCGTCGATCGCACCGGCCGACGCACGCTGAGCCTGGCGATGATTCCCGGCGCGGTGGTGAGTCTGCTGGTGCTGGGTGCAGTGCTGCACTTCAACCTGGCCGGCGACAGTCAAGCGTGGTGGATCGTCGGCTGCCTGATCGTGTTCATGATCTTCAACTCCGGCGGCATCCAGATCATCGGCTGGCTGACCGGCGCGGAAATCTACCCGATCGCCATTCGCGACCAGGCCATCGGCTTGCACGCCGCCATGCTGTGGGGCTCCAACCTGCTGCTGACCGGCACGGCGCTGACCATGACCCACTGGCTGGGCGTGGGCGGTGCCATGTGGGTGTACGCCGGTTTGAACGCAGCGGCGTGGGTGTTCATTTACTTCCTCGTGCCGGAAACGGGCGGGCGCAGCCTGGAAGACATTGAGCGCAGTTTGCGCGAGGGCAGTTTTTTGCCGAAGTAACTGGATGGCGCCGTTCAGGGCGCCATCAATTCCTGCACCTTGGCCGTCAGCGTGTCGATCGCGAACGGTTTGGTCAGCACTTGCATCCCCGGCGCCAGATGGCCGTTGCCGATCACCGCGTTCTCGGCGTAACCGGTGATGAACAGGGTCTTGAGCCCCGGACGGACTTCACGCCCGGCATCGGCCATCTGCCGGCCGTTCATGCCGCCGGGCAGCCCCACGTCGGTGATCAGCAAGTCGATGTGCACATCCGATTGCAGCACCTTGAGCCCGGCCAGGCTGTCGGCCGCTTCGATCAGGGTGTAGCCGAGGTCGCCGAGCACCTCGGTAAGGAGCATGCGGACAGTGGGCTCGTCGTCGACGATCAGAATGGTTTCGCCGGTCTGCACCATGGTCGCCGGCGTGCCCAGTGAATCGCCCTCGTCCAGGGTGGCGGTGCCGTGATAACGCGGCAGGTAAATGCGTACGGTGCTGCCCTGCCCCACCTCGGAATAAATCCGCACCTGCCCGCCCGATTGCTTGGCGAACCCGTAGATCATCGACAGCCCGAGTCCGGTGCCCTCGCCGATGGGCTTGGTGGTGAAGAACGGATCGAAGGCCTTGGCGATGACATCGGCGGGCATGCCCATGCCGGTATCGCTGACCGACAGCGACAGGTATTGGCCTTCGGGCAGGTCGTGGGCGCGGGCGGCCTCGCGATCCATCCGGCGGTTGGCGGTTTCTATGGTGATGCGGCCGCCGTCGGGCATGGCATCGCGGGCATTGAGGCACAGATTGAGCAATGCGTTCTCAAGCTGACTGGTGTCGACCAACGCCGGCCACAGCCCGGCGGCACCGACCGTTTCGACCAGGATGCTGGGGCCCACGGTGCGCTGGATCAGTTCGCTCATGCCGTCCATGAGCGCATTGACATCGGTCGGGCGTGGATCGAGCGTCTGGCGCCGGGAGAAGGCCAGCAGCCGATGGGTGAGTGCGGCGGCGCGTTTGGCGGCGCCCTGGGCGGTAACGATGTACTTGTCGACGTCCTTCCAGCGGCCCTGCTCGATCCGCATGCCCATCAGCTCCAAGGCGCCTGAAATACCCGCCAGGAGGTTGTTGAAGTCGTGCGCCAGGCCACCGGTCAACTGGCCGACGGCTTCCATCTTCTGCGACTGGCGCAGTTTTTCTTCGGCCTGCATCAGCTCGGCCGTGCGCGCGTTGACGCGTTGCTCGAGGGTGTCGTTGAGGGTACGCAAGGCAGCCGTCGCGCGGTCACGTTCGGCTTCGACGGAGCGGCGCTCTTCGACATCGATGATCACCCCGGGGAAGCTCAGTGGCGTGCCGTCTTCGCCACGGTCGACGCGGCCGTTGGCTTCGATCCAGTAGTAGTTGCCGTCGGTGCGACGGACCCGATACTGGTGGGCGTAGGCGCCCCCCTTGGCGATGGCCTGATTGATTGAAGCGCTCAGCGCCTCGCGGTCCTCGGGGTGCACCGTGGCGGCCACTTGCTCCAGGCGGAGTCCTTGGTAGCCGAGCGCCGGATCCAGGCCGAAAGCGCGGGCGAAGGCTTCATCGACGGTGAAAAGATCGGTTGGCAGATCCCAGTGCCAGGTGCCGACGATGGCGCCTGCGGCGAGGGCGAGTTGTACACGCTCGACGTTGGCCCGGGCGACGGCCTCACTGACGAGCAGGCGTTCCTGAGCGTTTCGCCGCTCGGTGACATCGCTGAAGATGATCGCGATCTGGCGGTCGGCACGATCACCCACGCTCACCGCGCGCACGTCGAACCAGCGTTTGAAGGCCTCGGCGTAATTTTCGAAGGTGGCCGGCTCGCCGGTCTTGGCGACGTGGCCGTAGGTGTCGAACCAGAACTGCTCCAGATCGGGAGCGAACTCGGTGACCCACTTGCCGCGCAGATTGACCCCCGCCTGGCGCTCGAACGCCGGGTTGGCCTCGACGAAGCGATAGTCGATGGGGCGGTCGTCGGCGTCGAACTTGACCTGAACGATGGCGAACGCCGACTCGATCGTTTCCAGAATCGTGCGAAAGCGCTCCTCGCTTTGACGCAGGGCGGTTTCCGCCGTGCGCATGCGGGTCAGGTCGAGCATGGCGCCGATCATGCGCACCACCTTTCCCTGTGCATCGCGGATGACCTGCCCGCGGTCGAGCACCTCGGCGTAGGTGCCGTTGCGGCGCTGGAACCGATACTCACCGGTCCAGCCCGCTTCCTGGCCTTCGAGCACAGCGTTGATCGAATTCTCGATACGCGCCCGATCATCAGGATGAATCCGCGCCATCCACCAGTCGCTGGTGGTATCGACGCTGGCCAGCGAGTAACCGTATGCCTGCTCCAGCGCTTCGTTCCAGAGCACCTGGTTGGCGTTCACGTCCCAGTCCCACACGGCATCGTTGGTGGCCTTTACGGCCAGGCGATAACGCTCCTGGGTTTCCTTGAGGGCGAGGCCCGCCAGGTGCTCGTCGGTACGGTCACGGAGGATTTTCACGAAGCCCAGATGGGCGTTGCCGTCGCCGTAGAGCGGCATCATTTCGCCCGACGCCCAGAACAACTTGCCGTCCTGACGCAGGTGCCAGCGTTCATCGGTCGCCCGGCCGTCCTGCAGTGCGCGTTGCATCTCGTGCTGGACCTGGCCACTGGCGCGGTCCTGCGGGGTGAAGAACCGGTTGGCGTGCTGGCCGCATATGGCTTCGGCCGTCCAGCCCATGACGTTGGTGGCGCCGCTGTTCCATTCGGTAATGATGCCGACCGGGTTGAGGACGACCATGGCGAAATCGACCGCACTCTCGAAGATCGCTCGCTGGCGCGCTTCACTGATCGCCAAGGCGGCCTGGCTGGCCTGCAGTTGCGTATCGAGCGCGGCATCCGCCAGGGCCTCGCGCAGTCGCATGACCTCGGCGATCAGTTGCTCGCGGGTCAGGTCTTTCAAATCGCCTTCCACTCATGCACCACTGTTTCGTAGGGACTGGTTTGTTGCCGCCATATCTGCGCCGGACATTCAGTCGTGAGCAACCGGCGGCAATGTTGATGTCGGGATTCGGGTTGGATATCTGCAAGTGGAAGCATTGTCCCATAGGCAATGACCTCGGCGCCGCGTGCAAGTTTCACTCGGTGCCATCATGGCCAGCTTGTTCGAATGATTGCGGTGCAGCGTGGGCCGGGCAGATCAAGACACGAACAGGCCGGTACGTCCACGTGGCATTTGTCCTGATAGCAGTGGGCGCGGGTTATAAGCGGGTTTGGCCGGGGTATTGAGCGGCGAATGCGCGGTAAAGGATATCCAAAACGATCCCCGAAGTGGGTACCCCAGGGTCGTCCGATATTCGCGGGAGAAGTGTCAGTTGCTCGGGCGCTGTTTGCTGGAGTCCAGCTCGGCTTTTTTGCCGGTGGTGATTTCGGTGATTTGCGCGGACTTGGCGATCGCCATGTCGAAGGTGTCCTGCATCCGGGCAATGGCTTCGGTCGCTGTGCCCTTCAAGCCGCCGTTGGCTGCCCAATCAAAATTCCACACACCCGAAAGATTATCGGCACCGGCCACGTCATGGGTTTCAATCGCGGTGAACACATCGGGATGGCGCTGCATGTACTGAGCGGCCGCCGAAACATCAGCGGGCACACTGCCGCTGGTATTGCTGGCGAGCTGCGACAACTCTTGCCCGTTGATTGCCGACTTGCCTTTTTGCCGCATGTAATCGGCAACGATCTTGCTGGACTTGGCGATGTTCAGCTTGTCGTCGAAGACCGACGTCGATGCATTTTGAACATTTGGCTGACCACCTGCGGGTGTGACGGTCGTAGACATCGGCGCTGCTCCCTCAATGAATTGACTGGCACCCCGTGAAAAGATGCCCCCGTCGCGGACGTTAGCATGCAGCTCATGGCGCCTGGAGGGCGGCTTCACAAGAATTCGCAACAGGGCCGAGAATTCACAGGGTTTCACAGTGAGCGCCCGAGAGGGCAAACAATAATCGGGGGGATTTGATCGTTATTGCCGGGCATCACCGATCTCGTCTTCCCATGATCGGTGATGCACAGCAAGGTTGCGTCAGCTTCCGAGCACCTTGAGGGCCGCTACCAGTGCCTCGATATCCGCCACGCGGGTATTCAACCCCGGCGTGACACGGATGCAAGGCCCACACGCAGACCCCTCACGGGCGACGGTGAAGATATCGAATTCGCTCAGCAGCCGTTGCGCCATCGCTGGCTGATCCTCGGCATCGCGAAAGCGCAACGAAGTGAGGCCGCAATACAAACGGGGATCGTCCGGCGTCAGTACTTCGATGCCGGGTAGTGTGCGCGCTTCGCTCACCCACAGGTCGCGCAGGTAACTCAGGCGCGCGCCCTTTGCCGCCCAGCCGCCGACTGCCTGGTGCTCGGCAAACACCGCGGGCAAGGCCATCAACGCTGGTACGTTCGGCGTGCCGTAGGGGGACAGGCAACGGATGTCGTCAGCCGGGTAGCTGGGGTTGGCCATGTCCGGGTCGAAGTCCTTGAGGCGGTCGCGGCGAACGTGAATCACCCCCAGGCTCAGGGGCGCGCCGATCCATTTCTGCAAGTTGAAGCCGGCGAGTTCGATCCCCAGGTCTGCCAGATCCACTTCCAGTTGACCGAGGGAATGGGCGCCGTCGAGGATCACGTCGATGCCATGGGCCTTGGCCGCCTGAGCGATCGCCTTGACCGGCATCACCAGCCCGGTACGGTGGGTGACGTGGGTCAGGGCCATCAGCTTGAGCCGCGGGTGTGCCGCGAAAGCCTCGGTGTAGGTGCGCAGCAAGCCGTCATAGGTGGCGGGATGAACGTGCACCAACTCGACGACTTCCACACCGCGCGCCTTGCACAGCCAGCGGAAGGCGCCCTGCACTGAGCCGTAATCCAGGTCGGTGATCAGCACCTGATCACCGGGTTGCAGGCGGTTGTAGTTGCGGATCAATGAATCGAGCGCTTCCGATGCACTGCGGGCGAAGGCCAGTTCTTCGGCCGGCAGACCCATCAGATCGGCCAGATGCTGGCGGATTTCCAGCCCTTGATGGCGATCGAATTGCTGGCGAACATGCACCGCGTTGCTGCGGTTGATCAGGCGAATCGCCTGCTCGTAGGCAGTGACCACGTCCTGGCTCATGCGCCCGAAATAGCCGTTGTCGAGGTTGATCGGGCCGTCATCGCGTTCGTAGCGGGCAGCGATTTTGCTCCAGAAGGCTTCATCACGGGCCAGTTCGAATGGGCTCGGTGGTACGGAGGGCATTGACGGCTCCTTGTCGGTGGGAAAGGCAGAGCATCGCTGTGGGGGTGGGTCCGGCGCAAGGGGCAAACGACGTCGTCGCTAACTTTTAGCGGCGGCTACGAAAAACCGCTTGATGATTAGCGTCACGGCCTCGGCGGTGGATACCAAGGCGGTGTCCAACGTCAATGGCGTGTCATCCCACGGTTCGTATTCATGGCTGGATACCGACTGCCAAGTAGGCGGTACAAGGCCATTGATATCGCTGACTCTGGTTTCTACCCGTCTGCGATGTTCGACTACATCGGAGCAAATCACCTGGATATTGACGAGTTGCACATTGGCCCGCCTGGCGATATCGCTCCATGACTCGCGGCTTTCACGGACAGGATTGACGCAGTCGACGATGACCCGGTTGCCCACCTCAAGATTGCTCAGGGCCAGTTGATTGGCGAGCTGGTAACCCCTGCTGCCGATATCTTCCTCGAACGCAGCGCTGTTGCGTATCGCCTGCTCGATGGTATCGATACGTAGATAGACCGCTTGTGTTTGCGCAACGAGACCGCGTGCAAGGGTGGTCTTGCCGGTACCGGGGAGACCGCTGAAAACGATGAGCATGTCTGCGTCCTGCGATGTGTGGGTGAAGGGCGTGCGGTGTCATGCAGTCCAGGTGCAAAGGGTCATTTAAAAAAATGACTGGGCGTCTTGCCGAACTGTTTCTTGAACATCGTGGCGAACGCGCTGGGGCTGTCGTAGCCCAGCGCGCCGGCCACATCGATGATTTTCTCACCGACGGCGATGCGTTCCAGTGCCAGCAACAGCCGGGATTGCTGGCGCCACTGGCCGAAGGTCATGCCGGTGTCTTTATTGAATAGCCGCTGGATGGTTTTCTCGTCCAACGACAGCCGCTCACTCCACTGCGCCAAGGTCGAGCTGTCCGCCGGATCGCTTTGCAGCGCCGCACAGATGGTCTTGAGCCGGGGATCCCGGGGCTGCGGCAAGTGCAGCGGCAAGGTCGGCAAGATTGCCAGTTCGTCGACGATCAGGCGCATCACCCTGCCCTCGCGTGAATCCGGCTCGCAGGGCACAGGGATGCCGATGGACGTCTTGATCAACTCGCTCAGCAGCGGCGAAATGCTCACCGCGCGCGTTTGCGTTGGCAGGTCCCTCAGATGATCAGGGTGCACGAACACGCTGCGCATCTTCACCGCGCCGATGCAGCGCACCGCATGCACCTGGCCGCAGGGCATCCAGATACCGCGGCTGGGCGGCACGGTCCATTGGCCCTGATCAGAGTGCACCACCATCACGCCTTCGATGGCATAGATCAATTGATGCTTGGCGTGAGAGTGCGGCTCGATGAACCAGTTGTCCGGGTAATCGGTGGCGCTGCTGGTGACGGTCGAGGCGACTTCGTTGATGTGCAACAAAAACGCTTCAAGTGGTCTGATCATGATGCCCTTTTTGCGATAGCTGACGCCCTGATAACGTGAGACAGGCGATTTTTCGGTCTTTAGGATAGCGCCAAGCCCAAGGATCCGACACCTGATCCTTGGCTTACCGCCCCTCTTCCACTGCCTGGATGATCTGCAATGTCCACCTCCACCGCCCCATCGGCTACCGCCTCGGTCGCCAGCCAAGCCAGCCCTTTGGTCATGCGCGTGATCGGCGCCTGCGCGCTGGCGCACCTGATCAACGATCTGATCCAATCGGTGCTGCCATCGATCTACCCCATGCTCAAGGCCAACTATGGCTTGAGCTTCACTCAGGTCGGTCTGATTACCCTGACCTTCCAACTCACCGCCTCGCTATTGCAACCTTGGATCGGCTATCACACCGATCGCCATCCCAAGCCGTGGCTGCTGCCTGCGGGTATGGTCTGCACCCTGATCGGCATCGTGATGCTGGCCTGCGTCGGGACCTTCGGGGCGATCCTGATCGCGTCGGCGCTGGTGGGAGTGGGCTCTTCGACCTTTCACCCGGAGACTTCTCGCGTCGCGCGCCTGGCCTCGGGCGGGCGTTATGGGCTGGCGCAGTCGAGCTTTCAGGTCGGGGGGAATGCCGGCAGTGCCTTCGGTCCCCTGCTGGCAGCAGCCATCATCATTCCGTATGGCCAGGGCAACGTCGCCTGGTTCGGGCTGTTCGCCGTTTTCGCCATCGGCGTGCTCTTCGGCCTGAGCCGCTGGTACCGCCAGCATCTGAACCTGTTCAAGCTCAAGCAAGGCGCCAGGGCCACCCACGGCCTGTCGAAAAACCGCGTCACCGCGACCCTGGTGGTGCTGGCGCTGCTGGTGTTTTCCAAGTACTTCTACATGGCCAGTTTTACTAGCTACTTCACCTTCTACCTGATCGAGAAGTTCGACCTGTCGGTGACCCATTCGCAGTTGTACCTGTTCCTGTTCCTCGGTTCGGTGGCGCTGGGGACCTTCTTCGGCGGCCCGATCGGTGACCGCATCGGGCGCAAGAAGGTGATCTGGTTTTCGATTCTTGGCGTGGCGCCGTTCACCCTCGCCTTGCCCTATGTCGACCTGTTCTGGACCGGGGTATTGAGCATGGTGATCGGCTTTGTGCTGGCGTCGGCGTTCTCGGCCATCGTGGTCTTCGCCCAGGAACTGGTGCCTGGCAATGTGGGTATGATCGCGGGGGTATTCTTCGGCTTGATGTTCGGCTTCAGCGGGATTGGCGCCGCGCTGCTGGGGCATCTGGCCGATATTCGTGGCATCGAGTACGTGTACAGGCTGTGTTCGTACCTGCCGCTGCTGGGAGTGTTGACGGTGCTGTTGCCGTCGACCGACAAATGAGTCCAACGCGAACAGGAACTCGTCGGCGATTCTGCGCTGTTGGGCAAGCTGCACCGGCCTCTTCGCGGGCAAGCCTTGCTCCCACAAGCGTACACCCCAGGAAAGGGGCGAGACTCTATGGTTTGCCGCGAGAGCTGGTCTGATGCCGCCGTTCTCTTCGCGGGCAAGCCTTGCTCCCACAATGCAAACAGCTCCAGAGCCGTACACTTGTGGGAGCACAGCTTGCTCGCGAAGGGGCCAGCCGCGACGCCGCCAACGTCTAGCGTGCGGCTACTGACATCTGACGAGGACGCCTCAGGGTATTCGCTTGATTCAGACCGTGCGCTGGGCGCGCAACAGATAACGCCCACCATCGGCGATCAATACTGCGACCGCCACCCAGATGGGCAAGTAGGTCAGCCATTGCGCAGGCTTGATCTGTTCGCCCAGCGCCACGGCAACACCCACCAGCAGCACCGGCTCGACATAGCCCAGCAGGCCGAACAGGCTGAACGGCAACAGCCGCCCGGCGACGACATAGGACATGAACGCCGCCGCACTGATGACCCCGAGCCCTAGCAGCAAAGCATACAGATGCGGCGCCTGGCGGAACGGCTCGACGCCCTGCCCCATGGCAAACCAGGCGGCCACCGGCAGCGTCAGCAGCGTGTCGAACCACAGCCCGCCCAGATGCGCGGTCGCCAGCTTGCGCCGCAGCATGAAATACACCGGCAGCCCGCCCGCCACCAGCAGTGTGGCCCAGGAAACCCGGCCCACCTGGTAGAGCTCGTTCGCCACCCCGACGGCGGCGCACAGTGCGGCGATCTTTTTCAACGAGGTGAGGCGATCGCCATACAGCAACCGGCCGACCAGCAGCATGGTCAGTGGCAATAGAAAATACCCCAACGACACATCCAGCCCGTGACCATTGAGCGGCGCCCACATGAACAGCCATTGCTGCGCGCCGAGCAAAACGCTGCTCAGGCACAGCAAGCCGAGCAAACGCGGGGTCTCGCGGATGCGCGCGCAAATGGCCAAGACCTGATGCCATTCACCGCACGCGAGCATGAACAGGGTCACCAGCGGCAGCATCAGCACCATGCGCCAGCCGAAAATTGCATCGCCACCCAAGGGGCCGAGCAAGGTGGTGTAGAAATACAGCGAGGCAAACAGGCAGGACGAAGTCACGGATAACACGACACCTTTGTACAAGGGGCCTCCATTTGGCAGGGTAAAGAAAGCACCGGCCAGCCTTGTGCTGCATCTGAGTGCATTTCAAGCTGGGGGGTGTGGGATTATCGCTGGGGTGGCCAATAGTCGGAAGGTATTTTGCAGATCGCTCGTTTTTTAAAGAACGATATAGTCGTTACCCTGAACCACGCCATCATGTTCACCCTCGACCAGGTGAATATAGCGGCCACTGGCTTCATCGATCGGCAGGCAGTCATCGACATCAAACAGCGCATCGGTATGGGCCTGGCCCCAGTGACGCGGCATCTGGCGTTTGCCTTTGGCCTTGGCCTCGGCCTTGTTGCGCGCGACCACTAACAGGTAGTGATGGGCCTCGCCAAAGACGCGCGCTTCATAGCCGCCCAGATTAATAAAATACAGGCGCGGTGAATCGGGTGATGGCGCGAGGGCACTCAATTCGACTTTCCAGCTTTCCACCCCATCGACTTTCATCCATGAATCGATGTGCACGCCTTTTGCGCTGCCGAACCAACTTTCTCGCAGTTGCGGATAGGCGGCTTCGAGGGTGTCGGCGACCACGAAGGCGACATCGTGGACTTCGATCTTGGCTCTGGGGTGTTTGCCTCCGAGCATGACGATGAACAGCATTGAAGATTCCTGATCTCACCGGGCAGCCATTGAGCCAATGCCCATCAAAGCGGCATGGTAACCGAACAACGCCATTTACTGACGCTTCAGCTATGCATACCCGTGCGAATATTGACTGCGGGTCAATGACTCATTCGGCGCCGAGGCTGTAGACCTATACCCAGTCGGCTTTTGCCAGAAATCGGTAAAACCATTGCGATATCTTGGTCAGCACCCTGCCCTCGCACAGTGCCGACCCGTTCAATCAAGTTCGAGCCTGCAGCTTTCCATCCGCTCATTGCGTACCAGGCTTCAAGCACCGGCCTACACCATAAGACCCCGAGTTCAATCGGGCTATTGGCCATGTAATGAGTGGCGGCCGCCACCACTTTTTGACCTATGCCGCAGTGGCGTCGATCTGGCACTGTCCACACACCGCGCAACCCATAGACGCTGCTCAGAGTGCCAGGGCCACTCAGCGGATAACTGTAGATTTCGGCATAACCAGCGACGTTATCTTCTTCAGTCAGCACGACTTGAACAATATGATCATTCTCACACTGGCCCATATGAAGTGCAGACCAGCGCTGAACCAGGCCAGAGAACAGCTGATATTGAATATTCAAGGGAAGACGGTTACCCGGGCAAATAGTGACTTTCATCGATCCGTACCTTTGGCTTGCTTCGGCAGGCTCTACAACGATGTGAAGCCCGGAAAGTCATGAACGCCAAAAAAGAATAAACCCCTTTCAAATGGGCCTGTACTCACAGATCTGCGAGTTGACGCGGGGTAATTATGCTGATGGATCCGGCAATGCAGGCTCTGGTCGCACAACCGTGGCTAGTCGCGGGTCTCTTGTTCTGCTCGACGGGCAGCGCCGCGCCACAGGGGGCCTCGCCTTCTGACGGGCCGCCCCTCATGCAACTGAACCTTCCCCGGGAAGCAAAAATAACCAGCACGAGAATTACTTGTTGCCCGCAGGCTAAATGTTTTGAACCGTCCGCATAACCGGCCGCTCAATCCATTAGCGGCGAACTCATTCGCCCACGGAATTACACATTCACCAAAGGGCTACACGTCATGATAAGAGATAACGAAACCACTCAGGTTTACTACCCCGACGCGCCAACAGCGACCGCTCCCTTGCTCAAGCGAATTTCCTGGAGTGCGATCTTTGCCGGAGTGGTCCTGGCCATGGTGGTGTCGCTGATCTTGAATCTGGTCGGTACCGCGATCGGCTCGGCTTCCATCGACCCCCTGCAGGAAGGCAACCCGCTGGACGGGATCGGCAAAGGCGCAGCCATCTGGGTTGTAGTCAGCGGCGTAATCTCGCTGCTGGTGGGTGGTTGGATCGCTGGCCGCCTGGCCCAGCGTGAAGGCGCATTGCACGGCTTGCTGGTGTGGGCCACCGTGTCGCTGGTGACGGTTTATCTGGTGTCCAGCGCCGTGACCGGCGTGGTCCGTGGCGGCATGAACCTGGCCGGTAGCGGCCTTTCGGCGGCTGCCAGCGGTATCGCCCAGGTAGCACCGCAGATCGGCAATACCGTGCAGGATCAACTACGCCAGCAAGGCATCGACTTCAACCTCAACGATATTCAGGGTGAACTCGAAACGGCAATGCGTCAGACCGGCAAACCGGAGCTGAACCCTGACAATGTCAAACAAGAGGCGCAGGCCGCAGGCGATGATGCCAAGAATACCGCGCAGAACAGTGCCCAAAACCCGCAGCAGGCCGATCAGCAGCTCGGTGGTTTGCTTGACCGCATCAAAGCCAAGGGTGACAAGGCCTGGGACGCTGCCGACCGTCAGGCAATGGTCAACCTGATCAAGGCGCGAACCGGCAAAACCGATGCCGAAGCCAATCAAATGGTTGATCAGGCGCAACAGGCCTACCAGCAAGCCTATGCGAAGTACCAGCAGCTCAAGGCCGATGCCGAGCGCAAGGCGCGTGAAGCAGCCGACGTCGCGGCCAAACGAGTCTCGCAGGCGAGCTGGTTGCTGGTGATCACCTTGATCATCTCCGGCATCGTCTCGGCCATTGCGGGCATGATGGGCCGCAGAACTCAACCGCTGCCAAAAGTGGTAACGACGGTTTAAAAAGCCATCGGGCCCGAACATCCAGCGACCCTGAGATGTTCGAGCCCATCAGCTCAATGCCAGGCCGCTTGGCAGGCCTGTATGCTCAAAAAAACCGCTGTCTGTGACTACTGCGAACCCCCCGCATTGCTAACGTGCCTCCTCCCTGTTTCGAGTGGATGCCCGACATGCGTCTCGCCCTCTATCAAATCGACGCGTTTGCCTCCCAAGTGTTCACGGGCAGCCCTGCTGCGGTAGCGGATTTCGATACGCTGCTCGAACAGTCAAAGACTGTCACCAAACGAGAGACGAAGATTCAGCGACGCTGATGACATAGCAGACACCACACCACCCCGAGCACCAGTAAAACAATCGCGATCAGTTCGACGATACTCGGCCAGCGTTGCTCCCACATAAACCCAAGCAGCAAGGCCGCCAGCGTTTCCACAACCAACACCTGACCGCTCAATGCCAGTGGCAACAAGCGACTGGCCTGATTCCAGAATGCGCCCCCCACCACCGATGCCAGCAGTGCGACACCCGCAGCGACCACCAGATGATGGATCCACGTGGACGTGTCCAAGGTTGCCAGTTCGGGCCCCACCACAGGCACGGCCAGCAACAATGATTGAGCGCCGGCCATGACTCCCGTCAGGAGCGCCCAGTCGTGCGCCGAGACCTGCACGATTGCCAGGCGCCGAGCATTGCTGACCGCATACCAGCTCCAACTCGACAGGGCACCGAACGCGCACAGCAGCCCAAGCTTATGGGTGGCGCCCGTGCCGGCTGCGTGTTCCGCGCCCAAGGCGTGGAAGCTGATCAACGCTACACCTGCCATTGCGCAGCACAATGAGGGCGCCAAACGCCGGATAGGCACCGCGTGGGCATCCCGGCGGCCCGCCAACGCGACGAACACCGGGATCAGGCCAACGATCAGCGACGTCGTGGCCACCCCGACTTGCTGCACGCCGGTGCCCACCAAGGCGTAATACAACACGTTGCCGATCAGGCTCAGCCAGAACAGCGAGACCCAGTCCGCGCGGGTCAATGTCGCACAGACCCGGCGCCAGCGCGGCAACAGCAGGACCACCGAGAAGAGCCCGTAACACATGAAGCGCAGCACCGCGAATGCCGTGCCGGACAAGCCTGGCGTCAGCGCCGGGCCGAGGAAAATCACCCCCCAGCACACACCCGCTGCAACGCCGCAGGCTATGCCTTTGGTTAAAGATTGCTGGATCACCATGCACGTACCGCTCCGATTCATTCGGCGTCAGTGTGTGGACGAACAGTGCACAGGTATTGTCTGAAACTCGCCGGCTTTTTACCCGGACTGTCGGGCGTCCCGGCGGTAGGCAGCGGGTGTGGTCTGCAAGCGTCGGCTCATTGCCCGGGTCAGCGCGGCCTGATCACAATACCCGGCGCGCAAGGCGATCTCGGCAATCGGCAGATTGCTCTGCGCCAGCCACTTGCGCGCCTCACGCAGCCGCAGATCGGCCAGCCACGCCTGGGGGGTTTCGCCCAACTGGCCTGAGAAGCGCTTATGCAGTTGACTGAGGCTGATGCCCGCCACCCGGGCCATCGCATCATTACTCCAGAGGGCACCGGGGTTGGCTTCAAGCTGGGCCAACAGCAGTTCCATCCCGGTGGCGCGCTGCCCGGCATCTCTGGCCAAAGCGCTCAACAGCAAGGGCACCAACTGCGCCGAGCAGGCGACCAGCTCGTGGCTATCGACCAGATCGGCGAACTCGAGCAATCGCCGGGTACTGGCCGAAATGGGCACATAGGTGCGTTGCATCAACGCAGCCATGGTCGCCCCCTCCAGCCAGCCAGGCGGACAATCGACCACCAGAAAACGATTCTCGACCGCAGCGACCTGGGAGTGCACAGCACCGGGCGCCACTAACGCTGCCAAGGACAGATCCAGGCAGGCACCGCGCCCTTGAACTTCGATCTCCATGCGTCCGCGAACCGGCAGGACCAGTTGGGCGAATCCGTGCTGATGTGCAACGCATTCGCCGTGGTAGGTGCGAATATCAAGCGAGGGAAGCATTTCGGGACCCTTGTGGCCGGTAGAAACAGCGCTGTTCATTTGATTTGCCTTGATCCGGTCGGCCGTAGTCGTCAGTTAGATAACCTGTTCGGTATTGAACGTGTTCTGGATGTTCCAGGCAACGACAGGTGAAACCATTGTACTCGGCGCGCCGTTGCTGGAGCCCCTACACCGACCGATAGCCGCTCAGTGCACGCGGTATAACTGCTTCGGTCAGGTGCGCGAGGGCGTGCCGACAGAGCGTGATGGCCTCGTTGTTGTATGGGGATCGGCGCTTTTACCCGTTGGGGGAACGGCCGATTGTCTGATCGGCGTCACTGGGCGCTTTACCTAACCTTTACGAAACCTAGACCTCCCCTTACACGGATCCGTTGTTTCATAGCTCCATGGCGAACCCACACACGACGCCAGAGGAGACACCTATGATTTCGAAGCTGACTCAAGCCCTGATCCTGTCCGGTTGCCTGGTGGCTGCAGGCGCAGCCTCGGCGGACCAGCGCGATGTAATAGTGCCCGTCATCGCCGGGGCGGCAGTGGGCGCGGTGTTGGCCACCGTGATTGCCGGATCGGGCCACGATCATCACCATTACCGTCAGGAATACCGTGGTTATGGTCCACAGTACCAGCCAGTGGCCTACGTGCCGGTACAGCCACGGTACGAGTACCGCCGCTACGCGCCACCACCGCCTCCACGCTATTACGGCGGTGGCTATGACCGGGGCTACGACCATGGTTATGATCGCGGCTTCGACCACGGCCGGGGTGACGGCCGCTGGTAAAGCGTTCTCGAGCTAAAAAAGCCGCTCTCGTTGCTGACAGCGGCTTTTTCGTTCATCCCCTCACAGCAAACAACCGCACCATTGCATCACTGCCCTTGCTGGTGACGCTCAGCGCCCGCGAGTCGAGATGTCGATTGGCCCAACCACGTTTGAGCATCAATTCGAGCAACGCTGCGCCCAACGCTCCGCCGATATGGGATAGACACTGGGCCTGGCGATGCTGGTTCAGGCGCTGGCCATCGTGGCATTGGTCGCTGGTCGGGATCGGCGAACGCCCACGCATGGCGGTGAACGCAGGGCTGAACTATGATCGCTGCCTGACTGCCGCCACGGATCATCCCGCCTATGCCATCGCCCTTGACCCGCCCAACTCCCGCCCCCTTGCTCAAGCCCGGCGAGACCGTGGTGTTGTTCGACGGGGTCTGCAAGCTGTGCAATGGCTGGGCGAGGTTCCTGATTCGTCACGATCACCAACGCCGTGTCCGGCTGGCCGCGGTGCAATCGCCAGAAGGCCAGGCGCTGCTGGCCTGGGCCGGCTTGCCGCTGGACCAATTCGATACCATGGCGGTGATTCGTGACAATCACTATTGGGTGCAGTCGGAGGCGTTCTTCGAGGTCGTTGGGCAATTGCCCGGCAAGTGGCAACCCTTGCTGCTGTTACGCGGCTGCCCGCGAGTGCTGCGGGATTGGGCCTATGATCGCATCGCGTTCAATCGCTATCGGCTGTTTGGCAAGCACGATCAATGTTTGCTGCCCTCGGCTGATCATGAGCGGCGGTTCCTGAAGGCCGCCACTGTTATGCCTGAGGCGTAACCGCGCCCTGCGCCCGACGCTTGCGAAACTCCGCGACCTTATGCCGATTGCCACACAGCGCCATGCTGCACCAGCGGCGCTTATGGGACTTGGTGCGGTCGTAGAACATCAGTGAGCAATCCACACTCTCGCATTTACGCAGCAGTTGCACATCGCCCTCGGCCAGCAACTGGGCAGCGGCGAAAGCGATCTGGCTCAGCCTTCGCGCCACGCCATCCGCTTGGTGAAAACGCTCCAGCACCGGCGCGCCGGTCCCCTCCCATAACAGTTGCGGGACGGCTGGGCGCAGGAAGACGTTGAGTGCCGAAGGATCAGCCGGGAGATTCTCGCGGCGAGCGGCCACGAGGGTGTCGATGCTGTCGCGCAACGAACGCAATTGAGCAACCAGGCGGCCATCTTCAAGCCCGGTCAGGTCAGCCGCTGGCCCCAGTCCGACGTGTTCCAGCCAGCGGGCAGCGTCCTCGTCATTGGTCAGGGTGTCGCGTTTTTGCCCTTCCACCATCATCTGCGTGTTCAGCAAATCCAGGGCCAGATGGTCGCCCACAAACAGCGAATTCAGAGAGGCATCAACAGGTGTCATGGTGATCGTCCAGAGTGCGATACACCGATTGTAACCCATAAAAAGAATTTGACCAGTTACAAGATTCGTGAAAGATTGAGCCTGTAACCAGTAAAAATACTAATAGAAGTTACAGGAGCATTAGACATGACAAGCTCGCACACCCCAGTGGCCTACAGATATGCCGCCGCCGACGGCATCCGCGTGTTCTACCGCGAAGCTGGCCCGGCCGATGCCCCCGTGCTATTGCTGCTGCACGGCTTCCCCAGTTCGTCCCATCAATTTCGCGAGCTGATCCCGCTGCTGGCGGATAAGTACCGGATCATCGCCCCGGACCTGCCCGGTTTCGGCTTCACCGAGGTGCCAGCCGAACGCAACTACGTCTACACCTTCGACGCGCTCGGCAAGACTCTCGAGGCCTTCGTCGACACGTTGGGCCTGGAACGCTATGCCCTTTACGTCTTCGATTACGGCGCACCCGCAGGCCTGCGCCTGGCACTGGCGCACCCCGAGCGGGTCAGCGCGCTGATCTCGCAAAACGGCAATGCGTATCTGGAAGGACTGGGAGATGCCTGGGCACCGATTCGCCGCTACTGGGCTGAGCCGACTGCGCAAAATCGCCAGGTCATCAATGATGCGGTGCTCACCCTGGAAGGGATCCGCTATCAGTACGTGGAAGGTGTCGCCGATCCGCTAGCCGTCGCGCCCGAGGCCTATTACCTCGACACGCTGCTGATGGAGCGTCCAGGTAATCGGGATATTCAGCTGGACCTGTTCTACGACTACCGCAACAACCTGACGCTGTATCCGGCGTTTCAGCAGTTTTTCCGGGATACCCAGGTGCCGACGCTGGTCATCTGGGGCAAGGGCGACCCGTTCTTCATTCCGCCGGGGGCAGAGGCCTATGCTCGGGACAATCCGAACGCGGTAGTCGAATTGCTGGACACGGGCCACTTTGCGCTGGAAACCCATGTGGGGCACATTGCCGAACGGATCATTACGGTGCTGGGTGACGCCATCGATTGAGCCCACCCAGCCCTATTGCTGAAACCGTCAGCGCGTCACGGCTACGGCCGTCGGCGCGTGATGGCTTTGACCTCTGACCGCCAGAATCACCACCACCATGCCCACACCGCACACGGCGGCAGAAATAACGAACGCCACGTTATAGCCGCCGCCGAACTGCACCACCATTCCGGTCAGGGCCGGGGCGATGATACCGGCCAGGTTCGCCAGCAAGTGCACGAAACCGCCGGTGCCGCCGACCCGGTTTTTCGGCACGATGTCCTGGATCAGCGACCAGCAGATCTGCGGGGTCACGAACAAAAACACGCTGGACACGGTAATGCACGCCACCGCCATGCCCAACGAGGCTACTTGCGTGGTGATCAGCACACAGATGGCCGCCACACCCAGGCCCACGGTCAGCATGATCTTGCGTGCCAAAATCACGTTGCCGAGCTTCTTGCCCAGCAGGTCGGTGAGAAAACCACCACCGAGAAAGCCTAACGCCGCGCCCAACCATGGGATCACGCCGATGATGCTCATGCTTTTGATATCCAGATGCTGGTAGTCCATGAAGTAGCTGGGCAACCAGGTGAGGAAAAAGTACAGCACGTAGTTGAAACAGAAGAACGCCGTCGCCACCGCCAGTACTGGGGCGGAGAAGATATAGCTGAACAGGCTGCGGCCTTCCTTGACGTTGTCGACCAGCACTTCTTCACGGCTGGCACGAATCAATTGGCGCTCGGCCTCGGACACGTTCGGATGCTGCTCGGGAGTGTCCTTGAAGATCATCAACCAGGCCAGCAACCACAACGCCCCCAATGCGGCGATCACTACAAACGAGATGCGCCAGCCGAAGTTGTACGCCACCAGCCCCACTATCGGACCGGCCAGCGCCGCACCCAGGGGTTGCCCGCAGTTGGTGAAACCCAGCGCTCGCCCGGCCTCTTCGCGGGGGAACCAGTTGGTGATGGCTTTATTGGTCGTGGTGCCCATCGGACCTTCGCCCATACCGAACAACACGCGGAACACCAGCAATTGGACATAGCCGGTAATCACCGCCGTCAGCCCGCAGAATATCGACCAACCGCCCGCGGCCCAGGCGAATACCTTCTTCGGCCCGTACTTGTCGGCCGCCCAGCCGCCGATAAAACACAGTGCGCAGTAGCCGATGAAGAAACTGCTGAAGATAAAGCCCATTTGCGCGTCATCGATATGCAACTCGCTCTTGAGCAGCGGTGCGACCACCGAAAGTGCTGCACGATCGAGGTAATTGAGCATGCCGGCGAAGAACAGCAGGCCGGCGATATACCAGCGGTAATTGCCTTTCATTTTTCTATGGCCTTTATTGTTGTTGAACAAGCATTTCAGCCGAGCACACACCGCTCGACACAGTAGTCCTCGATCACCTGCAGATCAGGCGCAAAACCGAGACCCGCAACGGCCGACAACGCCATGCGCGGCGTGAACGCCAGGGCCGGGAACAACAGGCGCTCGAACTCGATGAACGGTACCTCCACCGCGACATCGGCAGGCAGCAAGGTGCACAGGTGCGCCACGGCCAACAGGCCAGGGCCGAAATAGAAGCAATGCGGGACGACCTTCACGCCATGTTGCTGCGCCAGATCGAACACCTGGAGCATGGCGCTGATGCCACCGATCTTGGCCACACTGGGTTGCACCACATCGATTGCCTGCTGTTCGAGCAGCGCCTTGATGCCCTGAACCCCGGCGGCGTTCTCGCCAGCGGACAACGGCACGCCCTGGCGACGCACCTCAGCCAGGCCGGCGACGTCATCAGGCGGCCAGACGGGTTCTTCGAGCCAGGTCAATTGCAGTTCGCGCAGGCCCCGGGCGACATCGCTGGCTTGAACCACGGACCACGGGCAATTGACGTCGACCATCAACTCGCCCGCCGCCACCGGCAGCGCCGCGCGGGCAGCGGCAATGGCGTCGAACGCGGTCTCATGCAGTTTGATCTTGCGAAAGCCCAGCGCCCGTGCGCGGCTGACCTGGCGGTGTACTTCTTCCGGGTCGTTGCCGTAACTGACCAGGCTGGCGTACAACTCCAAGGTCCGCGGGGTACCGCCAAGCAGTTGATACAACGGCACGTCAGCGACCTGGGCGGCCAGGTCCCACAAGGCAATATCGATGCCCGAGAGCGCGTAGATCATCGCCCCGGTCGAGCCAAAACCATGCACGGCGCGGCGCGCTTTCTCTAGCGTCTGCTCGCGATCGTCGAGCCGTGTGCCGATGAACATCGGCCCGACGACATCGGACAACGCCTTGAACGTCACTGGATTGGAGCCATGCCCGAACGCTTCGCCCCAGCCCACCAATCCGGTGTCGGTGGTGACCTTGAGCATCAGGCTTTCCATACGGCGATGACGCGGCGAGGCGGCGTTGAAGGCCTCATCGTCCTTGGCTTCGCCCAGATTGCGCCGCGAATCGGTGCCTGCACTGAACGGAATACTGATGCGGATGACTTCGATGCTGCGAATAATCACAGGTCGGTTTCCCCAGCTTTTATTGAAATTGTAGGCCTGCGAAAAACACAGGTACGTTATCGTACAAGATCAATAGGATTGGTGAAACACTTTGTGACACTGGATCAAATCACGGTTGCCGATCCCGCTTGGGCGCTACTCACGGCAAGGCCCTTGCCGCGAGGATCAACGTGCAACGATCAAAACGAAAACGTCAGCTCGTGATCGAAGTAGCGGGCAACGATTTTGTGACCGGGGCCGCTGATATCGAAGGGCTCGCACATGGCGCCGGTGGTGATGATGTGACCGGCCATCAGGGTTTCGCAGCGCTCGGCTGCGTGCTCGTATAACGCGGCCAGGGAGTTGAGCGGGTCGGTCGCGGTGTCGTCGAACAGGCCTTTGGCCCGTGGCTCGCCATTCAGATAAACGACCACGTTTTCCGCCAGTTGGCGCATCACATCGGGATCGACGCCCTCGCACACGGTTTGACCGACCACCAACGCCTCGAAGCCCACGTTGTCGGCGGCAAAGCTGGGCCAGCCGACGGTCTTGCGATCGACGAAGCGCGAGCGCACCACCTCGAAGGTCACGCAGGTGCTGCGGATGTCAGCGGCTTCGATCTGTCTCCCACGCAGCGGCGGCAGGTCGCGGTCGAGCACGAAGGCGATTTCGCATTCGATAGTCACCGGGGTATAGGCCGCAAGATTCAGCTGTACGCCACTGCTGTGCAGGCGTGCGCGGTCGAGTTGGCCGGCCAGCGGCCGCGACAGATTAGCCGCGCGCATGGCGGCCGGGCTGCCGACACCGAGTTTCCAGCCCGCGCGGGTGCCTCCGGCCAGTTGGAACAGTTGATCCTGGGCAGCGTAGCCCTGCTCCAGGGTCGCGGGTTTGTTACCAGCCGGCAGCGCGGTCAACAAGTCGCCGCTGTTCCAGGCTTGCGCGAGGATCGAGGCAGTTGCGGTGGGGTCGAAATCAGCGTCTTGCATGTCAGCTCCTGTCATCGGGCGGGCCGGGGCGGCGATCAGGCGCTGCCCTGTGGTCATTGACGCACTTTGTATCATGACGCCTGCGCCGATGTCCGCTTGCGCGCCTGAAGTCCCCGCCCCGGCTGCAAATGCACCCAGTTGCTGAAGCTGTTCGGCTACCGCCCAATCGACTCGATGGGCGCAAAATTGCGCGTTCGGTGGCGAAGACGTCTATCAAGATCGCCATCGCAGGACTCGCCAAGCCTGTGCTAACGTCCCGACAAACAGAACGTCAGAAGCCCTCGCCCATGTCCATCGCCGACAACCTACTCGCCTTCACCTTCGCCGCCACCGTCTTGACCCTTACCCCCGGCCTCGACACCGCCTTGATCCTGAGAACCGCCACGGTAGAGGGCAAACAACAGGCCCTGCGCGCAGTATTGGGCATCAACGTGGGCTGCTTGCTGTGGGGCGCCGCCGTGGCCTTCGGCCTGGGCGCGCTGATTGCCGTCTCCGAGCTGGCATTCGACGTCTTGAAGTATTGCGGCGCGGCCTATCTGTGTTGGCTCGGATTGAACATGCTCATGCGCCCACGTACCTCAATGTCTTCCTCGGAAACGGACGCCAGGCCGCGTTCCAATTGGTTTGTCCGCGGCATGACCGGGAACTTGCTGAATCCCAAGATAGGGATTTTCTACGTGTCGTTTCTGCCGCAATTCATCCCGGCCGGGCAGTCGCCAGTGATCTGGACATTTGGCCTGGTGGGGATTCATCTGGTGATCGGTCTGATCTGGTCGTCGATATTGATCGGTGCCACACAGCCCCTGGCCGGCGTGCTGCGGCGTGAGAAGGTGGTCACCTGGATGGACCGCACGACGGGGATGATTTTCGTGATGTTTGCGGCGCGGTTGGCGCTGAGCAAGCGTTGAGGTTTGCGGGTACTGCTGTTTTTTGCGAAAGGATGAGCTATGGACGACTTGGAGGCTAACGCCGCGCTGGTCATCATCGACATGCAAAAAGGCATGAACGATCCAAGACTGGGACGACGCAACAATCCAGACGCCGAACTGCGTATTCAAGCGCTGCTGGATGCCTGGCGGCAATCGCATCGGCCCATCGTCCACGTCAGGCATCTATCGCGCACGCCAGGCTCGGTATTCTGGCCAGGGCAGCCGGGTTGCGAGTTTCAGGAAGCACTAGCCCCGCTGCCCCACGAACACGTGGTCGAGAAAAATGTGCCGGACGCCTTTATTGCCAGCGGCCTTGAGCGCTGGCTCCATGTGCGAGGTATTCGTCAGATTGTGGTGGCAGGCGTTATCACCAACAACTCGGTGGAGGCTACTGCGCGATCGGGCGGGAACCTGGGCTTTGCGGTGACCGTGCCGCGCGATGGCTGTTACACCTTTGATCAAACCGGCCTGGATGGACACCTTTGGCGGGCCGAAGAGGTGCATGCCATGTCGCTCAGTAATCTGGCGATGGACTACGCGCGGGTGGTGGGGGCGGAAGACATACTGAACAGTCTTTAGCGGGAGCGCCAGAGACGTCTGGCCTAGGCTTGCTTGCGCCCCACCCGATACCGTACGCCCTCCTCCCCGAACACTTCCGAATGCGGCTCATCCCGCTGCAGATGGAAAACGTCACCCACGGCATAGGTCCGCTCGCCCGTGGCAGTACGGATACGCAGACTGCCGTGCAGCACCAACGCCTTGGCTTCGAACGGATGCGCATGCTCGTCAAGCGTGCCCAAGGGCTCACGCTCGACCACCACGGGGGTGCCGAAGCCCTCGTCGGCAAGCAATTGGAGAAAGTCGTGTTCTTGCATAGGCGTCATCTCGTTCAGATGCAGGGGTGCTGTGTTTACAGAAGACCATTCTGAGTGGGCAATGATTCCTCATCAATGATACGCCCATCGCCTGCACGCTCATCCCGCCATCAAGCATGACCATCGCCCGGTTGAATCAAGTCTGAGTGGGATCGAGGTGGCGCTGGAAGTCGGCTACAGCAGCCCGAGTCAATTAGTTCAGGTATTCCGGCCCCATACGGGCGCGACTCCTCGGGAATATCGGCAGGCTCCGTGTTGATTGCCAGGGCACTTCCGGGAGCATCCCACTGTCGACTTAATTCGCGCCCTGCCGAACCGCTGCTACAGTCGGCAGCTCATCTACCTGGAGCCTCGCCCATGCCGGACCGTCAAATCATCATCCCCGAGGCCATGACGTCGTTGGTCGAGCGCGCCGGTTATGCCCCGGCCGTGCGAGTCGGCGCGACGTTGTTCTGTGCCGGCCAAGTGGGGCGCACGGCCGATCTGGAAGTCATCATGGATCCGGAGCAGCAGTTCGTCGCCGCCTGGGCAAACCTGCTCAGCGTGCTCGACGCCGGCGGCTGCCGTTTCGAGGACGTGGTCGACATGACCACTTATCACATCGACATGGCGCGCCACATGCCGCTGTTTCGCGAGGTCAAAAACCGGACGTTCCCCCGCGGGTTGTGCGCCTGGACTTGCATTGGCGTGGCCGAACTGGCCCATCCGGGCCTGCTGGTCGAGATCAAGTGCATCGCGGTGCAGCGCAACCCTCTTAGCTGATCAACAAGGAGAACCACGTGAACTACAAATCCCTTGGCAACACCGGCCTCAAGGTCTCCCCCGTAGCGCTGGGCTGCATGACCTACGGCATCCCCGATCGTGGCAATCATCCCTGGACCCTCGACGAGGAAAAGAGCCGGCCGCTGATCAAGCAGGCCATCGACCTGGGCATCAACTTCTTCGACACCGCCAACAGTTATTCGGACGGCACTTCGGAAGAAATCGTCGGCAGGGCCCTGCGTGATTTCGCCCGTCGCGACGAGATCGTCATCGCCACCAAGGTGTTCTTCCCGCTGCGCAAGGCGCCGAATATCGGCGGTCTGTCGCGCAAGGCGATCCTCAGCGAAATCGACAATAGCCTGCGGCGCCTGGGCACCGATTATGTCGACCTCTATCAGATCCACCGCTGGGACTATGACACCCCCATCGAAGAAACCCTCGAAGCCCTGCACGATGTGGTCAAGGCCGGCAAGGCGTTGCATATCGGCGCCTCATCGATGTACGCCTGGCAATTCGCCAAGGCCCTGCACACCTCCAAGGCCAACGGCTGGACGCCCTTCGTGTCGATGCAGAATCACCTCAATCTGCTCAACCGCGAGGAAGAACGCGAGATGCTGCCGCTGTGTCGCGATCAGGGCATCGCGGTGCTGCCCTGGAGCCCGCTGGCACGCGGGCGGCTGACGCGGGATTGGGATGAGAGCAGCAGCCGTGCCGACTCCGATGCATTCGGCAAGACGTTGTACCTGGAGCGTACCGCCAATGCCGATCGGCAGGTGGTCGAGGCGGTGGCGAGCGTGGCCAAAGCGCGCGGCGTGCCAAGGGCGCAGGTGGCCTTGGCCTGGGTCGCGCAATCGGCGGTCTGCGCGCCGTTGGTGGGCGCGAGCAAACCGCAGCATCTGGAAGATGCAGTGGCGGCGATGTCACTGAAGTTGACGCGCGAGGAGATCGAGCAGCTTGAGGCGCCGTATGTACCGCATGAGGTAGCGGGGTTCAGCTGAGTGCGCTATCGCCCAGCGCTTGGATTCGTTGAAAACGGCCCGGAGGGGCCGTTCCAACTTGCGGTCATCGCAGCGTCAAAGCCTGCTCCACCAATGCCGTCCACACCGCAACGCCCGGCTCGATCGCCGCGTCGTTGAAGTCGTAATACGGGTTATGCAACGCCGCCGACGGTGTATCGCCATCCACGCCCAGCCACACGTAAGCCCCGGGGCGAGCCTGGAGCATGAAGGCGAAATCCTCCGATGCCATCGACGGATTGCAGCCCCATTGCACCTTGTCCTCGCCCACCGCCACGATCGCCGCACGGCGCATCACCGCCGCCGCGTCAGGGTTGTTTTCGGTGACCGGGTAGCCCACGGTGTAATCCAGTGCCCCGGTCACACCGAAGGCCCGTGGCAGTTCGGCGACAAATTCTTCGATCAACTGCTGGACCTTGGCCCGCACCGGGGTCTGCAGGCAGCGCACCGTACCGCGCAGCACTGCAGTTTCAGGAATGACGTTGATCGCTTCGCCAGCATTGAACTGGGTCACGCTGACCACTGCCGAGTCCAGCGGCGACAGGCGTCGCGAGGTGATGGTCTGCAACCCCAGCACCAGTTCGGCGGCGGCGACGATGGGGTCGGCCCCCCTCTCTGGCATCGCCGCATGGCAGCCCTTGCCGGTCAGGGTAATTTCGAAGGTATCCAGCGAGGCCATCATCGGCCCCGGGTTGATCACCACGTGCCCGGCCGGTACGCCGGGCCAGTTGTGCAGGCCGTAGATCGCCTCCATCGGGAAGCGCTCGAACAGTCCGTCGTCGATCATTGCCTGCGCGCCAGCGAGGTTCTCTTCGGCCGGCTGAAAGATGAAATGCACCGTGCCGCTGAAGCGCCGCGTTTCGCTCAAATGCCGCGCCGTCGCCAGCAGGATGGTGGTGTGTCCATCGTGCCCGCAGGCGTGCATGCAGCCTTTGTGGGTCGACTTGTGCGCGGCGTTGCCCAACTCCTGGATCGGCAAGGCGTCCATGTCGGCGCGGATGCCGATGCTCGGGCCCTCGCCATTGCGCAGGGTGCCGACGATGCCCGTGCCGCCGAGGCCGCGGACCACTTCGACGCCAAAGCTCTCGAGCAACTGCGCGACGCGATCAGAGGTCTGCAATTCCTGGTAACCGAGTTCTGGCGTGGAGTGGAAGTGCCGACGCCAGAGCACGGCGTCGTCGATCAGGTTTTTGAGAGCAGTCATGGCATTACTCCAGGCTGGCGCCGTAGCCAAAGGAGGCGGCAGGCGTGGCGGCGGTTTCGACCCATACGCTTTTCACTTCGCTGTATTCACGCAGGGCGTCGAGGCCGGAGGAACGGCCATAGCCGCTCTCACCGTAGCCACCGAACGGCGAGCTGACGTGAATGGTCTTGTAGCCGTTGACCCAAAAGGTACCGGCACGAACTTGCCGAGCCACCCGATGGGCGCGCCCGACATCGCGGGTCCACACCCCACCTGCGAGGCCGAAACGGCTGTCGTTGGCGATGCGGATGGCGTCGGCTTCGTCCTTGAACGGGATCGCTACCACCACGGGGCCGAAGATCTCTTCCTGGGCGCAGTTCAGATCGTTAGTCCCTTTGAGCACCGTAGGGTTCACGTAATAACCGGGCGTGGCGGGGATCGGCTCGGCATCGATGCCGATCAGAGTGGCGCCGTCTTCCAGCGCGCGTTCGACCATGCGCTTGATGTGCTGGTATTGCTTGGCGTTGTTGATCGGGCCGATCTGCGTTTGCGGATCGCTGGGGTCACCGACCTTGAACTGCTTGGCGGCCACGGCGAGGGCCTGGGTGAATTTCTCGAAAATCGATTCCTGCACCAGCAAGCGCGAACCTGACACGCAGCTTTGCCCGGCACCGGAGAAAATCGCCGCTTGCGCGCCACGCAGGGCCACCTCGAGGTCGGCATCGGCGAAGACGATATTGGCCGACTTGCCGCCCAACTCCAGCACGGCAGGGATGCAGCGCTGCGCGGCGGCCACGGCGATGTGCCGACCGGTTGCAGGCGAGCCGACGAAGACGACTTTGCGGATATCAGCCTGGGCGATGAAGGCCTGGCCAATGCTGTGGCCGAAACCGGCGATCACATTGACCAGCCCCTTGGGCACGCCGGCGCGCTCGATCAGTACAGCGACCATCAAGGACGACAGCGGGGTCAGTTCGGAGGGCTTGAGGATCACCGCGTTACCGGCGGCCATGGCCGGCGCCAGCTGCCAGCCGCAGGTGAAAATCGGCGCGTTCCACGGGGTGATCTGCAGCACTGTGCCCAGCGGTTCGTAGGTCACGTAGTTGAGGTGGCTGGTGGGCACCGGGATCACTTCACCGTGCAGCTTGTCGGCCCAACCGGCGTAGTACTCGAACATCTCGGCAACTTTCTGCACCTCGACGCTGGCATCTCGGATCGGCTTGTTGGCGGTGAGGGATTCTATTTGCGCAAGGCTCTCGGCCTGCTCGCGAATCAGCGCGCCCACCTGGTAAAGCGCGCGGCCACGGGCCTGAGCGGTCATCGCCCACCACTGCTGCCGGGCGGCCTTGGCCGCCTGATCGGCGAGCGCCACCAAGGATTCGTCGGCATCGGCGAAGCTCAACAACAGGCTGTCATCGTGGGCGTTGCGTACTTCCACTGGCGCGCCGTGACCGTCGATGAACTCACCGCCAACGTAACTGCCGATAGTGCTGCGGTCGCCCCAGAACGGGCGCATCAATTCGAGGATCTTTTGCGTGCTCATTGGTTATTCTCCACGGCCAAAAAGGGCGGCATCGGTGCGTTCGACGATGCAGCAGAAGTCATCGGCGTCCGGCAGCGTGGCGCTGCTGGCTTGCCATAGATCGGCGACGGCGCGCGACAGCGGCAGGTCGAGGTCGAGGCTGACGCTGAGGTCGTGGGCCAGGCCGACGTCCTTGCGCATCAGGCCCATGGTGAAGCCCGAGTCGTAAGCCTTGTTCATGACCCAGGCAGGAAACATCGCCTGGGTGGCACTGCTGCGCCCGGAGCCAGCATTCAAGCCTTCGAGCAGTTTTGCCGGATCGACACCGGCCTTGGCGGCCATGCTCAGGGCTTCGGCAGTGCTGATCAGGTGGCAGGCGGCGAGCATGTTGTTGGCGATCTTGGCGACGTTGCCGGCACCGGTCTTGCCGATGTGCACGCGGGTGCCGCTCATGCCTTCAAGCACAGGCATGACGCGGGCCAGATCGTCGTCCTCGGCGCCGATGACCATCGACATGGTGCCAGTGGCCGCGCCTTTAGGGCCGCCGGACACCGGGGCGTCGATAAAGGCGATGCCTTTGACCTTGAGGGCGGCGGCAACCTTGCGGCTCGCCTCGGGGGTGGAGGTGGTGGTATCTACGACGATCAACCCCGGTTTGCCCAGCTCCAGAATGCCGTTGGCGCCCAGGCACACGGCTTCGACATGTTCGGCCTTGGGCAGCGAGAGGATCAGCACCTCGACGCTGGCAATCAATCGATCGCACTCGGCGACGGGCTTGACGCCTTTGGCGTGGGCCTTGTCCAGCGCAGCTTGGGCGAGGTCGAAACCGCTGACGTCGAAGCCCTTGCTCGCCAAGGTTGCGGCCATGCCGCCGCCCATGTTGCCTAGCCCGATAACGCCGATTTTCAAACTCATTGAAGGTCTCTCGCTCAAGTTTTCAGGGCCCTGCTCAGGGCATGAGACGAGTATGGACAGCGGTCGGTGATCACAGCAATAATCGCTAGTTCGCATTTTTGTTGCGTTTAAGGCAACACAGGGAATTTATGAGCATCGTCCAAGACCGTCGCATCCTGTATTTCTTCGAGGCCGTGCGCGCCGGCAGCGTGAGAGCCGCCGCCGATATCCTCAATGTCGCGCCTTCGGCGGTCAGCCGGCAGATCGCCCAGCTGGAACTGGAACTCGGGGCCCCGTTGCTGGAGCGCCATCGCCGCGGGGTGAAACCGACCGAGGCCGGCGACAAGGTGCTGACCTACTATCGCCAGCGGCTGACGCAACAGGAAGTATTGCTGGACTCGATCCAGGCCCTGCGCGGCCTGCAGAGTGGTTCGGTGACGCTGGCGGTGGGCGAAGGCTTCCTCGACAGTCTGTCGCAACCACTGACGCATTTCTCGACGCTGTACCCCAAGGTCGAGCTGATCGTGAATGTCTGCGGCAGCAACGAGCTGATCCGTCAGGTGGTCGAGGACGAGGCCCACATCGGCCTGGTGTTCAACCCGGCGGCGGACAACAAACTGCGTTCCCATGCCCAGCACAGCCACCCGGTGTGCGCGGTGGTCAATCCCGAGCATGCACTGGTCGCCAGCAAGGAGCCGATCGCCCTGCCGGGGCTGGACCACTACCGCCTGGCGCTGCCCGGCGTGGCCTATGGCATCCGGCAGATCCTGTTATCGGCAGAACATCAGGAAGGGGTCAGCCTGGTACCGACCGTGACCTGCAGCACCTTCGCCCTGCTCAAGCGCTTCGCCATGCAGGGAGGGGTGACGCTGTTGCCGACCTTTGTCGTGGAAGAGGAAATCAGGGCCGGCACCTTGGTTGCCCTGCCCCTGCAAAACCCGGTCTTCAGCAGCCCCCAGACTCATCTTGTGAGCCGCTTGGGCCGCCAGTTGAGTGTGGCGTCGAGCCGGATGTTGCAGATGCTGTTGCAGGAGTTGCCGGCGTTCAAATCCAACAGCCGCGGCTGACTTTCCTTTCCCTGACAGGTTTTGTCCTCACCATGCGCATCGATCCCCTTCCCCCGCTGCAAAACCTTATCGCCTTCGAGGCCGCTGTGCGTCATGGCAGCTTCACCCGTGCGGCGGCCGAGTTGCACCTCACGCAGAGCGCCATCAGCCGCCAAGTCGCACAGTTGGAGGAGTTTCTCGGGCGGGCGTTGTTTCGCCGTGAGCACAAGCGTATTCACCTGACTGTCGCCGGCCAGGTCTACGCCGAAGAGGTGCACCGCCTGTTGACTCAGTGCGCCGAAGCGACGGCCAAGGTCATCACCCACAGCGGCGAGCAGCAATTGACGCTGGCCTGTTCCAGCGGCGTTGCGGCGCTGTGGCTGGGCCCGTTGCTGGGCCGCTATGTGGATGAGTTTCCGGCGGTGGACGCGCGTTTACGGGTGGTCGACGGGCTTGATTCGCTGGTGCGCGCCGAATTCGACCTGGCGGTGTACTTTCTGGGCGCTACCTCGCCGTCGGGGCTGGACAGCCAGTTGCTGTTTCCCGAGTCCGTGGGCGCCTACTGTTCGCCCGACTATCTGCAAGGCCGCACCCTGGCGGCCGCCGAATTGCTCGATCATCGGCTGTTGATGCTCGAAGACGGTCAGCGCCAGTGGCTGTCCTGGAGCAACTGGTTCGCGCGTCAGGACGTCGACGCCTCGATCATCCGCAAGCGGCTGACGGTCAACCATTACCCGGTGCTGGTGGATATGGCGATCGCCGGCCACGGTATCGTACTGGGGTGGCGGCCGATGATCGACGAGCACCTGCGCAAGGGTTCATTGGTGCCTGCCTGTGCCGAGAGGGTCGGCGCCGTGGGCGGTTATTACTTGTTGACGCCGACTGCATCGCTCCCCAGCCGCGCCGCCCGGGCGTTCGAAAAGTGGCTGAAGGGGCAACTGCCCGCGTAACCCTTGCATGCGCAAAACGCATGCAAATCTGCGCAATAAGCGTTTTCGCCTTCCCCGCCTCGCCCGTATTCTCGGGCCATACAAGGGCATCAGACCCTGATACAGCGTCACTTTGCCCCGTTCTGCCCTCATTATTCGCGGGATATTTCCTGAACCACAGGACGCCTGCGAATGCAGCATGCAGGAGTTTGATGTGAACGCGAGCGCCCACACACCGTCCCAAGCCCATTCCAAGCAGGCGCGCCGCGCCGTCGTCGCCACCGTGGTCGGTAACGGCCTGGAATGGTTCGACTTCACGGTCTACAGCTTCTTTTCGGTGATCATCGCCAAGGTGTTCTTCCCTACCGGCAGCGAACTGAGTTCGTATCTGCTGGCCTTGGCGACCTTCGGAGTCGGGTTTTTCATGCGTCCGGTAGGCGGCATCGTGCTGGGTATCTACAGCGACAAACACGGCCGCAAAGCTGCGCTGTCTTTGACCATTCTGTTGATGGCGCTGGGCACCTTCATCATTGCGGTGACGCCGGGCTTCGCCCAGATCGGCTTTATCGCGCCAGTACTGATCGTGCTCGCGCGGCTGCTGCAGGGCTTTTCTGCCGGTGGCGAAATGGGCAGCGCCACGGCGTTCCTCACCGAGCACGCGCCGGCAGGGCGCAAGGCGTTCTACTCCAGCTGGATCCAGGCCAGTATCGGCGTCGCCGTGCTGCTGGGCTCTGGATTGGGCGCGCTGCTGTCGACCTACCTGACTCAGGCACAACTGGAAAGCTGGGGCTGGCGCGTACCCTTTTTGATCGGCACGCTGATTGGCCCGATCGGTTTTTATATCCGCAGCCGCATCGACGAAACACCCGTCTACAGCGAATCGCATACCAGCGAATCGCCGTTGCGCGAGGTGTTGCGCAGCTATCCACGCCAGACCCTGATCAGCTTTTCGCTGGTGGTGCTGTGGACCGTGTGCACCTACGCCATTCTGTTCTACATCCCTTCCTACGCCACTCGCGTGTTGAGCCTGCCGTCGTGGATGGGCTTTTGCGCCAGCATGGTCGGTGGCGGTGTATTGATCGTCGCCACGCCCGTCGTCGGCGCGCTGGCTGACAAGCAGGGCCGTCGCCCCTGGCTGCTGTGCTCGGCAGCGGCCATCTTCGTCGCCGCCTACCCGATGTTCTATTACATCAACCATGTGCCCGGGCTGGCCTCGCTGCTGGTGTTCGAATTGGTGCTGGGATTGATGATCGCCGGTTACATCGGCTCGATCCTCGCCGCTTTCGGTGAACTGCTGCCCACCCACGTGCTGTCCACCGGGCTGTCGGTAGCCTACAACTTCGCCGTGACCATTTTCGGCGGTTTCGCCACCTTCACGATCACCGCCTTGATCGCTCAGACCGGCAGCAATCTCGCCCCGGCCTTTTACATCATGTTCGCGGCCGCCGTAAGCGGCACCGGCGCGCTGCTTTTCCGCGATCAGCCACGCGACAAGCCCAAGGCACACATCACTTTGACAGGAGCTGTCCAATGACCACCCCTACTCGCCTGATCCTGCGCAACGGCCGCCTGCTGGACCCCGTCGCCGGTCAATTGGTGACGGGCAAGGAAGTCCTGATCGAGGGTGAACGCATCGTTGCCGTGCGCGCCCAGGGCGAAGCAGCCGAAGCGGGCGCGCAAGTGATCGACCTCGGCGGGCGCACGCTGATGCCCGGCCTGATCGACTGCCACGTGCACGTACTGGCCTCCAATGCCAACCTCGGCCTCAATGCCTTGCAACCCAACGCGATCACCATGTATCGCGCACTGCCGATCCTCGACGCCATGCTCAAGCGCGGCTTTACCACGGTACGCGACGCTGGTGGTGCAGACTGGGCGCTGGCCCGTTCGATCGCCATAGGGCTGATCCCCGGCCCGCGTATTTTCGCGTCGGGCAAGGCGCTGTCGCAGACCGGCGGCCATGGCGACATGCGTGCCCGCGGTGAATTGCTGCTCAGCGAACCGTGCTCGTGCTGCTTCCGCGCGGGCGCCATCGCGCGGGTCGTAGATGGTGTCGACAACGTTCGCCTGGCCGTGCGTGAAGAACTGCAACAGGGCGCCAGCCAGATCAAGATCATGGCTTCGGGCGGCGTCTCCTCGCCTACCGATCCGATCGCCAACACTCAATACAGCGAGGCGGAAATCCGCGCCATCGTCGATGAAGCCGAGGCCGCCAACACCTACGTCATGGCCCACGCCTATACCGCCCGGGCCATCCGCCGCGCCATCGAATGCGGCGTGCGGACCATCGAGCACGGCAACCTGGTGGACGCCGATACCGCTCGACTGATGGCTGAAAAAGGCGCCTTTGCGGTCCCCACCCAGGTGACCTACGAAATGCTCGCCGAACACGGCGCCCGCGCCGGCCTGCCACCCGAGTCGGTGGCCAAGATCGAAGACGTGCGCCAGGCCGGGCGCAACGCCCTGAAGCTGTTTGCTGAAGCCGGCGTGCCTATGGGCTATGGCTCCGACCTGCTGGGCGAGATGCACGAATACCAGAGCTACGAACTGAAAATCCGTGCCGAGGTGCTGGGCAATCTGGCAGCGATCCGCAGTGCCACCAGCGTCGCCGCGCAGATCCTGCAGCGCGAAGGCGAACTGGGCTGCATCGCCCCAGGTGCCTTGGCCGACCTGCTGGTGGTCAATGGCGATCCGCTGAGCGATATCAATTGTCTGGTAGGCCAAGGCGAGCAGCTCGCCATGATCGTGCAGGGCGGCAGCATCAAGAAAAATCTGCTGGGGTGATGGCGGGTTGAAGAAGGCGTCGGGAGGGTCGGCGCTTTTTTCCTCGAATTCGCTCGACAAAGACTCATTGGAGGGAATGATTTTCCTCTGATCAGTGAAGAGGTTCCCCTCCCCAATCGGCGAATGATCACCAAACCTCCCCTCGCGTACCGCCATCAGCCTCCCATGCACAGTTGCGTCTGCAGAGAAACAAAGCTTATATTTGAACCTACAGACACAACTGATGAGGTCACGGGCATGGTCGCCGCACCGCAAACCCCAACATTCAGCAAAGAGCAATGTGCCGCAGGCCTGCGTGTCGCCGTGGGCATCCTGGAAAAATGGCGGGCCAGCGGCGAACAGTCCTGCAACGTGTTGCGCATCTCGCGAAGCACCCTGGCCCGCGCCAAACAGAGCGATTCGAGCTGGTCCTTGAACCTGGACACAGACCAGATGCAGCGCGTCAGCTTGGTGCTCAACATCCACGCGGCGTTGCGCCTGGTGTTCGACAACCCTGAAAACGTCTACGGCTTTGCGCAAATGGCCAACCACAATGAATTCTTCAGCGGACGCGCGCCGCTCGACGTCATGGCTCAGGGCGACATGATCTCGTTGTATGAAACCTTCAGGCGCATCGATGCCTTGCGCGGAGCACAATGGTAATGCTCGATCAACTGGCACGGATGCCGGGCGAACAGGTGCAAGCCTGCCGCTTGGTCAATTCCAGATTCCCGCCCATCGCACTGTTCGACGACGTGGCCAGTGCCGACGAGTTCGAGGTGCTGTACCAGTTGCAGGCGCTGACCAATCCGCGTCTACAGAATGAAATCGGGCGGCTGGAACTGATCCCTCGCGTGCAAATCCCATTTGGCATCCCCGGCTGCGCCTATGCGACGGCGCCCTTTACCCATGTCAATCCGGCCGGCTCGCGATTCAGCGATGGGAGCTTCGGCGTTCTGTACCTGGCGGACACCATGGAAACCGCGCTGGCCGAGGTGCGCCATCACCAGGACAGCTACTGGGCGAAGGTTCAAGGCTTGAACTACGAGCGTTTCGTGTTTCGCGGGCTGACCTGCGTGTTCACCGACAAGGACATGTCCGATGCCCTGGTGCTGCCGATCACTCATCCGATCCATGCGCCGGACGACTACAGCCAGTCCCGGCAACTGGGCAGAGCCATCAAGAACGCGGGCAGCCCCGGGCTGCGTTACCGTTCGGTGCGTCTGCCGGGCAATACCTGCTGGGCACTGATGACGCCGCGCCCGGTAACGTCCATCGTACAGAGCGCCCACTACGAGATGATCTGGAATGGGCGAATCACCGCAGTGAACACCGTCAGCGCCGCCGGATGAAGCCTCCCATGAAACCCTGATCGGCCGGGAACCCGCGAGCCAGACACCACTCACAACCTTACACACTTGATTGGACGATCGTGATGAGTGAGGTACTCGCAACACCCGTCGACCGCTCGACGGATGACCGCGCACGGACCCTCGTGGCGCAGATGACCGAGGACGAGAAGTTCGCCTGGCTGTCCGGCCCCATGGCCATTCCACTGGCCGGCGAAGACAAACCGGAGGGCGCCTTGGGGTCTGCCGCTTTTTACCCCGGTATAGAACGCCTGGGCATCCCGGCCATGCAGCAATCGGACGCGAGCCTCGGTATCGGCAACCTCGGCAATGTCCGCCCAGGTGACCATGCCACCGCGTTGCCCAGTTCGCTGCTGCTCGGCGCCACGTTCAACCCCAGCCTCGCCTTCGAGTCGGGCGCGCTGGTGGGTCGAGAGGCGCGGCAAAAAGGCTTCAACGTGCAATTGGCGGGTGGCGCCAATCTGGTCCGAGAGCCCCGCGGCGGTCGCAATTTCGAGTACATCAGCGAGGACCCTCTGCTGACCGGCGTATTGGCAGGCCAGTCGGTGGCGGGCATTCAATCCGAGAAGGTGGTGTCGACGGTCAAGCATTTCGTCGCCAATGCTCAGGAGACCGGACGCGTAATGGTCAGCTCGAACCTCAGCGAGGCGGCGTTGCGCGAGTCCGACCTGCTGGCCTTCCAGCTGGCGATAGAGATCGGTCGACCCGGTGCGGTGATGCCCGGCTATAACCTGATCAACGGCGATTACGCGTCCGAGAATGCCTTCCTGTTGGATACCGTGCTGAAGGGGGAATGGGAGTACCCAGGCTGGGTGATGTCCGACTGGGGCGCCACGCATTCCAGCGTCAAGGCCGCACTGGCGGGACTGGACGTGCAGTCGGGCGCCAATCTGGACGATGCCCATCACTTCGGCGCGGCGCTGCGCCAGGCGGTCAAGGTTGGCGAAGTCCCGCAGAGCCGCATCGACGACATGGTCACGCGCATCCTGCGCAGCCTGATCGAGGTGGGGGCACTGGACCCGGTGCCGGCGCTGCCCATCGATTACAGCCAACATCGGCTCATCGCCCAACGCCAGGCCGAGGAAGGCATCGTGCTGCTCAAGAATGCTCAGGGCACACTTCCCTTGGCACAACGGGCAAAACGATTGTTGGTCATCGGTGCCCACGCCGATCACGGCGTGCTGTGTGGCGGAGGCTCCTCTTGCGTGACCCCGATCGGCAGCCTGTCGCTGCCGGGCATCGACATGATGGGCATGCAGGTCGCCAAGGTTTACCAACCTTCCTCCCTGGTGCAGGCGATCAAAGAAGAAAGCGCGGCGCAGCAGGTGGATTTTCTCGACGGCACGGATGCGACCTTGGCCGTTGCGCAGGCGGCGATCGCCGATGCGGTGATCGTCTTCGCTCAGGAGTGGCGCTCGGAAGCGCTGGACGCCAGGGGACTGGGCCTCGACGGCAATCAGGATGCCTTGATCGAGGCCGTCGCCGCAGCCAACCGCAACACCATCGTCGTCTTGCAGACTGGCGGCCCGGTGCTGTTGCCTTGGCTCGATAACGTCGCCGCTGTACTGGCCGCCTGGTATCCCGGTTCAGGGGGTGCCCCGGCGGTGGCTGGCGTGCTGTTCGGCAGAGTGAATCCGTCCGGACGCTTGCCGATCACCTTTCCCGCCAGCGAGTCGCAACTGCCGCGCCCCGAGCAGATCGACCCTGCCACCACCACCTCCAACCCTGGCATGCCGCGTAAAGGCGAGATCATCCCGATCAACTATGATATCGAAGGCTCGGATGTCGGTTATCGCTGGTATGCACGGCAGCGTCTCAAGCCGCTGCTGCCGTTCGGCTTCGGGTTGTCCTACAGCACATTCGAATTCAGCGACCTGCGCGTCAACGAGCCCGGCAAGGTATCAGTGCGGGTGAACAATACCGGCCCGCGCGCTGGCGCCACGACGTTGCAGCTTTATATCGCAAAAACGGGCGAAGACGGCTTTGCCAAACGCCTCGCCGGATTTGAAAAAGTCTTTCTGGCAGCGGGCGAGCAAGCCGATGTCGAGGTCCAGCTGGAGCCACGCATCCTTGCTCGTTTCGAGGAGGGAGGCTTTGTCATCGGGCCAGGCAATTACCGTGTCTGGGCGGCAGATGATGCAGAGGATGAACGACTCGGAGTGACGGTGACGCTGCATGCGCCATGACGTGACAGGGGGAGCGGCCAGTGCTGCTTCCCCTGTGTTCTTCCAGAGCGCGCTGCGGTGCGAAGCTTGCTTTCCCATTCGATCGGTATTGGCTGATTCTCCCGCACCGACTGGTAAATCGCTTCCATCAGCAAGTGATCCTGCAAGCCGTCTTCGCCAGAATGAAGGGTAATATCAACTCGACCCAGGTGGGATACCGTCCTTGTTGAAATCCTTCAACCGTTCTCGCTCTTGCGGCGTGGAGTGGGCTGGGGTGTCATCCTTGGGTGGTTCTGGCTTTTCGTCGGCCATGATCAATCCTCTTAGTGATATCTGTTGGGGCAGGACACGGGTTCGACCGTCATCTGGCACTGTCGGTCGGGTCCCTGATGGCTTCACCTATCAGCTCATCCACTGCCGATGCTGCACGCAGCCGGTACTCTGCCGGCAGCTCGAACAGGTCCGGACTGCCGAAAATACGCAGCTTGGCGCCCTCGGCGACGGCAACCAGGTCCACCCCTTGGGTAGCCAATTGCTGGATAATGGCGAGCATGGCCAGTTTTTGTTGCTCAACGGTTGCTATCAGCATGCCAGCCTCTCTGAGGGCCTGATAAATCTCGGGTTTCAGAGAGTTGGTCATGTCGAGCGGAAGGCGGTTCAGAAAATTTATCTACCGCTTATCTGTCTGAGGCGCGGTCGCGGGATCATTCAAGGGGAGCATATTGCATCTCGACATTGCCAAATGACCAATCCTCGCGCTTCACGTCGATCAAGCTGATCCAGACATCCTCCTTGCGCAGACCGGTCCTGCCGTGGATGCCCTCGGCGATGGCTTTGTAGAACGCTTTTTTTACCTCGATGGTCCGTCCGGCATTCCAGGTCACTTGAATGAAGACGATCTCTGGCGTGTAGGTAATTCCAAGATAACCTGCGGCTGGATAGATCAACTCGTCGGCTGCATGGCGATTGATGATCTGAAACCTGTCGTGCTGCGGGACGCGCCGCCCGTCTGGCGGGCGTGCAGCGTTTTATCCTGGTATCCGCCTTCCCCGAGGCTGGGCGCGGCTCGGATACCTCTGAAGGTTTCGAGAATTACATGAAGGTGAAGAAGTACGCCGACGTTTATCTGGCTTCGTCTGACTTGGATTGGGTGATCGTTCGGCCTGGGACGTTGGTTGATCGCCCTGGGACGGGCGCTGTCAGAGCTGGATTGGCGATTGCGTATGGTGAGATCCCGCGTGATGACGTGGCGGCGTTTTTGGTGGCGGCTGTTGGTCAGAAGGGGGTTAGTCGCAGAATTATCGAGTTGACTGAGGGCGATATGCCCGTTGACAAGGCTGTGCTCGACCTTGGCAACTAGCGCAGGCCGAATGGCGAAGCCGCAGGGTTGTGGAACGCATTGGACAAGATGCGAAAACGATTGGCCGTTTCCGCTTTGCAAGGACTCCACCCCCCAGAAACGAAAAAGCCCCGCATTTGCGGGGCTTTTTCGATGATGTTGGCGGGAAACCAGGGATTCGAACCCTGGAGACGCTATTAACGTCCGCCGGTTTTCAAGACCGGTGCATTCAACCACTCTGCCAATTTCCCGAGTGTTGCGATGACACTTGCAGACTGCCTGGGAGGCCTCTCGGCCACAGCCCCGGCTGCGTTGCGGGCGCCATAATACCGTAATGAAACAACCTGTCAAACTCTCAATGTGGCCTATTGGCGCCGCTCTGTTATGATCTTTGCATCCGAACATTTCAGACACAGGTTTCGGCCCGGCGCTACGGCGTCGATCTCGTTCCAACCTTTAAGGAGCTCGCCATGCGCGAACAGGATTATGCCGTTAATAACAGCTCGCAGGTTCAGCAGCTAGAAGTTAGCCGCGTCCTGCGCAACACCTATGGGCTGCTGGCCCTGACCCTCGCCTTCAGCGGCGTGATGGCTTACGTTGCACAGCAGATGCATGTGGGTCGTCCGAACATCTTTATCGTATTGATCGGCTTCTACGGTCTGTTCTTCCTGACCAACAAACTGCGCGATTCGGCGTGGGGCCTGGTCTCGGCATTCGCCCTGACCGGTTTCATGGGCTACATCCTCGGCCCAGTGCTGAACGTTTACTTGGGCATGCGCGGCGGCGCTGAAGTCGTCAGCTCGGCCTTCGCCATGACCGCCCTGGTGTTTGGTGGCCTGTCGGCCTATGTGCTGATCAGCCGCAAGGACATGAGCTTCCTCAGCGGTTTCATCACCGCCGGGTTCTTCGTGTTGCTGGGCGCGACCGTTGCGGGCATGTTCTTCCAGATCAGCGGCTTGCAACTGGCTATCAGCGCCGGTTTCGTGCTGTTCTCGTCGGTCTGCATCCTGTTCCAGACCAGCGCGATCATCCACGGCGGCGAACGCAACTACATCATGGCGACCATCAGCCTGTATGTTTCGATCTACAACCTGTTCCTCAGCCTGTTGCAGATCTTCGGCATCATGGGTCGTGATGACTAAAGGATCTCGCTGTGGCTTCGGCTACGGCAGTTGATCACCAGAAAGCCCGCTTCGGCGGGCTTTTTCGTGGATGAGGCTTTATCATTCCCTCAGATTTGCTGATCGAGTGACCGATGAAATTTGCCATTGCCGTGTTCGCCCCCGCCCATGCGCCCTCTTCGCGCCGCGCCCTGCTGTTCGCTCACGCGGTGCTGGCGGGAGGCCATGAAATCACCCGGCTGTTTTTCTACCAGGACGGTGTGCACAGCGCTTCCAGCAATGTCGTGACACCTCAGGATGAACTGGATGTACCAGCGCTGTGGCGACAATTCGTCTCGGCTAATGACCTTGATGCGGTGGTGTGCATCGCCGCCGCACTGCGCCGCGGCGTGCTGAACACCGAAGAAGCCCAGCGCTATGGCCGGACTGCGGTCAATTTGCCAGCGCCGTGGGAGCTATCGGGCCTTGGTCAATTGCATGAGGCCGCACAGGTTGCCGATCGGCTCGTCAGCTTTGGAGGGCAATAATATGGCCAAGTCGATGCTGATCATCAGTCGCCAAGCACCCTGGTCGGGGCCTGGACCTCGTGAAGCGCTGGATATCGCCTTGGCTGGCGGGGCGTTCGATTTGCCGCTGGCAATGTTGTTTCTTGACGATGGCGCCTTGCAGTTGCTGCCCGCGCAGCAACCGGCGGCCGTGCAACAAAAAAATCTTGGGGCCAACTTGCAGGCGCTGCCAATGTTCGGCGTCGACGAGTTGTTCGTCTGCGCCAGCAGCCTGGCCGAGCGCGGCCTGAGCGATACCTCGCTGGCGCTGGATGCGCAAGTGCTGGATGACGCTGGCATCAAAGCCCTTATCGACCGCTTCGACCTGGTGGTAACACTCTGATGGCGACCCTGCATGTACTTTCCCACTCCCCCTTCACTGATGGCCGGTTGAAAAGCTGCCTCAGGGTATTGGGGGTTGCAGACGGCCTGTTACTCTGTGGCGATGCCGTTCACGCCCTGCAGGCTGGCAGTGCCGCGTGGCAAATACTCTCGGAAGTGGCGCAAAACGGCCGTCTGTATGTGCTGGACGAAGATGCCCGAGCCAGGGCCATCAACCCCATTGAGCAGGTACAGCGCCTTGATTACGCGGCCTTCGTGCAACTGTCTATCGATTTCGACAAGGTCAACACCTGGCTATGAACACGCTGCTGATTGGCGATAAACACATCCCCCTCGACAAGGACGGCTATTTGTTGGAGCTCAGCGACTGGTCCGCGACGGTGGCCGAAGCACTGGCGGTGCAGGCTGGACTGAACCTGACCCCAGCGCACTGGGAGATCCTCGAATTGCTGCGCCAGTTCTACACCGAATTCGAGCTATCCCCTGCCACTCGCCCCCTGATCAAGTACACCGCTGCCAAGCTGGGCCCGGAAAAAGGCAACTCCCTGCACCTCAATCTCCTGTTCAACGGCACTCCCGCCAAACTCGCCGCCAAGCTGGCGGGCCTGCCCAAGCCGACCAATTGCATATGACCCCGCCCATCGCTCTCGTCACCGAAACCCCGGCCGAACATCCGTTCGCGCCATTCGTGCGCATCCTCGGCAAAGGCAAGCGCGGTGCGCGTAGCCTGACCCGCGACGAAGCGCGGGAAGCCATGGGCATGCTACTCGATGAAAAAGTCGAAGAAGCGCAACTTGGGGCCTTTTTGATGCTGTTACGGCATAAGGAAGAGAGCCCGGAAGAACTTGCCGGCTTTACAGAAGCCCTGCGTGAACGCCTGCAGGCCCCCCCCATACAAGTGGATATCGATTGGCCCACCTATGCCGGCAAGAAGCGCCATCTGCCCTGGTATCTGCTAGCAGCCAAATGCCTGGCCAATAATGGCGTACGGATCTTCATGCATGGCGGCGGCGCCCACACGGCCGGGCGCTTGTACACCGAGCAACTGCTGGGGCTGCTGGAGATCCCCCTCTGCCGCGACTGGCAGGCCACGGGTACCGCCATGGATACCAAGGGCCTAGCGTTCATGCCGCTGGTGGACTGGGCACCGCAACTGCAACGGATGATTGACCTGCGCAACACCCTGGGGCTGCGCTCGCCGATTCATTCACTGGCCCGCATTCTCAATCCACTGGGTGCGCGCTGTGGGCTGCAGAGCATCTTCCACCCTGGATATCAGGCTGTGCACCGCGATGCCAGTGGGCTGCTGGGCGACCGGGCCATCGTGATCAAGGGCGATGGCGGCGAGATCGAAGTGAATCCCGACAGCCCTAGCCACCTGTATGGCACTCAAGCCGGGCAAAGCTGGGACGAAGAATGGCCGATGCTCTCGGCGCAGCGGCATGTGAAGCCCGCGACGCTTGAGCCACAGCATCTGTTGGCATGCTGGAGGGGTGAAGCACAGGACAGCTATGGCGAGATGGCGTTGATTTCGACCATGGCGCTAGCGCTGCGAGGGCTGGGTGACGACCGTGATACCGCGTTTGCCAAAGCTCAAACCTGCTGGGCAAATCGGTC
>CAJCIO010000094.1 GCA_903970465.1 Gammaproteobacteria bacterium
TCGTGAATCTGCAGGGTCATCTGATCCGGCAGCAACAGCAGGTCGCGGGGGCCTTCGGGGGTATTGGGCGCGGCCAGCAATTGCAGGGCCTGATCGGCGACCCGTACGGCGGCGCCTTGCAGGCCGCAGCGCTGAATGATCTCGGTGCCGCCCTGCTGGCCGAAGTTCTCTTGGCCGAGGCTGCGTGACTGGGTGTCCTGGCCGTCGTGTGCGGTAACACTGATGCCGGGGTAGACGAACCGCCACGCCTGGCGAATCTCGGCGCCGGCGCTGTTGAGGTAGATCTGCTCGACATCGCTGACCCCCAGGCTGGTCTGCCAGCTCACCAGCTTGCTGTTGACGGGCACGGCGGCGGATTCGGCGGCGAGCAGCGCGTAGCAATCGCTCAGGGACGCAAACGGTTGTTCGATACCCGGCGAGGTGTAGTCGAAACGCCCCTGCGCGACGGCTTGAGTGCTCAGGTCGAGCAGGGCGTGGGGCTTGATCGCGCGCGCCTGGTGCTCGGCGCGGCTGAGGGCCTGCTGCAGGCCCTGCAAGGACAGATCGGGAGTGGCCGCGTAGGCCTCGACACCGTTGACTCGCACGGTCAGCATCACCCCCTCATCGAGGCTCAAACTGGGCGGTTCGGCGATATTCTTGCGTACCGACAGGAACTGGCGCGATTGACGCACGTAACGCAGCGAGAAGAACTCCGCGCCCGTGCTCAGAGCGGCGAAGCGCTGCCTGAGTGACGCGGTGAAGTCGAACATGCTTGGCTCCTTTGGCGGATGGCTACAGATCTTTCCACAGCGAATCAAAATCATCTTCTGGCGCCGCGCCGCCCGCGGCTCCAGGGGTTTTGCCGGGATCGGCCGGTTGTTCGAGGGCGCGGTATTCGAACTGGTTGAAACTGCCGGTGCTGGCGACGCGCTTGCCGAGGCCGGCGCGACTTTCGTCACCATTGGTATTGATCAAGACCTTGTTGCCCTCCTGAAAGGGCAGGCGCGGTGCCAGCAAGGTGGCGGGGATATCGATAGCGCGGATTTCCGGCAATAGCAGGCCACGCAGATACTGACTGTTGGGCTCGTTGGTGCGCACCAGTTGCAGGCCGCACGGCTGGGCATTGGGGGCGACCAGTTCGATGCCCATCTGCGTGCCGCCGCTGCGCACCTGGCGCACCCAGCGCACCACCGCGATGCTCCAGCCTTGGGAGGGCGCGTCCTGGATGCCAACCATCTCGCCGGCCTGCAATTGCGCCGGCACGTCTTTCAACCAGGCCAGGCAATAGCCGCCCGGGCTGTGGTTGACGATCTGCAGCACGTAGGTGGGGTAATCCTCGGTGGTGCTGGCGCTGTTGACGCTCTCGCCGGTGGTGCCGGGCTGGCTGTACTGGATCTCTTCGAAGCCCGAGTTCATCTTCTCGGAATCGAATGCATGGCCCCAGACATCTGGCGTCACTACCGCCCCAAACTCCGCTGCGCGGCCGGCGGGGCGGCGCAGGATATCGCTGAAAGAGCGCTCGCCGCCCAGGTGGTAGTGCAGCGAGCTCATGCCGACGCACAGGGTCAAGGTGCCTTGGCCGGGAGTGCGCTGAAAGGTGCGTTCGGCGACGTCACCCCACGCTGCTGCCACCAGTTGCAGGAGGTCGCTACTGATGCCGTTGGGCATTGTCAGCCTGGATTGCCCGCGTTGTTCAACGGGCAGCTCCAGGTAGGTCTTGATCGCTTCGGCCAGTGGTTGTGGGTCCAGGCCCGGCAGGTTGACCACTTGTTCGTCGGTGAACAGAGTCTTGTAGCGCGGCGGTCCGTCGACGCCGGGCGCAATCGCGAACAGGCTGGACGGCTCGCTGGCGGGCTGGATCTTGACCAGCGCGCTCCAGGCTTCCAGGGCCTCGGCCAGCTTGGAAATGGCGCTCTGGCGCATCTGGTTGCAGCGCGAGCTGCCCAGCAGCAAGGCGCAGGCGTAAGTCTGCTCTGGGGTCATGCTGCGTGTTGCCAGCGCCAGTTCGTCCGCCACCAAGGCGTTATGCACCTTGTGTTCGCGGGCTATCTGGTAGAGCTGGTGCAGTTCGAGCCAGAGGCCTTCAGGGACGGGGCAATACAGCAGGCTGGCGCGGACCAGCGGGCCATTCAGGCAATGCAGCGCGCGTTGGACCGCCATGGCGAGCAGTTGCAGGCGATCCTTGCCTAGTTTGGGCACGATATCAACGATGATTTGCTTATAGCCGATGGCCAGCTGATTTTGCAGGGCCTGGCACAGATTGGCGACCTTGCGGGCACGCTCATCGAGGACGATGGCCTGATTGAGGAAGTGCCGCTCCAGGTGCTTGCAGACGTAATAGACCTCAGGGCGCAGCAGCTCGAGCAGCTGGACGCGGTTCTCGCTGGGAGTGACCAGTTGATTGAGTTCGGCCATGCCTTGATACAGCTGCCGCGCCATTTCCCCGATATTGGCTTTCGGAAGCGCGGCAATCCAGCGTTTGAGCTCGCGCGGGTTCGCCTCGCAGAAGCTCAGGCTCAACTGCGATGGCGTCGGTGCGCGCAACAACAGGTGGGGGCTGGGGCGTGACATCACTCATTTCCTGGTATTGATTGCAGCTCCACGTGCAAGTAGCGACCCGGATGAACGGGAGTCTTGCACTCGATCAACAGGCCTCTGGCACGGACTCTAGCAGTATTGCGAGCGCATCGCAGAATCACTGATGCTACAGGGCAATTCGAGGTCCGTGCGATTGTTTCGTTCCTTACGGCCCGGCAGCGGTGCCGGGCCAGTCGCGTCCTCATGACTGGGCAGGCGACGCCAGGCCCTGGCCCATCCGTACCGGCGAGCCGGCGGTCAATGAATGCGCCCATTTTACCTGTGCGGGGCCAAACAGCACGATGGCGGTCGAACCCAGCTTGAAGCGGCCAAGTTCGGCGCCCTTTTCCAGATGAATCGGTGCCCGCGCGGCTTCGTCGTAGCGGAACGTCTTCAGCTCGCGCTTGGGCGGCGTGACCAGCCCGGCCCATACCGTCTCAATCGAGGCCACGATCATCGCACCCACCAGTACCACGGCCATCGGGCCGCGCTCGGTGTCGAACAGGCAGACGACGCGCTCGTTACGGGCAAACAGCTCGGGGACGTTTTCGGCGGTGGTCTGGTTGACCGAGAAGATCCGCCCCGGCACATAGACCATTTCCCGCAGGGTACCGGCCAGCGGCATGTGCACGCGGTGGTAATCCTTGGGCGACAGATAGACGGTCGCGAATTCACCGCCCATGAACGGCGCGGCGTTGGCCTGATCGCCACCCAGCAGTTCGAGCACGCTGAAGCTGTGGCCCTTGGCCTGGAAGATGCGCCCGTGTTCGATGGGGCCCAATTGGCTGATGGCGCCGTCGGCGGGGCAGAGGATGGCCTCGGGTGTAGGGTCCAGCGGGCGCGCGTCGGGCTTCAGTGCGCGGGTGAAGAAGGCGTTGAAGTTTTCATAGGCCGTCACGTCCTCGACCAGCGCTTCGGACATGTTGACCTGATAGCGTTTGGCGAACCACTGGGTGAAGGCATTCTTGAACCAGGGTGCACGGCATTCGGCGACGCAGCCGGCCAGGCGCGACAGCAGGTGATGGGGCAGCAGGTACTGGCTGATGATGAACAAGCGAGATTTCATGGACATTCCTTAAACTTCAACCGGGGTGTCGGGGTGGTTGCCCCATTCGCCCCATGATCCGGCATAGCCTTTGACGCGCGGGTAACCCAGGTGCTTGGCGACCAGGTACGTGAAGCCCGAGCGGTGGTGGGTCTGGCAGTGGGTGATGATTTCTTTGTCGGCGGTGATGCCCAGGCTAACGAGCACGCTGGCGATATCCTGGCGAATGCGCAGCGAACGCTCCTTGTCCATGCCCGCCGTCCATTCATAATTGACGGCGCCGGGGATATGCCCCGCCTTGGCCGCCAGGGCCTTGGCACCGGAATACTCCAGCGGTCCACGGGCATCCCAGATCGCCAGATCACCCGCGCCCAGGCGACTTTGCAGGTATTCACGAGTCGCCGTGGGGGCATCGTCGAGGGTCAGTGGCACGGGGCCGCCGACGGCGGTCTGGGTGATGCTGGACAACGGCAGTTGCTCCGCTTCCCAGGCCAGCATGCCGCCGTTGAGGTAGTGATAGCGCGTGTGGCCAATGACATCGAGCAGCCAGATGAATCGCCCCGCCCAGCCACCGCCTTCGTCGTCGTAGACCACGTAGGTGGCGTCAGCGGTGTGGCCGAGCGAGCCGAACAGCGCTTCGAGCGCTGCCTGGCTGGGTAGCAATCCGGGCGCTTGCGCCTGGCCGGACTGAGTGCGCTTGGGATCGACGAAATGCGCTCCCGCGATGTGCCCGGCCTGGTAGCGTGCCGCGCTGGACAGGTCGACCAAAATCAGGCCCGGCGCGTCCAGGCGCGCCTGCAGCTCGGAGGGCTCGATGACCAGAGGCAAGCCGGAGAAATCAGACATGCGAAATCACCACGTCGAAGGAAAGCCGCGATTGTAACGCAAGCATCAGCGGCTGCGGTTGCTAAAGGTGGTCAGGGCGCGCTCGATACATTGCGCGGTTTTACCGAAGGCTTGCACGGTGATCTCGGAAAACGGCCCGCCGCCTTGGTCCGCCAGCACGATCATGACCACGCGCCCATTGCTCACCAGCGAGCGCGCCAGCAGGTTGTCACCGCGGAACAAGGTGCGCAGGCTGGCGGGCAGTTTGGACCAGTACTGATCGTGGTTCTCCAGCGTGATGCGGATCTGCCCGGCCTGGCGCGTCAGGTGTTGCAGCAGTGTGCTGTGGTCGATATTGAGGGTCAGTTGCGCCGACGGCTCCGGCAGCCCCACAATCTGGTGCACGCGCAACTGGGTCATGCCTTTGTCGGTCATCAGCATCATGATGCGGCTCATGCCGCTCGCGACCAGCGCATCACGTGCCCATTTGGTCAGCTCCATAGCGTTGTTGAAGCGGCTCGGCTCGGCCAGCAGCTCGGTGCAGAACTTGCTCCAGCGCTTGAGATCATGGGCGCTGGGCGCCGGTGCGGCGACCATGCCCTTGTGCTCGCGGCGTTGATCCCACGGCCAGAGCAGCGCGGTGGCCGGGTGCCAGATGCCGGGCCCGGCATGACTTTGCGCGCTGAGCACCGCTTGCTGGTGTACCTGTTGCTGCAGATCGCCCAAGGGCGTTTGCAGATACAGGCAGGTCAGGTACTGCCAGCGAGTGTTGTGGGGCGTGTCCCAGGCTTGCTGCGCCGACAGCGCCAGGCCGTTGGCCAGCAACACGGTATTGGCCGGCTGATTGAGCCAGCGGCGCAGTTCCGGGTCGTTGTCGAGTTCCTGCTGTTGCTGCAGGCCCAGCTCGCGATGCCGTGCGATGTGCATGACCCGCACCAACTGCCGGCGTTCGTTCTGTAGCAGTCGGTAGCCCTGGATGATCCACAGTGGCAGGCGCCACAGCTCGGCCATGGCCTGGCACAGCTCCAGCAGGCGGATGCCGAACAGTTCGAGCTCGACCTTGGCCACCGGCTCGTTCTTGTGGATGACCCGCAGTTCCCACTCCTCCAGCAGCTTGGGGTGGCTGATCGCCAAGGGCCACAGCGGCGAAAGAAACAGCAGGCTGCCCCAGTGGATCTCCTGCCATAGACGCGCCAGCCGCACGGCAAACAGGCCATTGGCTTGCTGGCTGGCGTGCAGACTGATCATTTGCAGTTGACGCAGCGCCACAGGAAGGTCCTCCGGCTCAACGGCCGGCAGTGATCGCAGCAGCTCGCCGGTGCGTTTCAGGCCCAGGCGGTTGATAGCGATTTCGAGGCTCTCGGCCGGCTCCACCAACTCGTTGCTGACCGCCATATTGGCCTCGCGGATCACGCTCAGGACCAGCGCGGGGCTATCCTGCATGCGTTCGGAGATCTCGCGCATCGATCGGTTGCTGTCATTGATTGCACTGCTGACCCGCTCGTGAGCCTGGCGCGGTACTGGCAGGCGAATGCTGTTGAGCAGCTTGATCCAGGCTTGTAGCGTACGGGGTGTCTGCGATTGCATGGGCACTTCACTGGCAAGCGGGAGGGGCAAACTGGTTTTTCCTGTCGACTAACTATAGTCTGGCGCACCTCTGCCGATAAGTAGGGCATCTGAACTAAATTGCTTGTGCCCAGCCCCGTCCACGACTTCGTAAGTGTTTGCTAACCTATGGCTAAAATTATCGGCATCATCGTCGTAATCGCTAGTGTGCTAGGCGGTTACGTGTTGTCCCACGGTCAAATTGCAGCGCTGATCCAGCCCTTCGAGGTCATGATCATCGGCGGCGCGGCGCTGGGCGCGTTCCTGCAGTCCAACCCGGGCTATATGACCATGCACGTCTTCAAGAAGTCCTTGAAGATGTTCGGCTCGCGGTTCACTCATGCCTTTTATCTGGAAATTCTCAGCCTGATCTACGAGATTCTCAACAAGAGTCGTCGTGAAGGCATGATGGCCATCGAAGCGGACATCGAAGACGCTTCGGCGAGCCCGATTTTTGCCAAGTACCCAACCATCCTCAAGGATGAGCGCATGACCGCGTTCATTTGCGATTACCTGCGCATCATGTCGTCCGGCAACATGGCTCCCCACGAGCTCGAAGGCCTGTTCGACATGGAAATCCTCAGCATGAAGGAAGAGCTCGAGCACCCGTCCCACGCAGTGACCGGTATTTCCGACGCCTTGCCGGGCTTTGGTATCGTTGCGGCCGTACTGGGTATCGTAGTCACCATGGCCTCGCTGGGCGACGGTGACAAGGCGGCGATCGGTGGGCACGTAGGGGCGGCGCTGGTAGGTACCTTCTTGGGTATTCTGGCGGCCTATGGTTTCTTCGGTCCGCTGGCCCAGTGCCTGGCTCACGATGCCAAGGAAGAGGTAAACGTTTACGAATCGATCAAGGCCTCCCTCGTAGCTTCGGCCTCGGGCATGCCGCCGTCGCTGGCCGTGGAATTCGGCCGTAAAGTGCTGTATCCAGCCCACCGCCCCAGCTTTGCCGAGCTGGAGCAAGCGGTTCGCGGTCGCTGATCCATGGAAAATAACCAGCCCATCATCATCAAGCGCGTCAAACGCTTCGGTGGCGGACACCACGGGGGCGCCTGGAAAATCGCCTTCGCCGACTTCGCTACGGCAATGATGGCGTTCTTCCTGGTGCTGTGGCTGTTGTCCAACGCCACGCCGGAACAGAAAATCGCCATTGCCGGTTATTTCAAGGACCCGATCGGTTTCACCGAGAGCGGCTCGCCCTATGTGATCGACCTCGGTGGTTCGCCGCAGTTAGCCCCGGACGCCACGCTCAATCCCGATCAGGAAGTCTCGCCGGCCAAGCCCGAGACCGAGAAGAACGACACCCAGGACAACATCAGCAAGAACGACGAGGCGGTCGAGAAGCAGCGCCTCGAATTGCTGCTGCAGGAATTGCAGACCAAGGTCGACGAGAACCCGCAACTGGCCAAGTTCAAGGACCAGATACTGTTCGAGATCACTCAGGAAGGGTTGCGCATCCAGATCACCGACGCCGACAACCGGCCGATGTTCGACCTCGGCAGCGCACGCCTGAAACCGTATTTTGAAGACATCCTGCTAGCCATGGCCGACACCATCAAGGCGGTGCCGAACAAGATCAGCATCAGCGGTCATACCGATGCCACGGCGTACAACAACGTCAACGGCATGGGCAACTGGGAGTTGTCGGCCAACCGCGCCAACGCTGCACGACGCGCCCTGGTGGCGGGCAGCTATCCGGACAATCAGGTCGCACGCGTGGTGGGTTTCGCTTCGTCGTCGCTGTTCGATCGCAAGAACCCGCTGAGCCCGATCAACCGCCGTATCGACATTGTGGTATTGACCAAGAAGGCCGAGAAGGCCATCGAAGGCGAGCAGTCGCCGGATGATGGCAAGGGCGCGGCGCCTGGAGCGCCAGCTGCGCCTGCGCCGGGCCAGCCGGGCGCCACGATCGAGCCGGCCCCGCCCGTGCAGCCGAACCAGGTACGGCAGAAGGTCAATATCTTCGATAACGGGCCGCTGAAGGGCACTTCGCCGTAACCGGGGTGATCTTGCGGGCGCCTTTGCGGCCAGAGCCCGCTTCCACCGTCTGGGAGCGGGCTCTGGCCGCGAAGAGGTCGGTCCAGCCAGCACCGATCCCGATCAGTAAGAATCCTGCGGCAAACTAGCGATGATCGAGCGATAACTGTTCATTCGCTGTTGCTGCACACGACCATCGTCCAAGGCCATGAGCAGCGCACAGCCGGGTTCGCGATCGTGCTTGCAGTCGCGGAAGCGGCAGGTACCGAGCAGGTCGGCGAACTCGATGAACCCTGCCTCGACATCGGCACGGCTGACATGGCCCAGGCCGAATTCGCGAATACCCGGTGAGTCGATCAGCTCGCCGCCGCCGGGGAAGTGAAACAACCGCGCCGTGGTCGTGGTATGGGTGCCCTGACCGGACAGTTCCGACAGCGGCCCGACGCGGGTCTGCACTTCCGGCAGCAGGCTGTTGACCAGCGACGACTTGCCCACACCCGATTGCCCGACGAACACGCTGATGTGCCCATCCAGACGGGCTTGCAGTTGCTGCATACCGTCGCCGTGGTGCGCCGACACTTCAAGCAGCGGATAACCCAACTGCCGATAAACTGCCAGCAGTGCGTTGAGCGCTGGCGCGTTCTGCTCGTCGATCAGGTCGGCCTTGTTCAACAGCAGCAATGGGTGAATGCCGGCGTGCTCGGCGGCCACCAGATAGCGGTCGATGAGGTTGGCGTGGGGCTCGGGCATCGGCGCGAAGACGATCACGATCAGGTCGACGTTGGCCGCTACCGGTTTCAACTGGCCGCGGCTGTCGGGCCGGCACAGTTCGGTGTTGCGCGGCAGTTGCGCGACGATCACGCCGATGCCTTGGTTGCCTGCGCGCCAGACCACCTGGTCGCCGGTCACCAAGGCGGGCAGGTTGGCCCGCAAGTGGCAACGGAATACCTGGCCGGCCAGTTCGCCTTCACGCGCCTCCACCTCGACCTGAACGCCGAAGTGCGCGATCACCAGACCGATCTGCTCAGGTCCCAGTTCGCCGCCTTCCAGCGTCTCCAGTGTGTGTAGTTCGCGTTTGGCCGCACGCGCGGCGCGCTCACCCTGGACTTTTTCGATGCGCCAGTTCTGGCGGCGGTTTAACTGGCGTTTGGCCATGGGACTTCCACGTGAAGAGCAATTTGAGGTTGAAAACGAATCGACGCAGCGCGTGACTGCACGCATGCAGTGACAAAACCGCAGTAATGATCGAAACGGCGGCGAGTTTAGCACGCCCGGCTAGGCTAAACTGCGCAGCTACGCCGAGGAGCCTTACCATGCAAAACCCGCAGAACCTCATCTGGATCGACCTGGAAATGACCGGCCTCGATCCCGACCACGATGTCATCATCGAAATGGCCACCATCGTTACCGACAGCGACCTGAAAACCTTGGCCGAAGGGCCGGTGATCGCCATTCATCAAAGCGACGAGATTCTCGCCGGCATGGACGAATGGAACACCCGCCAGCACGGCGGTTCGGGCCTGACCCAACGCGTGCGCGAGAGCACCGTCAGCATGGCCGAGGCCGAGGCGCAGACCATCGCCTTTCTGGAGCAGTGGGTGCCCAAGGGCAAGTCGCCGATCTGCGGCAACAGCATCTGCCAGGACCGCCGCTTCCTGTATCGCCACATGCGCGGGCTGGAAAACTACTTCCACTACCGTAACCTTGACGTCTCGACCCTCAAGGAGCTGGCCGCGCGCTGGGCGCCGGAGGTCAAGGACAGCTTCCAGAAGGGCAGCACCCACTTGGCGCTGGACGACATCCGCGAGTCGATCGCCGAGTTGCAGCACTACCGCAAGCATTTCATCAAGTTTTGATCCTTGAGCGCGTTTCGATGGCCCCTTCGCCGCCGGACGCGCAGCCTTGCTCCCACAGTTCTGCAGGAGCAAGGCTTGCTCGCAAAGAGGCCTCGAGTTGCGCTGAAAAAAACCCCAGCCGGAATCAGGTCCTTCCGGCATGCTGCGCCAACGCCCACTCCACATGCTCGCGCACCAGCGCCGAAGGATGCTCGCGGCGCGCTTGCAGGGCTTCCAGCACGGGTATGGTCGACGGTGCGTTGCCCAACCCCACTGCAAGATTGCGCAGCCAGCGCTCATAGCCAGCGCGGCGCAGGGGCGAACCCTCGGTGCTGCTCAAAAAGTGCGCTTCGTCCCACAAAAACAACTGGGCCAGGTCGGCATTGTCGAGATTGTGCCGAGGGCTGAAATCCGTTTCTCCGGTGTGCCGGGCAAAGCGATTCCACGGGCAGACCATCTGGCAGTCATCACAGCCGAATACCCGATTGCCGATGAGCGCGCGCAATTCCACGGGTATCGCGCTTTTCAGCTCGATGGTCAGGTACGAGATACAGCGCCGCGCATCGAGCACGTAAGGGCCGACGAACGCCGCAGTCGGGCAGACATCCAGACAGGCGGTGCAGCGCCCGCAGTGTTCGGTGATGTGCGGTGGGTCGGTTGGCAGGGGCATATCGACGAACAGCTCGGCGAGAAAGAAGTAACTGCCGGCCTTGCGATTGAGTACCAGAGTGTTCTTGCCGATCCAGCCCAGCCCGGCCTGTTCGGCAATGGCTTTTTCCAGCACCGGGGCGCTGTCGACGAAGGCGCGATAGCCAAACGGCCCGATCGCCGCCTGAATGCGTTCGGCCAATTGCTGCACGCGCTTGCGGATCAACTTGTGGTAGTCGCGGCCCAGGGCGTAGCGCGACACATAGGCTTTGTCGGGCTGCGCCAACTGCTGGGCCATGCGCGTATCGCCGGGCAGGTAATCCATGCGCAGCGACACCACGCGTAATGTGCCCGGCACCAATTCCTCGGGGTGCGAGCGCTTGCTGCCGTGGGCGCCCATGTAGTCCATTTCGCCGTGGTAGCCGGCGTCGAGCCAGCGCTGCAGGTGTTGTTCGTGCTCGCCAAGGTCCAGCCCGGCAATGCCGACCTGCTGGAAGCCCAGTTCGCGGCCCCACTCCTTGATGGAGTCGGCCAGGGCATAAAGATCAGCGGTATTGCTAGACATGCGAGGGAGGCAACCAGGGCTGAGGTGCGTATAATTCTGCCAGACATTGCTCCCGAAGGTTAAAGCATGCTGCCGCCCGACGACTCACTCCCCGACGTATCGCACCCTCCTGTGCTGCTCACCGCCCTTAGCACACCTGTGCTGACCCCACGCGAGGCTGACAGTCATAAAGGCCAGTTCGGCCGAGTGTTGGTCATTGGTGGCGATCACGGGACCGGCGGTGCCAGCCTGTTGAGCGCGGAATGCGCCCTGCGCAGTGGTGCCGGCATGGTATCGCTGGCAACTCGTCCGGAACATGTCGCGGCGGCGCTGGTGCGCTTGCCCGAAGTCATGACCGCGGGCGTCAGTTCTGCCAACCAGTTGCTGAACATGGTCGAGCAGGCCACCGTGCTGGCCGTCGGGCCCGGGCTGGGGCAGGGCAGTTGGGGGCACAGCCTGCTGTCGATGGCGGCCTGTTCCGACAAGCCGCAGGTATGGGACGCGGACGCGCTTAATCGCTTGGCAACCGGTGCGGTGACCTTGCCCGTGGGTGCGGTGATTACGCCCCACCCCGGCGAGGCGGCGCGTTTGCTGGACGTGTCGATCAAGCAGATACAAGCCGATCGTCCGGCGGCGGCCTATGCCTTGGCGAAAAAATATTCGGCCGTTGCGGTGCTCAAGGGGAGCGGCAGCCTGATCGCCTCGCCCGATGGGCGGTTGGCGCAATGCGATCACGGCCATGGGGCAATGGCCGCTGCAGGCCTGGGCGATGTCCTCACGGGCCTGATCGCCGCGTTGCTGGCACAGGGCATGGAGCCATTCGACGCGGCCTGCCTGGGTGTCTGGCTGCATGCCCGCGCTGGCGAGCAGCAAGGTCAGCATGGTCGCGGGCTGGCAGCCGCCGATTTGATCCCTGCCATTCGTCAGTTGCTCGAGGAGCATGCGCCGTGTCAGAAGTAACGCTGTATTTGCAGGGCGAAGAAGCCATGGAGGCCTTTGGTCAGCGCTTGGCGGCGTTGACTCATGGCGTCGGGACTATTTTTCTCGAAGGTGATCTGGGTGCCGGCAAGACCACTCTTTCCCGCGGGCTGATTCGCGGACTGGGGCATGTGGGCGCGGTCAAGAGCCCGACCTTCACCTTGGTAGAACCCTATGAAATCGGCGCCGTACGGGCGTTTCACTTCGATCTCTATCGCCTGGTCGACCCTGAGGAGCTCGAATTCCTGGGTATCCGCGATTATTTCGACGGCGATGCCCTGTGCCTCATCGAATGGCCCCAGAAGGGTGCAGGCTTTTTGCCAAAGCCGGACCTGACCATTACCATAAGCCCGGCAGCGGCAGGACGCTCGCTGCATATCGCGCCGCAGACTGTACGCGGTGTCGCGTGGTGTGCCGTACTGGCACAGGAAATTACTTGATCATGATGGGGAAAGGTATGCGCATGCGCGCTTGGGTCGCGGCCGTTGGAGTATTACTGACGGCGGTGGCGGTCAATGCCTTGGCCGCTTCGCAGGTCAAGAGCGTGCGGTTGTGGCGGGCCCCGGATAACACTCGGCTGGTATTCGACTTGTCGGGACCGGTGGAGCACAGCGTCTTCACTCTGGCGGCGCCCGATCGCCTGGTCATCGACATCAATGGCGCGACGTTGGGTGGCCCGCTGAATGTGCCGATGGCCAATACCCCCATCACCTCGATGCGCTCGGCGCAACGTACGCCGACCGATCTGCGGGTGGTCATCGATCTGAAAAAGGCTGTGACCCCCAAGAGCTTCGTCCTGCCGCCCAACCAGCAATACGGCAACCGTCTGGTGGTGGATCTCTATGATTCGCCCCAGGACGCAGAGCCAGCACCGCCGTCGCCGCCGGTCGCTACGACTCCGGCAGTGCCAGTCACGCCCGCCCAGCCGAGCATCAAGCTCGAACCGGTGCCTAATGGCAAGCGCGATATCGTCGTGGTCATCGATGCCGGCCACGGTGGCGAAGACCCGGGTGCCTCAGGCTCGCGGGGCCAGCACGAGAAGGACGTAGTACTGGCCATCGCCCGTGAACTGCAGCGCCAGATCAATCAGGACAAGGGCTTTCGCGCCGAACTGACCCGCACCGGCGATTACTTCATTCCGCTGCGCGGCCGCACCGAGATCGCCCGCAAGAAGGGCGCCGACCTGTTCATCTCTATACATGCCGACGCGGCGCCTTCTTCGCAGGCTTTCGGTGCCTCGGTATTTGCTTTGTCCGATCGCGGCGCGACTTCCGAAACTGCGCGCTGGCTGGCCGACAGCGAGAACCGTTCCGACCTGATCGGCGGTGCCGGCAACGTCAGTCTCGACGACAAGGACCGCATGCTTGCGGGCGTGCTCCTAGATCTGTCGATGACCGCCTCGCTGAGTTCAAGCCTCAATGTGGGGCAAAAAGTGCTCAGCAGCGTCGGGCGCGTCACGCCGTTGCACAAGGCGCGGGTCGAGCAGGCCGGCTTCATGGTGCTCAAATCCCCGGATATCCCGTCGATCCTGGTCGAGACCGGCTTTATTTCCAATGCCAACGAAGCCAGCAAGTTGCAATCGGCGCAGCACCAGCAGGCCTTGGCTCGTTCGATCCGTGCCGGTGTGCAGCAGTTCTTCCAGCAGAATCCGCCGCCGGGCACTTACATCGCCTGGCTGCGTGACAGTGGCAAGCTGGCGGGCCGTGGCGCCAGCGAGCATGTGGTGCGCTCGGGCGAAAGCTTGAGCATGCTCGCCGCCCGCTATGACGTGCCAATGGAGACTTTACGTACGGTCAATAAACTCAAGAGCGACGAATTGAAAATCGGTCAGACCCTCGACATCCCTGGCGTCACCTTGGTATCGCAGCAATGACCATTACCGCCCGTATCGAGCTGCTCAGCCCGCGCCTCGCCAACCAGATCGCTGCCGGCGAGGTGGTCGAGCGCCCGGCCTCGGTGATCAAGGAGCTGCTCGAAAACAGCCTCGATTCCGGCGCTCGGCGTATCGATATCGACGTCGAGCAAGGTGGCGTCAAGTTGCTACGGGTTCGTGACGATGGTGGCGGTATCTCCAGCGATGATCTGCCGCTTGCTCTGGCCCGTCACGCTACGAGCAAGATTCGCGACCTGGATGACCTTGAACGGGTAATGAGCCTGGGCTTTCGCGGTGAGGCGTTGGCATCGATCAGTTCGGTGGCGCGCCTGACCCTGACCTCGCGCACTCAGGATGCCGAGCAAGCCTGGCAGGTGGAAACCGAAGGTCGCGACATGGCCCCGCGGGTCCAGCCCGCCGCGCACCCGGTGGGCACTTCGGTAGAAGTACGCGACCTGTTTTTCAACACGCCCGCGCGGCGCAAGTTTCTCAAGACCGAAAAAACTGAATTCGACCACCTGCAGGAAGTGATCAAGCGCCTGGCGCTGGCACGCTTCGATGTAGGTTTCCATCTGCGCCACAACGGCAAGACCGTGCTCAGCCTGCACGACGCCCATGACGATACGGCCCGTGCCCGTCGGGTCGCCGCCGTCTGCGGTCCGGCATTTCTGGAGCAAGCGCTGCCGATCGAAGTGGAGCGCAACGGTTTGCACCTGTGGGGGTGGGTCGGGCTGCCGACCTTCTCCCGCAGCCAGGCCGACTTGCAATACTTTTTCGTCAACGGTCGAGCGGTGCGCGACAAGCTAGTGGCCCACGCGGTACGCCAGGCTTATCGCGACGTGCTGTTCAATGGCCGTCACCCGACGTTCGTGCTGTTTCTGGAAGTCGATCCGACGGCAGTGGACGTCAACGTGCACCCAACCAAGCACGAAGTGCGGTTTCGTGATGGACGCAGCGTGCACGACTTTCTGTATGGCACCTTGCACCGCTCGTTGGCGGATGTGCGACCGGAAGATCACTTGCCAGCAGCGGTAGCAAGTCCCGAGGCCGCGCGGGCGACCGGGCTCGATGCCGGTGAATTCGGGCCGCAAGGCGAGATGCGTCTGGCGGCCAATCTGCTCGAGCCCACGGCCTCGGCGCCGACCTACGGCGCGGGGCTGCAAGGTAACTACGGAAGCAGCGGTTCCGGTTCCGGTGGTGGTGGCTATGGCAATCAGTACGTGCCACGGCCCTCTGCTGCTCTGCCGGTCGCGGAATCCCAGGCGGCCTATCGCGAGTTCTTCAAGCCGCTGCCAGTCGACGGCGCGCCTGCACTCCCTGCCAGCGACGGTGACATTCCGCCATTGGGCTATGCCCTGGCGCAGCTCAAGGGCATCTATATCCTTGCCGAAAACGCCCAGGGCCTGGTGCTGGTGGACATGCACGCGGCTCACGAACGCATCATGTACGAGCGCCTGAAGATCGCCATGGCCAGCGAAGGCCTGAGTGGTCAGCCGCTGCTGGTGCCCGAATCCATCGCGGTCAGCCAGCGCGAGGCTGATTGCGCCGAAGAGCACGCCAGCTGGTTCCAGCGCCTGGGCTTCGAGTTGCAACGCCTGGGTCCGGAAACCCTGGCCATCCGTCAGATACCGGCGCTGCTCAAGCAGGCCGAGGCCAATCGCCTGGTGCACGACGTGCTTGCCGACCTGATGGAGTACGGCACCAGCGATCGCATCCAGGCGCATCTCAATGAACTGCTCGGCACCATGGCCTGCCACGGCGCGATCCGCGCCAACCGGCGGCTGGCCATTGCGGAAATGAACGGACTGCTGCGCGACATGGAAATCACCGAGCGCAGCGGCCAGTGCAACCATGGTCGACCGACCTGGACGCAGATGGGCCTGGACGACCTCGACAAGCTGTTCCTGCGGGGACGCTGATGAGTGCCTTGCCACCCGCCATTTTCCTCATGGGGCCGACCGCTGCCGGCAAGACCGACTTGGCCATCGAGCTGGCCAAGGTCTTGCCCTGCGAGCTGATCAGCGTTGATTCGGCGCTGGTCTATCGCGGCATGGACATTGGCACCGCCAAGCCGTCGAAGGCTTTGCTGGCCGAACATCCCCATCGCCTGATCGACATCCTTGACCCGGCGCAGAGCTACAGTGCGGCGGATTTTCGTCGCGATGCCCTGGAGGCCATGGCCGAGATCTCGGCGCGGGGCAATATTCCGTTGTTGGTGGGCGGCACGATGTTGTATTTCAAGGCGTTGCTCGAAGGGCTCGCGGACATGCCGGCCGCCGATGCCCGGGTGCGCGAAACCCTCGAAGCAGAGGCTGCGCGCGACGGCTGGCAAGCGCTGCACGAGCGCCTGGCCGCCGTCGATCCGGTGTCGGCGGCACGGATTCACCCCAACGATCCCCAGCGCCTGATCCGCGCGTTGGAAGTTTTTCTGGTCAGCGGTGCGAGCATGACCGAGCATCGGCAGCGACAAATCGCGCAAAGTACTGACGCAGGCGCTTCTGGTGGCGGTCAATTGCCCTATACTGTGGCCAATCTGGCGATCGCTCCGACGGATCGGCGGGTTCTGCATGACCGAATTGCAGTTCGATTCGGGCAGATGCTGGAACAGGGATTCGTTGACGAGGTCAAAGCGCTGCACGACCGTGGCGACTTGCATGCAGGTCTGCCGTCGATTCGGGCAGTGGGTTATCGGCAAGTCTGGGATCATCTCGATGGCAAGCTGACAGCGTCAGAAATGCAGGAGCGGGGCATTATTGCCACTCGTCAATTGGCGAAACGACAATTTACCTGGTTGCGCAGCTGGGCTGACTTACAATGGCTGGACAGCCTGGCCTGCGACAACCTGCCGCGCACCTTGAAATACCTGGATTCGGTCTCCATATTGAGCTGAGTCCCTGCAATTGCCGTCTATCCTTGGGGGTGCGACGGCTAAAGCCATCATTTTTCGAATTATTCTATCGATCCTTAAAGGAGTGCGGCACATGTCAAAAGGGCATTCGCTACAAGACCCTTACTTGAACACCTTGCGTAAAGAAAAAGTGGGGGTTTCAATTTATCTCGTCAACGGTATCAAGCTGCAAGGCACGATCGAGTCTTTCGACCAGTTCGTCATCTTGCTGAAAAACACCGTGAGCCAGATGGTTTACAAGCACGCTATCTCCACCGTCGTTCCGGTCCGTCCAATTCGCCTGCCTAGTGCCAGCGAAGATGGCGCCGAACATAGCAGCGAACCAGGTAACGCCTGATAGGAGTCTGCATTGTTCTTTGAGCGCCACGGCGGTGGTGAACGGGCGATACTCGTTCACTTGGATGGTCAGGACCCTGAGGCGCGTGAAGATCCGCAGGAGTTTCAGGAGCTGGCTGTCTCGGCAGGTGCCGACACCGTCGCGTTCGTGAGCGTGTCGCGACATCAGCCCACTGCGAAGTATCTGATAGGCAGTGGCAAGGTCGAAGAGTTGCGTGACCAGGTCAAGGCAGAACATGCCGACCTGGTGATCTTCAACCACACCCTCACACCCAGTCAGGAACGTAACCTCGAAAAAGCTTTCGAGTGTCGCGTGCTTGACCGCACCGGTCTGATTCTCGATATCTTCGCGCAACGCGCCCGTACCCATGAAGGCAAGCTGCAGGTCGAACTGGCCCAGCTCGAGCACATGAGCACGCGTTTGGTGCGTGGCTGGACTCACCTTGAGCGCCAGGGCGGCGGTATCGGCATGCGCGGCCCGGGTGAAACCCAGCTCGAAACCGACCGTCGTCTGTTGCGGGTGCGCCTTCGCCAGATCAAGGCGCGCCTCGAAAAGGTCCGCAGTCAGCGCGAGCAAGCACGTCGCGGTCGCAAGCGGGCGGACATTCCTTCGGTGTCGCTGGTGGGTTACACCAACGCCGGCAAATCCACGCTCTTCAATGCCGTGACTTCCTCGGACGTCTACGCTGCCGACCAATTGTTCGCCACGCTCGATCCGACCCTGCGCCGGCTCGAGTTGCCCGACGCCGGGCCGATCGTGCTGGCCGACACCGTGGGCTTCATTCGCCATTTACCGCACAAGCTGGTGGAGGCTTTCCGGGCTACGCTCGAAGAGTCCAACAACAGTGACCTGTTGCTGCATGTGATCGATGCCCACGAGCCGGAGCGCGATCAACAGATCGAGCAAGTGATGGCGGTGCTGACCGAAATTGGTGCACAAGGCTTGCCGATCCTCGAGGTGTATAACAAACTCGATCTGCTTGAAGGTGTAGAACCGCAGATTCAGCGCGATGCCGATGGCAAGCCGCAGCGAGTCTGGGTCTCGGCTCGTGACGGCCGAGGTCTGGACCTGTTGCGTCAGGCCATGGCAGAGCTGATTGAAAATGATCTGTTCGTCGGCACCTTGCATCTTGGGCAACAATTCGCGCGTTTGCGTGCGCAGTTCTTCTCCATCAATGCGGTGCAGAGCGAGACCCACGACGACGAAGGCGCAAGCCTGCTGGCCGTACGTTTGCCGCGTGTCGAGTTCAATCGATTGATCAGTCGTGAAGGTCTGGAGATCGAAGAATTCATCCAGCAACACACTTTGCAATAAATGCTTCGGCATCTGGTTATGCCGAGGTGACAGGCATTCTGTAGCATTGGTCGGCGCGCCGCGGGCGCGTCTTTGCTTTATCAGATGGAGAGCGCTATGGCTTGGAATGAGCCGGGTGGTGGCAATTCGAATAATCAGGATCCCTGGGGCGGCAAACGCCGCGGAGGCGACCGCAAGGGGCCACCGGATCTGGATGAAGCCTTCCGCAAGCTACAGGAAAGCCTGAACGGTTTGTTCGGCGGTGGGAAAAAACGCAGTGGTGATGGCGGTGGTCCGTCGTCGTCCAAAGGCGGTGGCTTCGGCTTGCTCGGCATTGGCCTGGCAGTGCTGGTGGCTATCTGGCTGTATAGCGCGGTCTACGTGGTCGACGAGCAGGAGCAGGCCGTCGTGCTGCGCTTCGGCAAATACTACGAAACCGTGGGTGCGGGCCTGAATATCTACTTCCCACCGTTCGATAAAAAGTACATGGAAAACGTAACGCGCGAGCGTTCGTACTCCAAGCAGGGCCAGATGCTGACCGAGGACGAGAACATCGTCGAGGTGCCGCTGACCGTGCAGTACAAGATCAGCAACCTGAAGGATTTCGTCCTCAACGTCGACCAGCCTGAAATCAGCCTGCAGCACGCGACGGACAGTGCGTTGCGTCACGTGGTCGGGTCGACCGCCATGGACAAAGTGCTGACCGAAGGCCGTGAGCAGATGGCAGGTGAGATCAAGGAGCGTCTGCAACGCTTCCTCGACACCTATCAGACCGGCATCAGCGTGACCCAGGTCAACGTGCAGAGCGCGGCAGCCCCGCGCGAAGTGCAGGAGGCCTTCGATGACGTGATCCGTGCCCGTGAAGACGAGCAACGGTCGCGCAACCAGGCTGAAACCTACGCTAACGGCGTCGTGCCGGAAGCCCGTGGTCAGTCCCAGCGCATCATCGAAGACGCCAATGGCTATCGTGACGAAGTCGTCTCGCGCGCCAAAGGTGAGGCCGATCGCTTCACTAAACTGTTGACCGAATACCGCAAGGCCCCGGATGTGACGCGCGAGCGCCTGTATCTCGAAACCATGCAGGACGTCTACAGCAACACCAGCAAAGTGCTGGTCAGTGGCGACAAGGGCAACAACATGCTCTATCTGCCGCTCGACAAGATGGTCCAGGGCAGCCGCAACAACAGCGGTACGTCCTCGACAGCGCCGGCTCCGGCGGTCGATTCGGCGGGCGCACGTGCTGCGTCCGACTTGCAACAGCAGCAGCGTGAATTGCGTTCCAGGGAGAGTCGCTGATGAGCAATAAATCCGTGATTGTCCTGATCGTCGGCGTTGTCCTGGCGGTTGTTGCGTGGAACAGCCTGTACGTTGTTTCGCAGACTGAACGCGCTGTGCTCTTGCAATTCGGCCGTGTGGTTCAGGCCGATGTTGCCCCTGGCCTGCATGCGAAAATTCCGTACGTGAATCAGGTGCGCAAGTTCGACGCCCGGCTGCAGACCCTTGACGCGCCGACCCAGCGGTTTCTGACGCTGGAAAAGAAAGCCGTGATGGTCGATGCCTACGCCAAATGGCGGATCAAGGACGCCGAACGTTTCTATACTGCGACTTCGGGTCTCAAGGCTAACGCCGACGATCGCTTGGGGCGCCGCCTCGAGTCCGGTCTGCGTGACCAGTTCGGCAAGCGCACTCTGCATGAAGTCGTGTCGGGTGAGCGTGATGCGCTGATGGCCGACATGACCGCCTCCTTGAACCGTATTGCCGACAAGGAGTTGGGTATCGAGGTAATCGATGTGCGGGTCAAGGCCATCGACTTGCCCAAGGAAGTCAACAAAAGCGTGTTCGAGCGCATGAGCACCGAGCGTGAGCGAGAGGCTCGCGAGCACCGCGCCAAGGGTAACGAGTTGGCTGAGGGTATTCGTGCCGACGCCGACCGTCAGCGCCGTGTATTGCTGGCCGAGGCGTATCGCGAATCGGAAGAGGCTCGTGGTGATGGTGATGCGCAAGCAGCAGCCATCTATGCCAAGGCTTACTCCCAGGACCCTGAGTTCTACGGGTTCTATCGCAGTCTGCGTGCCTACCGCGACAGCTTCTCCAGCAAGAGTGATGTGCTGGTACTCGACCCAAGCAGCGATTTCTTCCAGTACATGAAGAAACCCAAGTAAAGGTCGCAGTCATCACTGCGAAGGGCTCCGCCGGGCAGCTTATCCGTCTGGCGGGGTGATCCTTCGGCAAAACGTGTGTATGATGCGGCAGCCGGGAAATTCCCGGCTTTTTTGCGTCTGCGATATCGATTGGCCTTTTACCGGGCCGAGCATCGATAAAGATTTCGAGGATAGCGGCCTCCTGGGCTAGTGCGGTCTGTAACGACCGCCGCGCGCCTGCGCCGGTATCTGCTTCACTCAAGGCTCGGCTCAGGGCGGGCCGCCCGGATCAAAGGGGATTGGCGTAATGGCAACGGTAGACCGCTGGCTGCTGCCAGATGGCATCGAAGAAGTACTGCCGCCGGAAGCAGCGCGCATCGAAGTAGCGCGCCGCAAGGTGTTGGATCTGTTCCAGAGCTGGGGCTACGAGTTCGTCGTCACTCCGCATATCGAGTACCTGGAGTCGCTGCTGACCGGCGCGGGCCAGGACCTGGATCTGCGCACCTTCAAGGTGATCGACCCGCAATCGGGGCGGCAGATGGGCTTTCGGGCCGACATCACGCCTCAGGTCGCCCGCATCGACGCTCACACCATGCGCCGCAAAGGGCCAAGCCGCCTGTGCTATGCCGGCAGTGTGCTGCATGCCAAGCCGCGGGCGCTGTCGAATTCGCGCAGCCCGATCCAGCTGGGCGCCGAGCTTTATGGTGACGCCAGCCCGAGCAGCGATGTTGAAGTGATCAGCCTGATGCTGGCTATGCTTGATCTGTGGCAGGTGCCGGGTGTGCACATGGACCTTGGTCATGTCGGTATCTACCGTGGTCTGGCCCGTGCGGCCGGCCTGACCGGCGAAGTCGAGCAGCAGTTGTTCGATGCCTTGCAACGCAAGGCCATCGACGAAGTCATAAGCCTGACCGCCGGCTTGCCCGCTGACCTGGCGCGGATGCTGCGCGCGCTGGTCGGCCTGTGTGGCGGTCAGGAAGTATTGGAGCAGGCCCGCGAGGTGCTGGCCGATGCACCTGCGCCCGTCGTCGCGGCATTGAAGGATCTGCTGGAAATCGCCAGGCGTCTGGCCGCGCGGTTCCCGCAGTTGCCGCTGTATTTCGACCTTGGCGAGTTGCGCGGCTACCACTACCACACGGGTGTAGTGTTCGCGGCGTTCGTGCCGGGTGTCGGCGTGTCGATCGCCCAAGGCGGTCGTTACGACGACATCGGTGCAGATTTCGGGCGTGCGCGTCCGGCCACCGGTTTTTCAACCGATCTCAAGAGCCTGGTGACATTGGGCAGCAACGAGATCGAGCTCCCGTCTGGCGGCATCTGGATGCCTGACAGCACGGATGCAGCGCTCTGGCAGAGGGTCTGCCAGTTGCGCGGCGAAGGTCAGCGGGTGGTTCAGGCGTTGCCTGGGCAGCCAGCGAGCGCCGCCCTGGAGGCGGACTGCGACCGGCAATTGATTCAGCAGAACGGGCTGTGGCAGGTTTTGCCGCTGGCTTCTTGAGTGTTCCTGCCGGCCGCAGCCGGCACCAAGTTTGCGCGAATGAGGACAAGTGTTATGGGTAAGAATGTCGTAGTCCTGGGCACCCAGTGGGGTGATGAGGGCAAAGGCAAGATCGTTGATCTGCTGACCGAACATGCTGCCGCGGTGGTGCGCTATCAGGGCGGCCACAACGCTGGTCACACGTTGGTGATCAATGGCGAAAAAACCGTATTGCACCTGATTCCGTCGGGTGTACTGCGTGAAGGTGTCGAGTGCCTGATTGGCAACGGCGTAGTGGTTGCGCCGGACGCTCTGTTGCGCGAAATCATCAAGCTGGAAGAAAAAGGCGTGCCGGTGCGCGAGCGTCTGCGCATCAGTCCTTCCTGCCCGTTGATCCTGTCGTATCACGTAGCGCTGGACCAGGCCCGTGAAAAGGCCCGTGGCGAGCTGAAGATCGGCACCACGGGTCGCGGCATCGGCCCGGCCTACGAAGACAAAGTCGCCCGTCGCGGCCTGCGCATCGGTGATCTGTTCCACCGTGAGCGCTTCGCCTCCAAGCTGGGCGAGCTGCTGGACTATCACAACTTCGTGCTGGTCAATTACTACAAAGAGCCTGCCATCGACTTCCAGAAGACTCTGGACGAGTGCATGGAATACGCCGAGATGCTGCGCCCGCTCATGGTTGACGTTACCGCCGAGCTGCACGAGCTGCGTCGCGCCGGCAAGGACATCATGTTCGAAGGCGCCCAGGGTTCGCTGCTGGATATCGATCACGGTACCTACCCGTACGTCACCAGCTCGAACACCACCGCTGGCGGTATCGCCACGGGTTCGGGTTTCGGGCCGATGTACCTGGATTACATCCTCGGCATTACCAAGGCCTACACCACTCGCGTGGGTTCTGGTCCGTTCCCGACCGAGCTGTTCGATGATGTGGGTGCCTACCTGGCGAAGAAAGGCCACGAATTCGGTGCTACCACCGGCCGTGCTCGTCGTTGCGGCTGGTTCGATGCCGTGATCCTGCGTCGCGCCATCGACGTCAACAGCATCTCTGGCATTTGCCTGACCAAGCTGGACGTACTGGACGGTCTGGAGACCATCAACATCTGCGTCGGTTACAAGAACGACGCCGGTGCGGTGATCGATGCGCCTACCGATGCCGACAGCTACATTGGCCTTGAGCCGGTGTACGAGCAAATGCCAGGCTGGAGCGAATCCACTGTCGGTGCCAAGACCCTGGAAGAGCTGCCTGCCGCCGCTCGCGCTTACATCAAGCGTATCGAAGAGCTGGTCGGCGCGCCGATCGATATCATCTCTACCGGCCCGGACCGCGTCGAGACGATCGTTCTGCGTCACCCGTTTGCCTGATAGGCAAGCGTAGTAACAGACAAAGGGCCCTCTTCGGGCCCTTTGTCGTTTCTGTCACCTGCGCGGCACAGGATTTGCTGAAACTATTGCCTTCTACAGTGCCATCATTTTAATGGCGTCAACAAAATGAGGTTCAGCGGTGTCGGCCATTCTTTCGTTGTTACAGAGTCGTTTGTTGCGTCCGGTGTTCATCGCGCTCGGCATTGCCCTTTTGGTGCAGGTGCTGGTGGCCGTTGCCCTGACGCGGAGCACGGTGCTGGCCTTGGAGGCCGATCTGGCCAAGAGCATGCAGGCCGACAGTCAGCACCTGAGCGACGAGCTGGGCCAGGCCAGCGAAGAGGTGCGCGGCAGCCTTGAGGCGTTGTCGAGCAGCACCCGGCAGAAGCTCACGGCGGGTTTGTCGACGCGCCTGCAGGATGAGCAGAAGCAATTGCGCGCCACGCTGGAGAAGGACCTGCACGACTCCGCCAACGACATGGCGCAACTGCTCGCCTCGGTGGCGCCCCGGGCCATGTGGGATAACGATGTGCCGGCGCTGTCGGAATTCGCCCGCCGGGCCCAACGCAATCCGAACGTCCTGTTCGTGGTCTATGACGATGCCGCGGGCGAGCATTTGACCCGTTATCTTAATCGCGACAATCCGATCAACCAGTCGCTGGTGGAGAAGGGCGCCGGCGATCGGGCACTGGACAAGGCGCTGGACGCTGCGCGCAACGACCCGGCCGTGTACTACGTGGAGGCCTCCATCAGCCCTAATGGCGTGGAGATCGGCAAGGTGCGCATGGGCGTGTCAACCGCGTCTATCGATGTCGAGCTCAAAGCCCTGGACAAGCGGTTTGCTGCTTTGATCGCAAGCGGTGATCAGTTGGTGGGCGACAGCCTGGGTTCCGCTGCCAGTGACAGCGCGAAGACGCTGCAGGGGCGCCTCAAGACCGCGCAGGACAGCGCCACCCGTATGCAGGCGAATACCACCGCTGCCGTGCAGGAAGCGGCGGGAGCGTTGCGTTGGCGCATCGGCGTGGGTCTCGCGCTGGTCGGCCTGGGCGTGCTGCTGGTGCTCGCGGTGGTGCTCGGGCGCCGGGTGGTCAGCAAGCTGCATCTGCTGATTCGCGCGCTCAATGATCTGGCGGCAGGTGAGGGCGACCTGACCAAGCGGGTGCAGCTCGATAGTCGTGACGAAATTGGCGATATGGCGGCTGCGGTCAACCGCTTCGTCGACAAGCTGCAGCCTGTCGTGCGCGAGGCCGGCGATGTGGCCCGGCGTACCGGTGCCGAAATTGGTGCCTTGACGCAGCGCAACGCTGGCGCCAACGCCGCTGCCGAGCTGCAGCGTGACGAAGTGGCGGCGAGCCTGCAGGCGTTGTCGAAGATGGCGGACGAGGCCCAGGCGGAGAGCCAGGCGATGCAGTCGGCACTGGCGCAAGTGGTGGAGATTCGCCAGGCAACAGATGAAAACACCCGCGCTTCGCAGCAGGTTGGTGAGCTGATAGAGGCGCTGGCGGGGCAGGTGCAAACGGGGTCGCGGGTAATCGAGCGACTGGCCGAGCAAAGTCAGCAGATCGAGGTGGTGTTGACGGTCATTCATGGGATCGCCGAGCAGACCAACTTGCTGGCGCTCAACGCGGCCATCGAAGCGGCCCGCGCGGGTGAAAGCGGGCGCGGCTTTGCCGTGGTGGCCGATGAGGTGCGTGCGTTGGCCAGCAAGACGCAGCGCTCGACGGGCGATATTCAATCGCACATCGGAGCGTTGCAGGCCGGTGCCAAGGAGGCGGTGGCGGCGATTGGTCAGGCCGGACGTCAGGCAGATGAGGGGTTGCGAGTCTTGCAGGGCAGTGCGCGGTTACAGCAAAGCGTGCAGTCTTCGGTGGAGCAGGTGCATGCCGCAATCGGTCTGGCGACCAAGGCGGCGGCTCATCAGGCGCTCGGGGCGCAGGCGGTGAAAGGGCGTGTGGAGACGATTCATCTGCAGGCGGAGCGCGCTGCCGAGCTGGTGCAGCAGACGACGGCCAGCAGCGTCGAGCTGGACAAGCTGGCGGGGCAGCTGAAGGCGAGTATCGGGCAGTTTCGGGCTTAGATTGGCGGTGGGGCTGATGGTCTCTTCGCGGGCAAGCCTTGCTCCCACAGAGTTGGCCGATCTTGAGTCGTGCGCCTGTGGGAGCAAGGCTTGCCCGCGAAGGCGTCAGTGGTATCACCAAAGGATCCAAGGTATTTTCAAACCCCAGAAACGCAAAAACCCGCTTTCGCGGGTTTGAGCTGAAGATGGTGCCCAGGAGAAGACTCGAACTTCCACGACCGTAAGGTCACCAGCACCTGAAGCTGGCGTGTCTACCAATTTCACCACCTGGGCATACAACGTCGCACTGCGTCGTTGTGGGCCGCACTATACGGAGGGCGTCCAGCTCTGTAAAGCCCCCGCGCAAGGAATTTTGCATCAGGCCAAGTCATTGCCCAGAAACGCAAAAACCCGCTTTCGCGGGTTTTTGTGAGTGAGATCAAAGTACGCTACTCTGCATCTCGAAATTGGTGCCCAGGAGAAGACTCGAACTTCCACGACCGTAAGGTCACCAGCACCTGAAGCTGGCGTGTCTACCAATTTCACCACCTGGGCATCATCGACAACGCTGTACGTCGGCGATGGCGCGCACTATACGGAGCGGATTTTGCGCTGTAAACCCCCGTTGTTGAAAATATTAAATTTTTTACGCCGGGCCGTGAATGCGAGGTTTTTTTTGCATTCCGTCCGTTTATTCAGCACCGAACAGCAGCTGAAATTTCCCGTTTCAATACGCCTATGCCAAACTAACCCGTATATAGACAAGGTGAATTCTCTCTAATGGCCGATTGGCAGTCCCTCGATCCCGAGGCCGCTCGTGAAGCGGAAAAATATGAAAACCCTATTCCCAGCCGTGAGCTGATCCTCGCGCACCTCGCCGAGCGCGGTTCGCCCGCCAGCCGCGAAGAGCTGGCTGACGAATTCGGCCTCTCCACTGAAGACCAGATCGAAGCCCTGCGCCGCCGCTTGCGTGCCATGGAGCGCGACGCTCAGTTGATCTACACCCGCCGCGGCACCTACGCGCCGGTTGACAAGCTCGACCTGATCCTGGGGCGCATCAGCGGCCACCGTGATGGTTTCGGCTTCCTGGTGCCCGATGACGGCAGCGACGATCTGTTCATGAGCCCGGCGCAAATGCGCCTGGTGTTCGATGGCGACCGCGCCCTGGCCCGTGTCTCCGGCCTCGATCGTCGTGGTCGTCGCGAAGGCGTGATCGTCGAGGTGGTCACCCGCGCTCACGAGACCGTAGTTGGCCGTTACTTCGAAGAAGGCGGTATCGGCTTCGTGCAGCCGGACAACCCCAAGGTCCAGCAGGAAGTGCTGATCACACCAGGTCGCCACGGCGCGGCCAAGGTCGGGCAGTTCGTGGCGGTGAAAATCACTCACTGGCCGACCCCGCGCTTCCAGCCCCAGGGCGACATTGTCGAAATCATCGGCAACTACATGGCCCCGGGCATGGAAATCGACGTTGCCCTGCGCACTTACGATATTCCTCACGTATGGCCCGACGCCGTGCTCAAGGAAGCCGCCAAGCTCAAGCCTCAGGTGGAAGACAAGGACAAGGAAAAGCGCATCGACCTGCGCCACTTGCCGTTCGTCACCATCGACGGTGAAGACGCTCGCGACTTCGATGATGCGGTCTACTGCGAAGCCAAGAGCAAGCTGCGCCTGTTCAATGGCGGCTGGAAGCTCTACGTGGCCATCGCCGACGTGTCGAGCTACGTCAAGCTGGGCTCGGCGCTGGACGATGAAGCTCAGGTGCGCGGCAACTCGGTGTATTTCCCCGAACGCGTGATTCCGATGCTGCCCGAGCAGCTGTCCAACGGCCTGTGCTCCCTGAACCCGAAAGTCGATCGCTTGGCCATGGTCTGCGAGATGACCATCTCCAAGACCGGCGAGATGACCGACTACTGCTTCTACGAGGCCGTGATTCACTCCCATGCGCGCTTGACCTACAACAAGGTCAGCACGCTGCTGGAGCATTCGCGTACCGCCGAGGCCAAGGCCCTGCGCGCTGAATTCGGTGATGTGCTGCCGGATCTCAAGCAGCTGTATGCACTGTACAAAGTGCTGCTCAGCGCGCGTCACACCCGTGGCGCCATCGACTTCGAAACCCAGGAAACCCGCATCATCTTCGGTTCGCAACGCAAGATCGCCGAGATCAAGCCGACCGTTCGCAACGATGCGCACAAACTGATCGAAGAGTGCATGCTGGCTGCCAACGTAGCCACTGCCGAATTCCTCAAGAAGCACGAGATTCCTGCGCTGTACCGCGTGCACGATGCACCGCCGCCAGAGCGTCTTGAAAAACTGCGTGCTTTCCTCGGCGAGCTGGGTCTGTCCCTGCACAAGGGCAAAGATGGTCCGTCGCCCAAGGATTACCGTGCGCTGCTGGCGTCCATCGCCGATCGCCCCGATTTCAACGTGATCCAGACCGTGATGCTGCGCTCCATGAGCCAGGCGGTGTACAGCGCTGACAACCAAGGCCACTTCGGCCTGAATTACGAAGCCTATACGCACTTCACCTCGCCGATCCGCCGCTATCCGGACTTGCTGACGCACCGCGCCATCCGCAGTGTGATCCACTCCAAGCAGGACACGCCGCACGTACGCCGTGCCGGTGCAGCGAGCATCCCGAAAGCACGTATCTACCCGTACGACGAAAACGCCCTCGAGCAGTTGGGCGAGCAGTGCTCGATGAGCGAGCGCCGTGCCGATGAGGCCACCCGTGATGTGGTCAACTGGCTCAAGTGCGAGTTCATGAAGGATCGCGTGGGCGAGAGCTTCCCGGGTGTGATTACTGCAGTGACGGGCTTTGGCCTGTTTGTCGAACTGACCGATATATTCGTCGAGGGCCTGGTGCACGTCACCGCGCTGCCAGGCGATTACTACCACTTCGATCCGGTGCATCACAAACTGGCTGGCGAACGCACCGGGCGCAATTTCCGCCTGGGCGACACCGTGGAAGTGCGCGTGATGCGTGTCGATCTCGATGAGCGCAAGATCGACTTCGAAATTGCTCAGACCACCCTCGATGCCCCGATCGGTCGCAAGAACCGTCTGGCCGACGCACCTGTCACCAAAGGGCGGGCAGAGAAACCGTCGGGAAAAGCCAAGGGCGATAGCGCCCATCCGGTGGACAAGGCCTATGCTTCCAAGGCACCTGCCGCGCGCTCTGGCGCCGGCAGCAAGTCGACGTCAAGCCGGAGCGGCGCCAGCAAGCCTGCCGAGAAGACGCCGGACCTCAAGCCGCCACGTCGTTCGGGCAAAGCTGAGCCGACAGAGGCTTATCGTGCCTCGGATGCGGCGGCCAAGAACGCCGAAGTGCGCAAGAGCCGTGAAATGAAAAAGGCGCTGCTGTCGGAGGCCAAGGGCAGTCCGGGCAGTGCAGCCAAGAGTGGCGACGACACCAAGGGGCCGACCAAGCACCGTAAGGGCTCTTCGAAATCGGGCTCGCGCAAGCCCAAGGCAAAATCATGAGTCAGTTGGAAAAAATCTACGGTGTACATGCCGTAGAGGCGCTGCTGCGTCATCACCCCAAGCGCGTCAAGCAGATCTGGTTGTCCGAAGGTCGTAGCGAGCCACGCGTTCAGACGCTGGTGGCATTGGCTGGCGAGAGCCGCGTTCCGGTCGGCTCGGCCGAGCGCCGCGAGCTCGACGCCTGGGCGGGCGAGGGTGTGCATCAGGGCGTAGTCGCTGATGTCAGCCCTAGCCAGGTCTGGGGAGAGGCGATGCTCGACGAGCTGCTCGATCGTACCGAAGGCGCGCCGCTGTTGCTGGTGCTGGATGGCGTGACCGATCCGCACAACCTCGGCGCCTGCCTGCGCAGTGCCGATGCGGCCGGTGCGCTAGCAGTGATCGTGCCCAAGGACAAGTCGGCGACCCTGACGCCTGCGGTACGAAAAGTGGCCTGCGGCGCAGCGGAAGTCATTCCTTTGGTGGCAGTCACCAACCTTGCGCGCACGCTGGAAAAGCTCCAGCAGCGCGGGTTGTGGGTGGTCGGTACCGCTGGCGAGGCGGAAATGGACCTCTATCAGCACGACATGACCGGCCCGACCATCCTGATCATGGGTGCCGAAGGCAAGGGCATGCGTCGCCTGACTCGCGAGCATTGCGACTACCTGGTGAAACTGCCGATGGCGGGCAGCGTCAGCAGCCTCAACGTTTCGGTGGCCACCGGTATTTGCCTGTTCGAAGCGGTTCGTCAGCGTAACGCCAAGAAGAAGTAATCTGCTCTCAAGGGCCTCTTCGCGGGCAAGCCTTGCTCCCACAGGTCTGCATTGCACCGTAGGAGCAAAGCTTGCTCGCGAAGCTCTTGTACTGTTTCGGTGATTGCTCAAATAATCACCAATCTCCTTGCTTCCCCTCCCGGCCTTCACTACAATTGCGCCCCTTGCCGTGGCGGCAGGTACGCATGTGCCTCGTCCGAGCAAGCTTACACTGTGTTCATTCACTCCTTGTCTGACCGCCCTGGCGGCAGGCTACAACCCGTAAGGAGCATTCATGCGTCATTACGAAATCATCTTTCTGGTCCACCCTGACCAGAGCGAGCAAGTCGGCGGCATGGTAGAGCGTTACACCAAGCTGATCGAAGAAGACGGCGGCAAGATCCACCGCCTGGAAGATTGGGGCCGTCGTCAACTGGCCTACGCAATCAACAATGTTCACAAGGCTCACTACGTGATGCTGAACGTTGAGTGCACCGGCAAGGCTCTGTCCGAGCTGGAAGACAACTTCCGCTACAACGATGCAGTGATCCGTAACCTGGTCATCCGTCGCGAAGAAGCCGTTACCGGCCAATCCGAGATGCTCAAGGCTGAAGAAAACCGCAGTGAGCGCCGTGAGCGTCGCGACCGTCCTGAGCACGAAGGCGCCGAAAGCGCTGACAGTGATGACAGCGACAACAGCGATAACGCTGACGAGTAATCCACGGACCACTTGAGGAGCCTATAACATGGCACGTTTCTTCCGTCGTCGTAAATTCTGCCGCTTCACCGCTGAAGAAGTGAAAGAGATCGATTACAAAGATCTCAACACCCTGAAAGCCTACGTATCCGAAACCGGCAAAATTGTTCCAAGCCGTATCACCGGTACCAAAGCTCGTTATCAGCGTCAGCTGGCCACCGCTATCAAGCGCGCCCGCTTCCTGGCCCTGCTGGCCTACACCGACAGCCACGGCCGCTGAGACCGGGCAGTCGACTGTAGCAAGGGATAGAGTGCATGCGTTCGTTAGCTGATTTCATCATGCGCGGTCGCGTGCAAGCCACTCTCGTAGTGGTTGCTTGTGCGGCAATGCCGTTGTTGTTCTGGTTGAGTGCCGCCGCTGGGTGCCTTGTGTACCTGCGGCGCGGAATGAAGGACGCCTCTGGCGTTCTGCTCTGGGCTCTACTGCCGGCCTTGGTCTGGTGGTATTTCGGCGAACCGCGCACCTTGATGGTGTTGCTGGGCACGTTGCTACTGGCGGCGCAATTGCGCTCCAGTGAGTCCTGGAACCGGGTGCTGCTGGTCAGCATCGCGCTGGGCCTGGTGTATGGCGTAGTACTGGGTGTGATGTTCCAAGTGCCCATCGAAGCGATGGCGCAACAGCTCGAAAAGCTGTTGCCGCAGTTGCTTCAGGGCTTCTACCAACAGTTGTCGGTAGAGGAACAGGCCCGCCTGGCTGCGCTGATCGCGCCGGTGCTTACTGGTCTGATTGCGGCCTTGTTGCAAGCCGTCAGTGTGCTAGCCCTGATTCTGGGCCGCTACTGGCAGGCAGTGTTGTATAACCCGGGTGGGTTCGGTCGCGAGTTTCGGGCCATCAAAATCCCCCTGTGGCCAGCGTTGATGCTGCTGGCGTGCATGTTGATCGGGCCGAATTTCGGTCCACAGGTCGCCATGCTGACGCCGTTGTGCAGTGTTCCGCTGGTGTTTGCCGGCCTGGCGCTGATGCACGGGCTGGTGGTACGGGGCACGCTGGGCAAGTTCTGGCTGGTCGGGCTTTACGTGACACTGCTGCTGTTCATGCAACTGATCTATCCGTTGCTGGTGGTCTTGGCCATCGTCGACAGCCTGATTGATTTTCGCGGTCGTCTGGCGCCGAAAGACGCCGATAACGCGAACGGTGAAGGTTAAAAGTTAAGAGGATTTCCACATGCAACTGATCCTTCTGGAAAAAGTCGCCAACCTGGGCAACCTGGGCGACAAGGTAAACGTCAAGGCTGGTTACGGTCGTAACTACCTGCTGCCTTACGGCAAGGCTACCGCTGCGACCGCTGCCAACCTGGCTGCGTTCGAAGAGCGTCGCGCCGAGCTGGAACAAGCTGCCGCTGACAAGAAAGCATCGGCTGAAAGCCGTGCTGCCCAACTGGCCGAGCTGGAAGTGACTATCACTGCCACCGCTGGCGACGAAGGCAAGCTGTTCGGTTCGATCGGTACTCACGACATCGCTGATGCACTGACCGCCTCTGGCGTCGAAGTGGCAAAAAGCGAAGTTCGTCTGCCGAACGGCACCATCCGCAACGTCGGTGAATTCGACGTGGCCGTGCACCTGCACAGCGACGTAGAAGCCACTGTCCGCGTTGTCGTGGTAGCAGCTTAAGCAACACCTGACGGTCTGGCACCTTGTGTGTCAGACGGTTAACATCGGGCACGATCCTGTTTACAGGTCGTGCCCTTTGTCTTTCTCAGATAGCCTAATTTCAGTGTGGTCATGAACGAGATATCCGCCCCCGAGCAATACGACCTGCAAACGTCCGCCCTCAAGGTGCCGCCGCATTCCATCGAGGCCGAACAGGCCGTGCTCGGTGGCTTGATGCTGTCCAATGACGCTTGGGAACGCGTACTCGATCAGGTGTCGGATGGCGATTTCTACCGTCATGATCACCGTTTGATCTTTCGCGCCATTGCGCGTCTGGCCGATCAGAACACCCCGTTCGACGTGGTGACCCTGCACGAACAGCTCGACCGCGAAGGCCAGAGCGCCCAAGTCGGTGGTCTCGGTTACCTTGGCGAGCTGGCGAAAAACACGCCGTCGGTCGCCAACATCAAGGCCTATGCGCAAATCGTTCGCGAGCGCGCCACGCTGCGCCAACTGATCACCATCAGCAACGACATCGCCGACAGCGCATTCAACCCGTTGGGACGCAACGCTGCGGAGATTCTCGACGAGGCTGAGCGGCAGATCTTCCAGATCGCCGAAGCACGGCCCAAGACCGGTGGGCCGGTCAGCGTCAACGACTTGCTGACCAAGGCCATCGATCGTATCGATACGCTGTTCAACACCGATGCGGCGATCACCGGCCTGTCCACTGGCTACACCGACCTCGACGAGAAGACCAGCGGCCTGCAGCCGGCCGACTTGATCATCGTGGCTGGTCGTCCGTCGATGGGTAAGACTACCTTTGCGATGAATCTCGTCGAAAACGCGGTGTTGCGTAGCGAAAAGACCGTACTGGTCTACTCGCTGGAGATGCCAGGTGATTCGCTGATCATGCGGATGCTGTCGTCGCTCGGCCGGATCGATCAGACCAAGGTGCGTTCCGGTCGCCTGGACGATGACGATTGGCCGCGCCTGACCTCGGCGGTCAATCTGCTCAACGACCGCAAGCTGTTCATCGACGACACGGCGGGCATCAGCCCATCGGAAATGCGCGCGCGGACCCGACGACTGGTGCGCGAGCACGGTGAGATCGGCCTGATCATGATCGACTACCTGCAACTCATGCAGATCCCGGGGTCAAGCGGCGACAACCGGACCAACGAGATTTCCGAGATCTCGCGGTCGCTCAAGGCGCTGGCAAAGGAATTCAATTGCCCGGTGGTGGCGCTGTCGCAGCTCAACCGCTCGCTGGAGCAACGCCCCAACAAGCGCCCGGTGAACTCCGACTTGCGTGAATCCGGAGCGATCGAGCAGGATGCCGACGTAATCATGTTCGTCTACCGGGATGAGGTCTATCACCCCGAGACCGAGCACAAGGGCATCGCGGAGATCATCATCGGCAAGCAGCGGAACGGCCCTATCGGATTTATTCGTCTGGCGTTCATCGGCAAGTACACCCGGTTCGAGAATCTGGCGCCGGGCAGTTACAACTTCGACGACGACGAGTAAACCTGGGGTTCGTCGCCGTTCTCGCGGGCCTCTTCGCGGGCAAGCCTTGCTCCCACAGGTGTACGGCTCGCCCGCGAAGAGGGCCGCAAGCGCACACTGAAGCTTCACCAAAATCCGACCATTACCGTCGGATTTGGTTAATTTTTGTGCTATATTCCGCGCCCGCGTTTTTCCATCTGTAGCCAACACGGTCATCGACATGCAAGCAG
>CAJCIO010000095.1 GCA_903970465.1 Gammaproteobacteria bacterium
GGCACGCAGGTGAGCTTTGCGGCGTGCTCTCAGGAGCAGGTGCGCAAAGCCTGGGAAACGGCAATGGCCATGGGCGCGACGGACGAGGGCGGCCCTGGATTGCGGCCGCACTATGCCGCGGATTATTACGGCGCCTATTGCGGCGATCCGGAGGGCAACAAGTTGTGCTTTGTGTACGCGCAGGGGCTGGGGTAGCAAATCACCCACGTTTCACTGTTCTTGCAGCACTTCAACGAGCCCCCTGGCATACCCCGGCAAGCTGGCGAAGTCTGTAGCGCAAAGCACGAGCTTGCGCGCGGCCCACGGTTCGCTCAGCGGCTCGATGATGAAATCCAGGTGCCCGTGGCAGCGCTCGGCCGCCGCGCGGGGCACTATGCCGACCCCTGCGCCATGGGCGACCATGCGGATCAAACCGTCGAAACCCTCGGCTCGCACCCGTACGGCCAAACGTCGAGCGCTGCATCGGGCTTGCTCGTCCAGATGCAGCGCCAGGGCGCTTTTTGCGCCGAGGCAGACGTGGCGATGGTCGAGGCTGGCAATGAAGTCAGGACTTGGCGTCTGGGTCAAAGGATGGTGGCGGGGCATGATCAGCACCAGCGGGTCGTCGCGAAACGCCAACGTCTGTAGTCCGCTGGCATCGACCGCGTCGGAAAGAATCGCCAGGTCGGCCCTGCCATCGCGCAGATCCTGCACGCTTTGCAGGCTCGGGCGCTCCTGAACATCAAGGGGCGTACCCAGCGAAGCTTCCATGGCTCGAATCCGCGCGCTGGCCGCCGCCAGGGACAAGTGGCTTCGTTCGGCACCGGCGGTGATATTGGCGGCTTCCAGCGTGTTGATAAACAAGCGCAGGTCAATCAGGTCGAAGTGCATGGCTCTGTCCAGACAAGAGGCTGACTCAGTATATGGCAGATATTCAGCCGTGCCGGGAACGGGCAGGATAGCGCCATGACAGACATCCTCGCGTTCTATCAGCAACTCGGGCTGGCCCTTACCTTGATGGTGTTGGCAACGTTCTTCGCCGCAGGTACGGTGAAAGGAGTGATTGGCCTGGGCTTGCCTACCGTCTCCATGGGGCTGCTGGGTTTGGCTATGGCTCCGGTGCAGGCTGCCGCCTTGTTGATCGTGCCGGCGACATTGACCAATATCTGGCAAGTGGCCTTCGGCGGGCATTTTCGCAGCGTAGGGTTGCGCCTGTGGCCCATGCAGTTGGGGATTGTGCTGGGTACGGTGCTCGGCACGCTGTGGTTCGGGCTCGGCAGCGGTACGGGGATGGCGCGAGCCCTTGGCGCAGCGTTGCTGGTTTACGCACTGGCAGGGCTCGCGGCGCCGGCCCTGCGCATCGCTCGGCGCTGGGAGGTAGGGGTGGGGCCATTATGTGGGTTGCTGACCGGGGCGATATCGGCAGGGACCGGTGTGTTCGTGATTCCTGCCGTGCCATACCTCGGCGCACTGGGGTTGAGTCGTGACGAGTTGGTGCAAGCGTTAGGGCTATCGTTTACCGTATCGACCCTGGCGCTGGCGGGTGGCTTGCTGTGGCATCAGCAGTTGGGCACCGCCGAGTTGGGGGCATCAGTACTGGCGGTAGTGCCCGCACTGCTGGGCATGCTGGCGGGGCAATGGCTGCGCGGCCGCATCAGTGCATTGTGGTTTCGGAGGATATTTTTTGTCGGGATGGGCGCGCTCGGGCTGCATCTGCTGGTGAACGGTTAGCCATCATCCAGCGTCCAACGATCACACCTGCTGCGCCTTTTTCGTACCTACCGTTTTTGCGACAGCGTCACAGCCTGCCACACCTCTGCATAGGGAATCCTCAAATGCCCAAGCACGTTCTAGTCGATCGCTATCACGGTTACATCGCCTGCCTGAACCAGCAGGACTGGGACCATCTTGGCGAATTCGTCGACCCGGACGTCCATCACAACGGCCGGCCGCTGGGTGTAGCTGGCTACCGGCAGATGCTTGAAAAAGATTTTTCCGACATCCCGGACCTGCGTTTCAACATCGGTCTGCTGATGTGCGATCCACCCCGCATCGCCGCCCGGCTGGAATTCGATTGCTCACCCAAGGGCGAGTTTCTCGGCCTGGCGGTAGACGGCAAGCGGCTGTATTTCACGGAGAACGTTTTTTACGAGTATCGCGAAGGGAAGATTTGGCAGGTGTGGTCGATTGTCGACAAAGCGGCGATCGAGGGGCAGCTTTAGTTGGCCAACGCTGTGGAAGATTCTATGGTTCGACACAGGAATGTCATTGATGCAACTGGCCCCTTCGCGAGCAAGCTTTGCTCCCACGGGCGTACACCCCCGCACCGGCTGTGGGAGCAAGGCTTGCCCGCGAAGGGCCAACTGTTGACTCCCTGGCTAGCGCGAAAACCGCCTCGCCCCGGCCACACAAGCAATCACCGCTAACGTCACCCCGAGCATCCCGGCACTCACCTGTTCATGCAGCAATCCGGCCGCCAGTGCCAGGCCGAAAAACGGTTGCAGCAATTGCAATTGCCCCACCGCGGCGATACCCCCCTGGGCCAGTCCGCGGTACCAGAACACGAAGCCGATCAGCATACTGAACAGCGATACATAGGCCAGGCACCACCAGGCGCTCGCGCTGACCGCCACAAAAGAAGCGGGCATCAGCACGCCTGTCAAGGTCGCCATCACCGGCAACGCCAGCACCAGCGCCCAGCAGATCACTTGCCAGCCACCCAGGGTTCTGGACAGCTTCGCGCCTTCGGCATAACCCAGACCGCAGACGACGATGGCCAGCAGCATCAGCAAGTCACCTTTGGGCGCCGCCGTCAGGCCTTGGCTCAGCGCGAAGCTGACCACCAGAGCACTGCCCAGCAATGAGAAAAACCAGAACGCCCGCGGTGGTCGTTCGCCGCCGCGCAGCACCGCAAAGATGGCGGTCGCCAATGGCAGCAGGCCGAGGAACACGATGGAATGGGCCGAGGTCACGTGCTGCAGGGCCAGTGCCGTCAGCAGCGGAAACCCCAGCACCACGCCTGCCGCTACCACGATCAGCGAGCCCGATTGCGCCAGCGCCGGACGCGGCGGCTTGAACAGCCACAGCAGCATCGCGGCGAGCAGTGCAGCGATAGTCGCCCGCGCTGCGGTCAGGAATAGCGGATCGAACGCCATTACCGCCAGCCGCGTCGCCGGCAGCGAGCCGCTGAAGATCACCACGCCGATCAAGCCGTTGATCCATCCGCGGGTCCTTGGGCTCAGGGCCGGTTTTGGCAGTCGAGAGGTCTGTTCCATGGCGCTCACTTCAGTCAGGGGGGTTGTCAGGCGCCCATCCTAGGAGCCAGTATCAAGACAATCAAAAAATTGTCATGGATACAGTTGCCGATGCCGCCCGCGCGTTACAGAACCCTGGTCGACACCTTTGCCGCCGACATCCGCGCCGGCCATTTGCCGCCGGGTACGCGCTTGCCCACCCACAGGGACCTGGCGGCGCGTGAAGGGGTGGCGCTGGTCACCGCCAGCCGCGTGTACAGCGAGCTCGAAGCCATGGGGCTGGTCAGTGGTGAGGCGGGGCGGGGGATGTTCGTCAGGGAGATCGCGTTGCCGCATGGGCTGGGCATCGATCAACAGAACGTGGCTGCGGGCATGATCGACCTGAATTTCAACTACCCGTCGTTGCCAGGGCAGGCCGACATGTTGCGCGCGGCGTTGCGGCAGTTGGCGTTGTCCGGGGACCTTGAATCGCTGTTGCGTTATCACCCCCACGGCGGCCGTCCCCACGAGCGCGCGGTGGTTGCGCGGCACCTGCTCGAGCGCGGCCTGCACGTGCCCGCCGAGCAGGTGCTGATCGTCAATGGTGCGCAGCATGGCCTGGCGGTGGCGCTGATGGCGCTGCTGCAACCTGGTGATGTGGTGGCGGCGGATGCACTGAGCTATCCGGGTTTCAAGGTGCTGGCCGAAGCCCTGCGACTGGAGCTGGTGGCGATCCCCATCACCGTCAGGGGGCCGGATCTGGACGCCTTTGCTGCGCTCTGTCGGCGGCGCCCGGTGCGTGCGGTGTACTGCATGCCGACCTTGCACAATCCGTTGGGCTGGGTGATGCCCGCCGAGCAACGCGAGCAACTGGTCGCTATCACGCGTCTGCATGGCGTGCAGATCATCGAGGACGCCGCCTATGCGTTTTTGGCTGACAGCCCGCCATCGCCCTTGGCGGCGATGGCGCCGGAGCGCACGGTGTATGTCTCGGGGTTGTCGAAAAGTGTCGCGACGGGTCTGCGCGTCGGGTTCATTGCGGCACCGGCTGCTTTGATTCCGGGGCTGGAGCGCAGTATCCGCGCGACGGCCTGGAACACTGCCGGTGTGTTGACCGCCATCGCCACAGGCTGGTTGGAGGACGGCACCGTCGCCGCTCTGGAAGTACAGAAGCGCGCCGACGCCCGCGCTCGACAGACCGTGGCTGCTCAGGCGTTGGCTGGCTTGTCGTGGCACAGTCATCCCGCGTCGTACTTCGTGTGGTTGCCCTTGGTCGAAGATGCCCGCGCTGACCAGATCGCCATGGCGCTGATGCGCGAGCAGATATCCGTGTCTACCGCCGAGCCCTTCGCCATCTCGGCGCCGGTGCCCCATGCGCTGCGCCTGGCGCTGGGCTCGGTCAGCCTGCAAACGTTACGCGAGGCGCTGGCCCGGGTGAAGTGGGTGGTTCAGGCCCATACCTGACTAGCGTGCAGGCCGTGGCAGCGCAAGCCACTTCAACACGCTCGGACGCTGCCACTGCCGCTGGGCATAGGGCTGCAGTCCAGGTGGCACCGGGTCGCCATTGAGGATCAGGCGGTTGAGCATCAGCGCCAGATCGACATCGACGATCGACCACTCCCCGAACAGACAGTCGCGGCCATCGGCCAGCCACGTCTGCGCTGCCTCTAGCAGCTTGGTGGCAGCGAGTTGCACGCGCGCCGACAGCGGGCCGTAATGTTGCCCGCAAAAGACCACCAAGGTGGATCGCTCCTGGCCGATCACCAGCAAGTCACTGCGCAGCCACGCCTGGATCTGCCGCGCGGTGGCCCGTGCCTGAATCTCGCGAGGATAGAGCGGCGCCTGCGCGAACGCTTCGTCCAGGTACTCGGTAATCGCCGAGGATTCAGCCAGGACGAAATCGCCGTGCACTAACGTCGGCACGCGTTGGGTCAGCGATAACTGGGCAAACCCTGCATGGTGCTGTTCGCCGGCTTCGAGGTCGAGCTCGAGCAGATCGAAGTCGAGGCCTTTTTCATGCAGGGCGACGAACACCGACATCGCATAAGGGCTGACGAACAGGCTATCGGTGTAGAGCTGCAGCGGCTTCATGGCGGTCACTCCTGTGGGGGAGAGGACACGCTACGAGATTGGCGACGGGAAATACAATCCAGGTTTTTCATGCGGGTATTCCCGCAGGGAATGGTCGGTGTCACCCGAGAAAAAATGTCAGCTGGCCCTGTAATCCAGCTGACTTAATAACCATTCGCACCATTCATGCAATCGATAGTGACCATCAATTTTTGCAAGTATTGTTTTTGCGCAAAAGGAGGAGGATAGCCACATCGCCACCCTGCTTGTGAAGGACACTTGCCATGAGGATTTCCACGCTGTTGACCCTGGTTGCCGTTCTGACCGGTGCATTCGCCGCCACTGCCGGGGCCACCGGTCGTGACAACTGCCATTTGCAGCCCGTGGCCAACAGCCCTGTCTCTCTCAGGGCGTCACAGAGCGTGGGCGTGCTCTACAGCGAAAACACCGTTGGTACCCTCGATTACCTCACGCGTTACCACGCCATGGCTCAGAAAGGCGCGCCCGGTAGCACCCTCGACACGCGTATCCGCAGTGCCTTCATCAACAGCTCCGACCCGCGCCTGGCCATCGATTGGCTGCAGGGGTCGCTGCAAAAGACCTTTGCCAAGGTCACGGTATACGACAATCTGGATGCGCTGATGCAAGCCCATCCGGACGTCACGGTGATGCTCGACGCCTACAGCCAGTTGGTGACTCAGCGCAACAGCCGGGTCGAAGCGCGTTACGTGGCGACGTTCTACGACGCCAATCTGCAGTACATCGGCAAGGCCGAAGGTGCCGGGGTAAAACAGATGTCCGCTGTGTGGGTGCACGACAAGAGCGCCGAGCAGATTGCCGCGCAGATCGACCAACAGCGCCAGTTGCAAGTCAATGCCCTGCAGCAGTTCGACGGCTCCTTGCAAGCCTTGGTCGGCGCCGGCGAAGGTGCCCGAGTCGCGAGTAACTAACGGTTACAATTACCCGGTTTTGTCCCGATCCGGCCAAGAAAATTTGGCTGGATTTTTCGTTTCAGGCTGTTATGATCGCGGCCTTCGTTGGGGAGTAACCTGCTTGCACAGCAACGTGTGAGCGTTCGTATCAACATTCTCGGCAGCATGCCGTGGTGCGAACACCGTTCCGGTTGGTGAGACCAGCGACACTTTCATGCCTAAAGTCGGGCGTGTGGAGGTGTCGTTGACTCATAGCCCGACTGGAAGCAACCCGTGAATCCCATTTCCCTCATTCTGCTGGCGCTGGCCATGTCTACCGACGCGTTCGCGGCGGCTATCGGCAAGGGCTCCAGCCTGCACAAACCTCGTCTTTCAGAAGCGCTGCGCACCGGCTTGATCTTCGGTGTGATCGAAGCCATCACGCCCATCATCGGCTGGGTCGTCGGCCAGGCTGCAACGCGTTGGGTGCAGCAATGGGATCATTGGATCGCCTTCACCTTGCTGGTGGTTCTAGGCCTGCACATGATCTACAACGGCTTGAAGCACGATGACGAGGAAGAAGAACAGAAGCCCGACCAACACTCGTTCTGGATTCTTGCAGTCACGGCCTTCGCTACCAGTATCGATGCACTGGCGGTGGGCGTGGGCCTGGCCTTCGTCGACGTGAATATCTTCGTGGCAGCGGCAGCGATCGGCCTGGCGACCATGACCATGGTGACCATCGGCGTGATGCTGGGTCGTGTGCTGGGCAATGTGGTCGGCAAGCGCGCGGAGATCGTTGGGGGTGTGGTGCTGATGCTGGTGGGTGCGACCATTCTGTACGAGCATCTGGCGGCCTGAACAGAGTGGGTGCGGCTACCGGCCTCTTCGCCGCCTGCTCCTACGGGTGTACGACTCGGCAGTTCCCACGGTGATCACCGCGCCTGAGCCCTGCACCTCTGGGAGATTCCAGGGTGCTGGGCAAGCAGGACCGGCCCCTTCGCGAGCAAGCTTTGCTCCCACGGGGGTATGCACTTGTGGGAGCAAAGCTTGCTCGCGAAGAGGCCCTCGCCGTCAACCCGAGCGGCCCGGATTCACCCTGTTGACGCCGTGCCACGCCCCAACGCGGCGTTGGCCACGGTGACGGTATTGCGTCCGGCACTTTTGGCGTCATAGAGGGCCATGTCCGCTTCGTGCAGCCACATGTCCGGCGCCGCCAGGTGCGGGCCATACGAGGCGATACCGATGCTAAGGCTCAAGGACAGCTGCGGCAGGCCGGGGTACTCGAATTCATTGACCACGCGGCGCAAGCGTTCGAGGATCTCCCGAGCCTGCGGCGCGGTGGTGTCCGGCAGAATCACACAGAACTCATCGCCGCCATAGCGGCCCACCAGGTCGGTCTTGCGCAGATGGCTGGACAGAGTCTTGCTCACCGTGCGCAAGACCGCGTCCCCGACCAGATGCCCATAGGTATCGTTGATCTGCTTGAAATGATCGATATCGATCAACGCCATGCTGTTGTGTCGGGTACCGCTCTGGGCGCGGGTAAACTCGCGCAGCAGCAGGTCCTTCCAGGCGCCGTGGTTGATCAGGCCGGTAAGGCTGTCGGTCTGGCTCAGGCGCGCCAGGATACGCTTGTGCTGAGCCAGTTGCCGGGTGACCCGGTTGTACATCATGCCAATGGCCATCGGGTACGCCACGAGCACCGGCAGGCAGGCGATCATCTGTAACTGGCTGGTGGTCGGGAACAACGGTGGAGCGAACAACCATAGCCCCGCGGCGATCCCCAGCGCTTGCATGAGCACGGTGCGAAACAGCATGTTCCAGCCGCCGGCAGCCACTTTGTCCATGGCGATCATCGATAGAATGATCACGCTCGGCAGCGGATTGAGGCCTATGGCGCCCACCCACACCCCCCCGGCAAACGCATCGAACAGCAAACTGCGGCGCTCGGTGCGAAAAGGCTTGCGGGCGCGGCGGCCGATCAGGAATGCCAGGTGCGGCCAAGCGAAGGCCTGGAGGAACATCAGCGCCCAGGTCCACCACGGCGGATCGAGGGGCCAGATGCCGATCGCCACGCAAAAGAAGCCCAGCCCGGTCCCTACGACCCGTGGCAGGTACATGCGCTTGACGAATGAAAGACCTCTGCGCGGACGAGTGGTCATCGCGAATCACCTAATGATCAGGGCCGCGACGAAAGGGGCGGGCGCTATGAACAGCCTGGGCTGATTAATGTGCAGTCTGAGTGAGGCGTCATTGTGCCATCATTGCTTCGTCAATAGCGATACGCGCCGACCAGTGTCATCCCAGCGTGAGGTGCCAGTCGCTTCACGACGCGTCAGCCTTGCGTGAATGAGTGATCCAGCAGCCACTCCCTGAAGGCCTTGAGTGCGGGCAACTGCTGATACGGCGCCGGATACGCCAGATAGTAGCTGCGGCCGCTGGCGGTGGGCGCATGCAGGGCAACCAGGGCGCCGCTGTCCAGCTCGTCCTGGACCAGGATGCTCGGCACCAGGCCGACACCGATGCCCGCCACCACCGCCTGAATCAGGTGCGCGGTCAGCTCGAAGCTCGGCCCGTTGCGCAGCGTGGTGGCGGGCGTCATGCCGATGCTCTCGAAATACTCGCCCCAGGCGTGCGGGCGCGACACGACGTTGAGCAGCACCTGCTGGGTCAGGTCCTGCAAGGTCACCCCGGCCCGCGCCGGCAGGGCCGCCGGGCTGGCGACCACCACCATTTTTTCGGCCAGCAAGCGGTGCGCGATAAAGCCTGGCCAGTCGCCCGAGCCCGCGCAGATCAGGGCCGTCATGTCGCTGGCGTCGCGGGACAGGTCGGCGGGGAATATCCGGGAATGGATGTGCACCAGGCTGTCCGCGTGCCCGGCGTAGAACTCCGGCATGCGCGGCATCAGCCACTTCGACGCGAAGGTCGGCAGCACCCCCAGGTGCAGCACGTCGCCCTCGGCCTTGCGCGCGATGGTCTGCAGAGTGGCACTGCGGATGCGGGCCAGCGCACCGGCCAGCTCCTGTTGATACAGGGCGCCAGCAGCGGTCAGCTCGATATGCCGCCCCTCGCGCTTGAACAGCGCCACCTCCAGCGAGGCTTCCAGGGCCTGCACCTGACGGCTCACGGCACTCTGGGTCAGCGCCAGTTCCTCGGCAGCCTTGGTGAAACTGCAATGCCGGGCTGCCGCTTCGAAGGCCAGCAACAAGGACATCGATGGGGTGAGGCGCTTGGGGTTCATTCATGAAACTCATGCAAAGCTGACAGGAATTACGTTTGTTTTACCCTGCCAAACCCCGGAAAATCAAGCGATGACCTTATAAAGCACGGTCCAGTCTGCCAGCCGGAACCGTGCATGGAATGCATTAGCCTGCCGAGACCGCCGACTATGATTGCCCCTCTCTCGCTTCAATCGACCTTGCCGCAGCGCTATCAGGATTTTCTGCGCCAACTGGCCCGGCAGGGCTTCAAGGGCGAGATCGCAGACGATCTCGGCCTGCGCACGGTGCTGGCCACCGACAATTCCATCTATCAGCGTCTGCCCCAGGCCGCGGTGTTTCCCCGCGATGAAGCCGATGTGCAGTGCCTGGCGCGCCTTGCCGCCCGCCCCGAATACAGCGCCGTGGTGCTCACGCCCCGTGGCGGCGGCACCGGCACCAACGGCCAGTCGCTGACGGACGGCATCGTTGTCGATCTGTCGCGGCATCTCGACAACATCCTCGAAATCAACGTCGAGGAACGCTGGGTGCGGGTCCAGAGCGGCGTGGTCAAGGATCAGCTCAATGCCGCGCTCAAGCCCCACGGGCTGTTCTTCGCTCCCGAGCTGTCGACGTCCAACCGCGCCACCATCGGCGGCATGATCAGCACCGATGCTAGCGGGCAGGGCAGCTGCACCTACGGCAAGACCCGCGACCACGTGCTTGATTTGCGCACCATTCTGCTCGACGGCACGCCGTTGGACAGCGGCGTGATCGACGCCGCCGCGCTGCAAGCAGCAAGCGCACGCGACGATCGTACGGGGGCGATCTACCGCTGCGCCGCGCAGATCGCCGAGCAGGAAGCCGAGCGCATCCAGGCGATTTTCCCCAGACTCAATCGCTGCCTGACCGGCTACGACTTGGCGCACCTGCGCGACGGGCAGGGCCGGTTCAACCTCAACAGCGTGCTGTGCGGCTCCGAAGGCTCGCTGGGCTTTATCGTCGAAGCGCGCCTGAACGTGTTGCCGATCCCGCGTCATTCGATTCTGGTCAACGTGCGCTACGCCGGCTTCATGGATGCGCTGCGCGACGCCAACGCGTTGATGGCGCACAAGCCGCTGTCCATCGAGACCGTTGATTCCAAGGTCCTGCTGCTGGCCATGCAGGATATCGTCTGGCATGGCGTGGCCGAGTATTTCCCGGCCGATGAGCAGACCCCGACACTGGGCATCAACCTTATCGAGTTCAGTGGTGACGATCAGGCTGAGCTGGAACAGCGCGTGCACGATTTTATCCGGCATCTGGAAACCGACACCTCGGTGGTGCGCCTCGGGCACACCTTGGCGATCGGCGCGCAGGCAGTGGGCCGCCTTTATGCCATGCGCAAGCGCGCCGTGGGCCTGCTGGGCAATGTCGAAGGTGAAGCGCGGCCGCAGCCGTTCGTGGAAGACACCGCCGTGCCGCCGCAGCATCTGGCCGAGTACATTGCCGAGTTCCGCGCGCTGCTCGACAGCCACGGCCTGCAATACGGCATGTTCGGCCATGTCGACGCTGGCGTGTTGCACGTGCGGCCGATCCTCGACATGAAGGACCCAGCCCAGGCGGCCTTGATCCGGCCGTTGTCGGATGCGGTCGCGGCGCTGGCGCAAAAGTATGGCGGCCTGCTCTGGGGCGAGCATGGCAAGGGCTTGCGCTCGCAGTACGTGCCGGAGTACTTCGGCGAGCTGTACCCGGCACTGCAAGCGCTGAAGGCGGCTTTCGACCCTGACAACCAGCTCAACCCCGGCAAGATTGCCACCCCCAGCAGCGTGCCCGGTGCACGGCTGACGGCGGTGGATGAGGTAACCCTGCGCGGTGAACTGGATCGCACCATCGATGAGCGCGTGTGGCAGCACTACGAGTCCGCCGTGCACTGCAACGGCAACGGCGCCTGCTACAACTTCGACCCCAATGACGCCATGTGCCCGTCCTGGAAGGCCACGCGCAACCGTATTCATTCGCCCAAGGGCCGCGCCTCGCTGATTCGCGAGTGGCTGCGACGCCAGGGCGAGCAGGGCGTCAACGTGCTGGATGGGGCGGCCAAGGTGCTGCCACTGGCGGCGCGGCTATGGAACACCCTGCGTGGGCGCGGGGATTTTTCCCACGAGGTCTACGACGCCATGGCCGGTTGCCTGGCGTGCAAATCCTGCGCGGGGCAGTGCCCGGTCAAGGTCAATGTGCCGGATTTTCGCGCGCGTTTCCTCGAGCTGTACCACACCCGCTACCTGCGCCCGCTCAAGGACTATCTGATCGGTTCGCTGGAATTCAGCATCCCGCACCTGGCGCATTTTCCGCGCGCCTACAACGCAGTAATGGCGGCTTCCCCGGTGCGTTGGCTGCTGGAGCACGGCGCCGGGATGGTCGACAGCCCGTTGCTCAGCGCAGTCGACTTCCAGGCGGTGTGCAACCGCTGGCAGGTCAAGCTGGCCACGCCGCGTGCATTGGCGGCGTTGTCGGATGCCGAACGCCAGCGCAGTGTGGTGCTGGTCCAGGATGCCTTTACCCGCTACTTCGAGACGCCGCTGCTGGCCGAATGGCTGGAGACCCTGTCTCGCCTGGGCTATCAGGTGTACCTGGCGCCGTTCATGGCCAACGGCAAGCCCTTGCAGGTGCAAGGCTTTCTCGGCGCCTTCGCCAAGGTCGCGCGGCGCAATGCCCAGAGCCTCCTGCAATTGCAGGCCAGCGGTGTGCCATTGGTAGGGCTGGACCCGGCCATGACCCTGGTCTATCGCCAGGAATACGCGAAAACGCTCGGCAGCGATAATGCCCCCAACGTGTCGTTGCCCCAAGAGTGGTTGGCCAGCGTATTGCCAAAGTTTGAAGCAGATGCGATCAGCGAAACCTGGCAATTTCTGCCGCACTGCACCGAGAAAACCAACGTCCCGAACAGCATCGAGGCTTGGCGTCAGGTGTTCGAAAAATTCGGCGGGCGCCTGGAGGTGCTGTCCATCGGTTGCTGTGGCATGTCCGGTACCTATGGCCATGAAGCCCGCAACCTGCACACCTCCCAAGTGATCTACGGGCAATCCTGGCAGCCACTGGTGGCCAGGCACGGGCAGCAGGGCAGGCTGTTGGCAGATGGCTATTCATGCCGCAGTCAGGTCAAGCGTCAGGATGGCCGCAGCCTGCAACATCCATTGCAGGTGCTGTTGGCGCATTTGCGGGCGAGGGCGGCCGTGCAGTGAGCTAACCTCAAGAAGTGCCGCGCCATGCCGATAGCGACTCTATTGCAAAGCCCCGGCCGGTACCTTGTGGCCTTTCTGACAGGATGCTGATCTTGGCGTACACCCAAAAAAAGTTTCTGATCGTCGATGACTTCTCCGATTTCCGCAGCTCGGTGCGTTCGATGCTGCGCGATCTGGGGGTCAAGGATGTCGACACCGCGGACACTGGCGAGCAGGCCCTGAAGATGTGCGCGGCCAAGCGCTACGACTTCATCCTGCACGACTTCAACCTCGGCGACGGGCGCAAGAACGGCCAGCATGTGCTTGAGGACCTGATGGTCGACAAGCTGCTGAGCCGCGAATGCGTGTTCATCATGGTCACTGCCGAGAACACTCAGGCGATGGTCATGAGCGCCCTGGAGTGGGAACCGGACGCCTACCTGACCAAGCCCTTCAACCGTGCCGGGCTGGCCCAGCGGCTGGACAAACTGGTGCAGCGCAAGACGTTGCTCAAGCCGATCCTGCAAGCGCTGGACCGCGGTAAACCGACCGAGGTGCTGGCCGCCTGCGCGCAATTGACCCAGCAGGATCAACGCTACGCGCCGCTGTGCCTGCGCTATCAGGCCGACGCTCTGCGTGACCTCAATCAGCACGAGGCGCTGGAAAAACTGCTCAAGAGCATCATCGCCGATCGGCCCACGCCCTGGGCGTATCGAATGCTCGGCACGCTGCTGTTCAAGCGCAACAAGATTGCCGAGGCGCAGGGCGTCTACGAGCACGCGCTGGAAGCTTTCCCGATGTTCCCGGCGCTCTACGACGGCCTGGCTGACGTGCTGGTGTCCGCGGGTGAAGTGCGCCGCGCGCAACGGGTGCTCGAAGACGCCGTGAAGCTGTCACCGCTGGCGGTGCGGCGACAAAGCCTGCTGGGCCGCCTGGCCTTCGAGAACGAAGACTTCGAAAGCGCTACCCGTGCCTACCGCAGTGCAGTCTCGCAAGGGCAGCACTCGCGCTTCAAGAATCCGGAAACCAATCTCGGCTTCGCCAACGCGCTGCTCAACAAGAACGGTGATCAGGGCCTCGATGCCCGCAGCCGTATCGAACTCAACAACACCCTCGGCGAAGTCACCAAGGAGCACGGCAGCGACGAAGGCCTGCAGATCCGTACGCGCCTGATGACTGCTACCAGCCTGCAGAAATCCGACCCGGAGGCGGCCGCCAAGCTGACTCAGGACGCCATGGAGCGTCTGCAGCGCATGGACGAGTTCATGACCTCCGGCGCGGCGCTCACGGTCGCGACCCAGCTGCAGAATCTCGGTCAGGCCGGGGCCGCTGCCGGGGTCTTAAAAAGCTGCGCGGAAATCTACGGCGACGACCCGCAGGTCATGCTGCGCATCGCCGCCAAGACCGACGATCCGGAAATTCTGGGCGCCAGCAAGGCGGCCATCGACTTCAACCTTCAAGGCGTGCGCGCCTACAAGACCGGTGACCTGGATCAGGCTCGGGAGATGTTTCGCAAGGGCCTCGGGCTGCAGCCGAAAAATATCAGTATCGCCCTCAACCTGGCGCAGGCGTTGCTGCCAGGCAAAGGCGAGGCGCAGGATCTGACCAAGCTCAAGGAGTGCCAGAACTGCCTGCGCATGGTCGGCAAGATGCCGCCCACCGACCCGCGCTTCGAGCGCTTCCAGAAACTGCAGATCAGGGCGTTCGGCGCATGAGTGAATCGCAAGCGGGTCTGGATTTCTCCATGGTCATCGCCTCGACCGTGCACGACATGAAAAACGCCTTGACCACGGTCATGCGCGCCCATGGTGAATGGCTCGCACGCTTGCCGGAGGCTCAGCGCCATGTCCCCGAACGCGGGGTGATCGACTATGAGTTCGCCCACCTCAACGGCATGATGGTGCAGCTGCTGGGGCTGTATAAACTGGGGGTCAATCAACTGCCGCTGCGGCCGGACTACCACGAGCTGGATGACTTCATAGGTGCGCAACTGGCCGGGCACCAGGAGGTGCTCGACAGCCGCGGCATCAGCGCCACTGGTGCGGTCGATGAGTTCTGCCCGCTGGGTTTTTTCGACCGCGAGCTGATCGGCTCGGTGGTCGACAATATACTCATCAACGCCATCCGCTATGCGCGTCAGTCCATCAAGGTCACGGTCAGTGAAGCACAGGGGCAACTGGTGCTGAGCATCAATGATGACGGCCCGGGCTATCCCGCCGAGATGATCGAGCGTCAATCCGATTACGTGCAGGGCATCGACCCGGTGAGTGGCAGTACCGGGCTGGGCCTGTACTTCTCCGCTCGCATCGCCGAGCGGCATCAGCGCAATGGCGTGCATGGCCGGATCGAACTGGCCAACGGCGGCGCGCTGGGAGGCGGGTTGTTCAGCCTTTATCTGCCCTGAGAGACCTTGGTATCTGCATCGTTCATGCGGGCCTTTTCGCGAGCAAGCTTTGCTCCCACGGGTGTGCCCCTTCGAGATCCAGCGTCGTACACCTGTGGAAGCAAAGCTTGCTCGCGAAGCCGCCAGCACTGACCGCCCAAAACAGCGGGTTCACCACGACCGTCTGCTGGGTGTGGCACTCTTTCCCCTCGGCGTCTAATCTTGAAGCTGCATCGGCCCAGGCCGATTCGTCAGAGCCTGATGATCACGACAGAATGCGCAATAGGTACAGGCCGGTATTCTCCTGACCATGCCATCGACCACATCCGCACTTTGCCGCCTCCAGGGCTGCAGTGGATGACCAAGACCAAAGGAACAGTAACCATGGCTACAGAATCGAAGTGCCCGTTCAATCACGCCGCTGGCGGTGGTACCACCAATCGTGACTGGTGGCCCAAGCAGTTGAACTTGAAGATTCTCCACCAGCATTCCTCGCTGTCCGACCCCATGGGAGGCGATTTCGACTACGCCGCGGCGTTCAACAGCCTCGATCTGGCCGCGGTGAAGGAAGATCTGCTAAAGGTCATGACCGACTCCCAGGACTGGTGGCCAGCGGACTTCGGCCATTACGGCCCGCTGTTCATCCGCATGGCCTGGCACAGCGCCGGGACCTATCGCACCGGTGATGGGCGCGGCGGTGCTGGCGCCGGCCAGCAACGCTTTGCCCCGCTCAACAGCTGGCCCGACAACGTCAGCCTCGACAAGGCCCGTCGGCTGATCTGGCCGGTCAAGCAAAAATACGGTCGCAACATCTCCTGGGCCGACCTGATCATCCTCACCGGCAACGTCGCGCTCGAGTCCATGGGCTTCAAGACTTTCGGCTACGCAGGCGGTCGTGCTGACGTGTGGGAGCCGGACGAAGACGTCTACTGGGGCACCGAGACCACCTGGCTGGGTGGTGATTCGCGCTACGGCAAGGCCGCACCTGGCGATGGCACTCTGGTGGCCGAGCCTGATCTGCACGGTACCGAAAAGAGCCGTACCGACGGGGGCCGCGACCTCGAAAACCCCCTGGCCGCCGTGCAGATGGGCTTGATCTACGTCAACCCGGAAGGCCCGGAAGGTCATCCCGACCCGGTCGCGTCGGCCAAGGACATCCGCGAGACGTTCGGGCGCATGGCCATGAACGACGAAGAGACCGTCGCCTTGATCGCTGGCGGCCACGCCTTCGGCAAGACCCACGGTGCCGGCCCGGCTGAAAACGTCGGTCCCGAGCCTGAAGCCGCCGGCCTTGAAGAGCAAGGCTTTGGCTGGCGCAATAGCTTCGGCACAGGCAAGGGTGCCCACGCCATCACCAGCGGCCTGGAAGTCACCTGGACCTCGACGCCGACGCGCTGGAGCAACGAGTATCTGGAAAACATGTTCAACTTCGACTGGGAGCTGACCAAGAGCCCCGCTGGCGCCCACCAATGGCGGCCGGTCAATGGCGGCGGTGCCGGCACCGTTCCCGATGCCCACGATCCGGCCAAGCGCCACGCGCCGACCATGCTCACTTCGGACCTGGCCCTGCGCTTCGACCCGGAATACGAAAAGATCGCCCGACGCTTCAAGGACAACCCTGAGCAGTTGGCCGATGCCTTCGCCCGCGCCTGGTACAAGCTCACTCACCGCGACATGGGCCCGCTGGCGCGCTACCTGGGTCCTGAAGTACCGAGCGAAGAACTGCTCTGGCAAGACCCGATTCCAGCGGTGGATCATCCGCTGGTGGATGCGGACGACGTCACTGCACTCAAATCCAAGGTGCTTGCCTCCGGCCTGTCGGTCTCGCAGCTGGTATCTACGGCCTGGGCGGCCGCGTCGACTTTTCGCGGCTCCGACAAACGCGGTGGCGCCAATGGCGGCCGGTTGCGCCTGGCGCCGCAGAAAGACTGGGCCGTCAACCAGCCCGCGCAATTGGCCAGCGTGCTCAAGACGCTGGAAAGCATCCAGGCCGAGTTCAATGCCGGGCAGGCTGGCGGCAAGAAGATTTCGCTGGCCGACCTCATCGTGCTGGCCGGTGCCGCCGGGGTCGAGCAAGCGGCCAAGAACGCCGGGCACACGCAGATCATCGTGCCGTTCACCCCAGGTCGTACCGATGCCTCCCAGGAGCAGACCGACGTCGAGTCGTTCGGTTTTCTCGAGCCCATCGCAGATGGCTTCCGCAACTACATCAAAGGCGAATACAAGGTCTCGGCCGAATCCCTGCTGGTCGACAAGGCGCAGTTGCTGACCCTCACGGCGCCACAGATGACCGTGTTGCTCGGGGGCCTGCGGGTGTTGAACATCAATGTCGACGGTGCGGCCCATGGCGTGTTCACTCAACGCCCGCAAGCCCTGACCAACGACTTCTTCGTCAACCTGCTGGACATGGGCACTGAGTGGAAACCGGTGGCCGGTGGTACCACGTTTTTCAACGGTGTCGATCGCACCACGGGCTCGCCGAAGTGGACGGCCACGCGGGTCGACCTGGTGTTCGGCTCCCACGCGCAACTGCGAGCGATCGCCGAGGTATACGCCAGCAGTGACGCCCAGGCGCGCTTCGTGCGCGATTTCGTGGCGGCGTGGGCGAAGGTGATGGATCTGGACCGGTTCGATCTCAAGTAACACTCCCCCCACGGCGGTCGCAGTCTTGGCTGCGACCGCCGTTTTTTTTCGCTGTAACATCACTTTAATATCACTGGCCTAAGCTCGCCCGTTCAAACCTGCGTGAAGTAGCCGGCACGCCGTTCGATACGGCCTACGGCGCGGCAGACGCGGCGCTGTATCGAGCCGAACGAGCAGGGCGCAACCGCGTCGAGTGCGCGCCGCAGGAGTGACGGGTCAGGTCAGGCGCTGCATGCCTGCCGTCTTGGCCGCCCTGGCATCGAAGGTAACGGTATGTTCGCAGCCGGCAGCATATGCACTGCGCTCGATCAGGCAGTCGGCGAAATCTGCATTTGCCTGGGAATAACGACGTAAGGCCTGCCAGACAATTTCCGAGTTTTCGACGGTCAGTTCGCGTGTTCGTAAGAGTGTTTCCAGAACCACGATGATTTCGCTTTTCGCCGAGTCATAGCAAGACTGAAGTACCCAAACCAACTCCACGATCGAGACCATCGCGATAAAGCCTGGAGCAGCCGGGGTCAAGGACTCTATGAGCTTGCTTGCTTTGGCGGACTGCCTGGGATCGTCCTGAGCGACGTAACGCGCGGGCACGTTGGTATCCAGACCAATCATGACGCTTTAGAGCCTTGCTCCGCGATGGCTAGATTCATGTCATCAATCGACACTGCCTTGGTGGGCTTGCGGATCAGACCTTTAAGATCGGTTGCCGAATGCGTGGCAGCCATGATGGCAAATTTACCAGTATCCAAGGCTACGAATTCGATTCTGTCACCCGTATCAATACCTAGTGATGCCCTGACTTGGGCCGGGATAGTGATTCGACCTTTGGATGTCAAGGTTGCAGTTGCCATGATTTGCGTCCTCGCTAGAAATTCCTTACTTGATAGTAAGGAGAGATGATCGGATGTTCTACTGGGTTACACCTCAATGTCATCTCTGACTCTCCATTTAGGGGAGGTCTCCAGCAGAAACGCGAATATATATATTCTAAATCGCTATTTATCATTATTTTTATTCCCGCATAACATAAGCGCACCGGTCCACCGGACATCGATGCTGTTCCTGAAAAATCAGCATTCCTCACGATGACCGGACCTGCCCGCAGTTCCGGCCTACGCCAGTGAAGCGAGGCCTGTGTGACCACCTTTTCCGCGCCACCCCCGACAGACACCGCCCCGGCTGTCTTTCCCGCCCATGTGATCGCCAACGACGCCGAAGCCCTGCAGGCAGCGCGCGAGTTTGCCGCGTACGCCGGCCAGGACGCGGCCTTGCGTGATCGTCAGCGAAGGCTGCCCTGGGCCGAGCTCGAGCGCTTTACCGCCAGCGGCCTGGGTGGCATCACTGTTCCCCGTGCCTTTGGTGGCGCTGAAGTCAGTTATGTGACCGTCGCTGAAGTATTCAAAATCATCTGCCAGGCCGATCCGGCGCTAGGGCAGATTCCGCAGAATCATTTCGGGGTGCTCAGTGTGCTGCGCCATGTAGCCGAGCCCGCACAGCAGCAGGCGCTGTTTCAGAGCATCCTCGAAGGTCGACGCATCGGTAACGGCGGGCCGGAGCGGGGCACTAAACATACCCTCGACCTGCGCGCCACTGCACAGCGCCAGGCCGATGGCAGCTACCGCATCAAGGGCGAAAAATTCTATTCCACCGGCGCCTTGTTCGCCCATTGGGTGAGCGTCAAAGCGCTGGACGACCACGGCCAGGCGGTGATGGCGTTCGTCGAACGCGGCAGCCCTGGCTTGTGCATCGTCGATGATTGGTCCGGTTTCGGTCAGCGCACCACCGCCAGCGGCACCGTCTTGCTCGACGACGTGACGGTCCCTGCCGAGCGGGTCATCCACAGCTGGCGTCTGGCGCAGGTAGCGAATATCCAGGGCGCGTTCTCGCAGTTGATTCAGGCCGCCATCGACGCGGGCATCGCCCATGCCGCAGTGGCCGATGCCATCGCTTTCGTGCGTGACAAGTCGCGGCCCTGGCATGACGCGCAGGTCGAGCACGCGCGGCTGGAGCCCTTTGTGATCGCCGAGGTCGGCAAGTTGCAGATCGAACTGCTGGCCGCCGATGCGCTGCTGGAGCGCGCTGCCCGCACGCTGGATGAAGTCGCCGCGCAGCCACTGGATGATGCCGCGGCCGCGCGAGCGTCCATCGCGGTGGCCGAGGCCAAGGTGCTGACCACCGAGATCGCCCTGCAGGCCAGCGAGAAACTCTTCGAGCTGGCCGGCAGCCGCGCCACCCTGGCCGAGTTCAACCTCGATCGCCACTGGCGCAACGCCCGCACCCACACCCTCCATGACCCGGTGCGGTGGAAGGTGCACGCCGTCGGTAACTACTACCTCAACGGCGCCTTGCCCGCGCGCCACTCCTGGATCTGAGCCCATGAATGCATTTTTGCCAAAAGGTACATCGTCATCGGGGGCAAGCCCCCGCGCTAGTGGGGCCGTTGTGCTGATCGAGAATGATGCCCAGGCCCTCGCTGCGGCCGAGGTGTTGGCCCAGCAGTTCAGCCTTGATGCTGCGCTGCGTGATCGCGAGCGCCGCTTGCCGCATACCGAACTGGAGGCGTTTTCTCGCTCCGGGCTTTGGGGCATCACCGTGCCGCGAGCCTTTGGCGGCGCCGAGGTCAGCAGCGTGACACTGGCCAAGGTCATCGCTCGGATTGCCCAGGCCGATGGTTCGCTGGGGCAGATTCCGCAGAACCACTTTTATGCACTGGAGGTGTTGCGCGTCAACGGCAGCCTCGCCCAGCAGCAGCGGCTGTTTACCGAGGTGCTGGCCGGTGCGCGGTTCGGCAACGCACTGGCCGAACTCGGCACCACTACCTCGCAGGTCCGCACCACCGCGCTGACCCGCGACGGCGAGGGCTACCGCATCATCGGTCGCAAGTTCTACGCCACCGGGGCCCTGTATGCCCAGCGGATTCCCACCTCGGCGGTGGACGAGCAGGGCCTGCAACAGATGGTTTTCATCGAGCGCGATAGCCCAGGCCTTAGGATCGTCGACGACTGGTCCGGTTTCGGCCAGCGCACCACCGGCAGCGGCTCGGTGGTGCTCGATAACGTCTACGTGCAAGCCCGCGACATCGTACCGTTTCAGGCGTCGTTCGATCGCCCGACCAGCGTCGGCCCGCACGCACAGTTGATGCATGCCGCCATCGACACCGGCATCGCTCGCGCCGCCTATGAGGACACCCTGCGTTTTGTTCGCGAGCAGGCGCGGCCCTGGCCGGATTCCGGGGTCGACAAGGCCAGCGACGACCCACTGACCATCAGCGAGATCGGCCGCTTGGCGATTCGGCTGCACGCCGCCGAAGCCTTGCTCGAACGCGCCGGCACCGCCGTCGATGCCACGCTGCACGCCCCCGATGCCGCGAATGTCGCCCACGCATCCTTGGCGGTGGCCGCCGCCCGGGCCCTGAGCACCGAGGTGTCGCTGGCCGCAGGCAGCAAGCTGATCGAGCTGGGTGGCGCCCGCGCGTCCCTCAGCGAGCATGGCCTGGATCGTCACTGGCGCAACGCCCGCGTACACACCCTGCACGACCCGGTGCGCTGGAAGTATCACGCCATCGGCAACTTCCACCTCAATCAGCAACTGCCGCCGCGCAAAGGCTACATCTGACTGCGCAGGCTGCTCCCGCCACCAAGAGATCACTCCATGGCACACAAACAGATCCTGCTCAACGCCTTCAACATGAACTGCGTTGGGCACATCAATCACGGCCTGTGGACCCATCCGCGGGACCGGTCGACCGAATACAACACCCTCGAATACTGGACCGACCTGGCCAAGACCCTGGAGCGCGGACTGTTCGACGGGCTGTTCATCGCCGATATCGTCGGGGTCTATGACGTCTACCAGCAGGGCATCGACCTGACGCTCAAGGAGAGCATCCAGCTGCCCGTCAACGATCCCTTGCTGCTGGTCTCGGCCATGGCTGCGGTGACCCGCCACCTGGGTTTCGGCCTGACCGCCAACCTCAGCTACGACGCGCCGTATCTGTTCGCCCGGCGCATGTCGACCCTCGATCACCTGACCCGCGGCCGCGTCGGCTGGAACATCGTCACCGGTTATCTGGAAAGCGCCGCCACTGCCATGGGCCGCCCGGCCCAGGTCGAGCACGACCGACGCTACGATCAGGCCGATGAATACCTCGAGGTGCTGTACAAACTCTGGGAAGGCAGCTGGGAAGACGACGCCGTGGTCAAGGACCGCGAGCGCCGCGTCTATGCCCAGCCTGGCAAGGTGCACAAGGTCGAGCACCGTGGCGAGTTCTATCAGGTCGAGGGCTATCACCTGTGCGAGCCCTCGGCGCAGCGCACCCCGGTATTGTTCCAGGCCGGCTCTTCGCCCCGTGGCCAGCGTTTCGCTGGCGAGCATGCCGAGTGCGTGTTCATCAGTGGGCAGAGCCGTGCGGCGGTCAAAGTCGCGGTCGACACCCTTCGCGACAGCGCGCGCAAGGCCGGCCGCGATCCCCAGGCGGTCAAGGTGTTCCTGGGCATCAGCGTGGTGGTCGGCGCCACCGAGGCCCTGGCCCGCGAGAAACACGCCGAATACCTGCGCTATGCCAATCCCGAGGCGGGCCTGGCGCACTATGCCGCATCCACCGGTATCGACCTGTCGCGCTATGCACTGGACGAGCCGATCCGCTATGAGAAAAACAACGCCATCGAGTCGGCGGTCAAGACCCTGACGCGCAACAACGACTGGACGGTGCGCCGCCTCCTTGAAGAGAACGCCTTGGGTGGCCGCTACCCGGCGTTGGTCGGCGACCCGGAGCAAGTGGCGGACGCGCTGCAGGCCTGGATCGAAGACACCGGCCTGGACGGCTTCAACCTGACCCGCACCGTGACCCCGGAAAGCTACGAAGACTTCATCGATCTGGTGATCCCGGTG
>CAJCIO010000096.1 GCA_903970465.1 Gammaproteobacteria bacterium
CGAGACGAATCGCGGCGTCGTCGCGCTCTACGCCGAGCTCGACACGCAGGCGCAGCAACTGCAGCGCGCCACCGAGTTGAAGAGTCGCTTCCTGGCCTACATGAGCCACGAGTTCCGCACGCCGATCTCGGCGCTGCGCAGCCTGTCGCGCCTGCTGCTCGATCGGGTCGACGGGCCGTTGACGCCCGAGCAGGAGAAGCAGGTGCGCTTCATCGAATCGACGTCGGAGGAGTTCGCCGACATGGTCAACGACCTGCTCGACCTCGCGAAGGTGGAGGCGGGCCGGGTGGACATCTCGCCGGCCTGGTTCGAGATGGTCGACCTGTTCTCGGCGCTGCGCGGCATGTTCCGCCCGGTGCTGACCAATCCCGACGTGACGCTGGTGTTCGAGGAGCCGCAGCAGGACTCGCGGCTCTACACCGACGACAAGATGCTTTCGCAGATCCTGCGCAATTTCATTTCCAACTCGCTGAAATTCACCCAGGCGGGCGAGGTGCGCGTATCGGCGCGCCTGGAGAACGAACGGGAGATTCGCTTCGCGGTCAGCGACACGGGTATCGGCATCCCCAGCGAGTTGCACAACACCCTCTTCGAGGATTTCTCGCAGATCGATTCGCCGCTGCAAAAGCGCCTGCGCGGTACGGGCCTGGGGCTGTCGCTGTGCAAGCGCTTCGCGATGCTGCTGGGTGGCCGGGTGGGAGTCGAAAGCACCCCGGGTGTCGGTTCGGTGTTCTATGTCGTGATCCCTTTGGCGCTTGCTCAGGAGCCTGACCATGATGCGTGACACCCGTGTCCTCATCGTCGACGACAATGCCGCCACCCGTTACGCGTTGCGCCGCCGCCTCGAACGCCACGGCATCCAGATCCTTGAAGCCGGTACGGGGCTCGATGGCCTGGAGCTGATCGCCGTCGAGGTCCTCGATGCCTTGATCCTCGACGTCAACCTGCCCGACATGAGCGGTTTCGACATCGTCCGTCAACTGCGCGCGGCCCCAGCGACCGCGTTGCTGCCGATCATTCACGTGTCGGCGGCCTCGATCCAGAGCGGCGATATCATCACCGGCCTGGAGGCCGGCGCGGATGCCTATCTGATCCACCCGGTCGATCCGGATGTCCTGATGGCGACGCTCAAGACCCTGCTGCGAGTACGCGATACCGAGTCGGCATTGCGTGACAGCGAGGCGCGCTTTCGCGAGATTTTCGTCAACATCGCCGCGCCCATCGCGGTCATCAACGAAGACTTGCAGGTCATCGAATGCAATCACGCGTTCAGCCAGCTGTTCCAGAATGACCTCAAGCCTGATGGCTTGCGTGGACGCTTTGCGGCCCATCAGCAAGCAGTGATTGACGACCTGTGCCTGCGCCTGCAAAACAACGAACGCTGGCGTGGCAACTTCGCGCTGGAAGTCGATGGCCAGATGCGCGAAACCGAATGGCAGGTGTCGCCTTATCGCACTCCAGGGCACAACCTGGTCTTCATCGAAGACGTGACCGAACATCGTCGCCGGGAACGTCAGCAGCGCAAGCAACTGGCTACCGCCAACACCCTGCTGGCCGAAGAGGTGGCCGAGCGCGTGCGCACCGAAGCGCAGTTGCTGCAGGTTCAGAAGATGGACGCCCTGGGCAAGCTCACCGGGGGTATCGCCCATGATTTCAATAATCTGCTGACCGGTATCATCACCGGCCTTGAACTGATCAAGAAACGCATCGAGGCTTCCCGGACCGATTCAGTGCTGCGCTATGCCGATGCCGCGCTGAGCTCCGCCACCAGCGCCGCCGCCCTCACCCACCGCATGCTCGCCTTCGCCCGCCAGCAACCGCTGGACACCCGGCCGATCGATATCAACGAGCACGTCCATTCGCTTGAAGACCTGCTGCAGCGCACCATCGGCGAGCGCATCAACCTGACCCTGGACCTCACCGGTATCGCCGCCATTGCCATGATCGACCCTATCCAGTTCGAGAGCGCGGTGCTCAATCTGGTGATCAACGCCCGTGATGCGCTGCCCGAGGGCGGAACCGTCAAACTGTCGACCTACGCCGCGCATTCACGGGGCGACACTCGCCTGGCCGATGGTGATTACGTGGTGCTGTCGGTCCGCGACGACGGTGTCGGTATCGACCACACCGTCATCGACAAAGTCTTCGACCCGTTCTTCACCACCAAGCCAGTGGGCAAAGGCACCGGGCTGGGGCTGTCGACCATCTATGGCTTTGCGCGGCAGTCGGGCGGTGATGTGCATATTCGCAGCCTGCTCGGCCATGGCACGGAAGTGACGCTGTTCCTGCCAGCTGGCCAGGCGGTTGCACCCCAGATGGCTGAGCTGATCGAACAGCCACACCGTGGCGCCGGCGAACACGTGTTGGTGGTTGAAGACATGCCCTCGGTGCGCCTGTTCGTGCATGACGTGCTGGTGGATGCAGGGTATCGCTGCACCCTGACTGAAGATGCCGATCAGGCGTTGACGCTGCTGGCGGCGGATGGCTCTGTCGATATCGTCCTGACCGATGTCGGCCTGCCCAAAATGAACGGCCGCGAGATGGCTGACAGCGTGCGCGAACACTATCCGCACTTGCCGATCTTGTTCATGACCGGCTATGCCGAGAATGCATTGGACTTGCAGACATTCCTGGAGGAACGCATGGACATGGTGATCAAGCCGTTTCGTATCGCTGACTTGCTGGGACGCTTGCGGGCATTGTTAGCGCCTTGATCAGGCATTGTGGCCCCTTCGCGTCTGAGTCGTACTCCCGTGGGAGCAAGGCTTGCCCGCGAAGAGGCCCTCAAGAACACCGCCTATCCCTGGGTCACCGTTCCAGCACATGCTCCCCCGCCTTGCGCTCCAGCGCATAGATATCGATCAACGCCAGCAAACCAATCAGCGCCACGCCCACGAAGGCCACGCGGAAGTCGCTGGTCAGCGCGTGGTCGCTGTGGCCCTGCACTGCCATCGACAGGCGTAGCAGCAAAGCACCGACCGCCACGCCCATGCCCATGGCCAGTTGGAAGAACATGCTGAACAGGGTCGACGCCGCGCTCATTTCAGCCTTGGGCACGTCGGCGAATCCGACCGAGTTGTAGCAGGTGAATTGCAACGAACGCGACAGCCCGCCCACGAACAACACCAGCGCGATCACCGGCCAGGGCGTGTCGGCACTCAGCAGCGCACAGGCCAGGATCGACAGCACCCCGATCACCCCATTGACCAACAGCACCGTGCGAAAGCCCCACCGGCGCATAGTGGCGGTGGTGAACGGTTTCATCAGCAAGTTGCCGGCGAACACCGCCAGCACCAGCAACCCGGCCGTGACCGGTGGCAGACCGAAACCGACCTGAAACATCAACGGCAACAAGAACGGCAAGGCGCTGATGGCGATGCGGAACAACGACCCGCCATAGATGCTGGAGCGAAAGGTCGCGAATTTCAGGGCATCCAGAGCGAGCAATGGCGCCGGATGGCGGCGGCAGTGGCGAATAGCGAGCAACGCCAGCACCACCCCGGCGACCAGCATCAGCACCGCCAAGGTGAGCCGCTGCGATTGCGCCTCGCCCAGCCACTCCAGGCCGAGCATGATGGTCGCGCAAGCGCCTGCCAGCCACAGGAATCCCAGGCTGTCGAACGGCCGCACGCCCTCGTCGCGCCCGGCCGGTATCATCACCAGCGCGCCGGCAATAGCGATCAGCCCCAAGGGAATGTTGACGAAGAAGATCCACGGCCAGGTCGCATAGGTCACCATCAAGCCGCCCAGCGGCGGTCCCAGGATCGGCGCCACCAGGCCGGGCCAGGTGATCAGCGCGATCATCTTGACCAGGTCCTTTTTCTCGGTGGTGCGCAAAACCGATAGCCTGCCCACCGGCACCATCAAGGCCCCGCCGATACCTTGCAATACCCGAGCGACCACAAAGGTGTCGAGCTCGGTGCACAGCCCGCACAGTAACGAAGCCAGAGTGAACACGGCGATGGCAGTGGCGAAGATGCGTCGCGCCCCGAAGCGATCGGCCATCCAGCCTGACAGGGGGATGAAGATCGCCACGGCGATGATATAGACCGTGATGCCGATGTTCAGGTCCACCGCGCCCACACCGAAGGTTTCGGCCATTTTCGGCAACGCTGTGGTGATCACCGTGGCGTCGAGGTTTTCCATGAAAAACGTCACTGCCACCAACAGCGCGACGTTGCGTGCCCGGGCAGTGGTGGCCTGATCAGGGGCGGCGGCGCTTGGCGGATTCGGGTTCGACATGGGCAATCATCCTTGGGTGCAGCACTCAGATTTTTCCGGTGTCCGGCACTGGCCGCAGCACGACGATGCCGGGAACACTCTTCACGTAAGCCAGAAACGGCGAATCCACCACCTTCATGTTGGCCACCCGGTAGGACGCGTTGCGCAGCATCGGCCCTTGATCGGTGGCGATGTAGATGCCCGCGTGGGTCACATCCAGCCCCTGCTCGGGGGTATAGATGCCGATGTAGTCGCCCGTGCGCAGGCGCGCAAGCAACGCCTGATCGACATAACGGCTGGGGATGTAGTTGACCTGGCGGCGGGTTACGCCCAGTTGCGCGAGGAACGGGCTGCCGTCGGCCTTGCGATTGAGGTCCTTGGTGACGCTCAGGCTGTGCTCGCTCAGTTCGCGAGTGACGTCGTAGGCATTGACCGGCTGCGTCGCCGCCCAGTCGGTAAAGAAGTGACGCCGATGGAAATAGCTGACCTGATTGTCGCTGTACCGTGTGCGTACCAGGTTCTGCACGAAACCGGCATAGCTCGACGACTTGCGCAGCGCCTCGACGTAATCCAGGTAGGTGAAGCAATCCACGCTACGCAGGTCGACCACCAGTTTTTCCGGGGTCATGGGCGAGCCGATCAACGTCTGGGCCTGGTAAGGCGTACCGAGGAACTGCGCCGACACAGCGGCGATGCGCGCGCCGGCGTCGTCATTGGCGTCGCCGCGTGGCAGGTGCAAGGCACTGTCGATGCGCTTTGCGGTTACCGGGTCGATCATCACCAGCGCCGCACTGGCCTGGCCGATCGCGCTGGCACACAGCAGTGCCAGCATCCACTTGAAGATCTTCAACGCCCCCCCTCTTTCGGTAATTGACCGGGTATAGATTGCCGCGCTGCGTATCGTACATGGGCCGGGTGGGGGTTGAGTGTGAAAATTTGCCGCGAATCAGGCATTGCGCTTGGCTACGCCGGTATTTCCAGTGACTGAGCAACGTCGTCCATGATCGCTTTGGCCATTTCGCCGAGGTACAGGGCTGACAGAGCCAGGTGCTTGGTCGGGTCACTATTGCCCAGAGCTGATTCGAAGATGAGCTTGTTGGCGCAGTCTTGCAGGATGGATGCGTGTTCCAGCGCGTCGGCGGCCGGGATGTTGGGGTTGAGGGTGAACAGGGTGTTGCCGCTGAGGGTTTTGCCGAAGGTGACGGTGCCGGCGGTGTTGAGGGGGGTATGGGGCATGTAATGGACTCTCGATGGAAATTATTTGTCGTACTTGCCTCCATTCGATTTTGATCAGAGACAAATTCACTGGGATCCATCCTAGATCCTTCAAAAGTAAAAGCTACAGTTTTGGGTGAAAAACGCATCATTTTTGTAATCCAATGATTCTTTGCGCCATGCATCGATTAGTTGCAATAAGCCACCACCGCAGAATGTATCTAAATATCTCAAACACAACAGTAAGCCAAGGATAGACATTGCCTGAAGCTTTGTAACATTGATTTGCATGAGCATGAATATCTGTGAAAAAAATCGGATACTCCGCACCCTCCAGCAACAACAGACCGGTAACCACTCGATGCAGAAAAAACAAAAGTCCGTGCAGATTAGAGACAACATCAGATACCTGATAAAAAGTCGTGGCGAAACCCAGTTATCCCTGTGTCTATCAAGCGGACTTACCCGCAGCACAATCTACAAAATCCTGGACGGACGGGTTACTAACGTCCAGCAATCGACCGTTCGAAAGATCTCGGATTTTTTTGGTGTGTCCTACAGCGAAATAGAAACGATAGATTTCGAGGAAAAAGAAACGATAGGGAATACTTTATCACTCCATGGGAATATCAATCCCGCAGCGGTACCTATCATCAAGGAACGGGCCCTTCTAAAAAGCCTCGACAAAAGAATTGGGGAGCTTTGTACAACCCACGCCTTGACCTACTATTTTGGTGCGGCCCGTGACCTTATAGGTGTACTGCTTGAAACTGAAATAGAAGGGATAAACGAGCCTGGCGACCTGCTAATAGTGAAAAAAGGTACTCCACCTCCACAGGCAGAAACGTTGATATACGACGTTCGAACCAAACGCTTGCACATAATATCCATGACATCCATCGACTCAGATCACACGCGCGTTATTGGTGAAGTAATCGAGGAACGACTCAATGACAACTGACGAACAAAACCACTACAAGGTATTAGGATTCAAAGATGGCGGAACCCAAGCCACTATAATGATTGCCTCGACCGGAAAAACCTTTGACATGAGATTACGCGATTTATTGAAAAGCGAAGTCATCGACAAACTCAGCAGGGAGGAAATAAAGCATATTTTTAGAAGGCACTATTCCCGCGACTCCATCTCTACCGCGTATGAATTGAACGATCGTAACGAAGCGTCATGGATGGTCTATACCGCGCTCAATCTTACGCTGCTATTACTATTTATCTTCACCGGAATTGCCGCCACTAAACTGATCTACATTGACTGGTTGGACATTATAGTAACACCCGGACTTTTTCTTTACCCACTGACGTTTCTGATAGTCGACATGCTGAACGAATCGTACGGCCTGAAGCTTGCTCGAAAGGCAATTCTTTTCGCATTTTCGGGTAATGCACTAATCATTCTCCTGTTAGCGTTTTCGACACTTTTTCCAGGATTTCCGAGCTGGGAGCTGGACGCACCCTACAGCGCAGTCATAACACATATATCTTCAGTACTGATCGCTTCCTCTGTCTCCTTCCTGGTTTCGGAATACGTTAACTCCTATCTGCTCTGCAAGATAAAGGAACTGACCAACTCCAGATTTTTGTTCCTGCGGGTGTTCCTGAGCACGCTGTTCGCAGTCATCCTCGATAGCTTTCTATTCTGCTTTATCGCGTTCTACGGAACCTTGGATAACTCCGACATCTTGAAGATGGTCTACGTCCAAATCGCTATCAAAGTCATCCTGGCGTTTTTCAACATCCTGCCCGCTTACGGGGCAAGGGCGTTGTTCCGACGATATATTTCCGAAAATCGTCCGGCCTGAAGGTCAGCGGCGAGGCGCCTGAAACATCTTGTTAACTTTCAAGCGCGCTCGCCTTATCTGTATCGTTTTTTATTAAAAATCTGCACCGATGTATGAATTGCCAGTAACACCTAATTAAACCAATAGCGTAAGTTTCGTCCGAACTCGATTATTTCCAAGTAAACACTTCCTTTTCGTCGTTGAATAAA
>CAJCIO010000097.1 GCA_903970465.1 Gammaproteobacteria bacterium
AACAGCACGGTGCCCGCCAGTACCGGGAAGGCGCCGCCCTGAACGATCTTGGGCACGTTGGCGGCGAAGAACAGGCCGTCTACCAGCAAAAAGCCGATCAATATCGGGACCGCCAGCAGCGGCGGCCATTTCCACAGCAGCAGCATGACCGCCGACACCAGAATCGTGGTCATCAGCATGGTCCCGGTGACCGCCACGCCATAGGCCGAAGCCAGCGCGCCGGACGACTCGAACCCCACCACCAGCAGGATCACCCCGACCATCAGCGACCAATTGACCGCACCGATATAGATCTGCCCCTCTTCGGCACTGGAAGTGTGCTGAATGTACATGCGCGGGATATAGCCGAGCTGGATGGCCTGCCGCGTAAGCGAGAAAGCACCGGAAATCACCGCCTGGGAGGCGATCACCGTGGCCAGGGTCGACAGCGCCACCAAAGGAATCAGCGCCCAACTCGGCGCCAGCAGGTAGAACGGGTTGCGTGCCGTCTCTGCATCGGACAACAGCAAACCGCCTTGGCCGAAGTAGTTGAGCACCAATGCCGGCAGCACCAGGATGAACCAGGCGCGGGCGATCGGCTTGCGCCCAAAGTGGCCCATGTCAGCGTACAACGCCTCGGCACCGGTCAATGCCAGCACCACGGCGCCCAGAATCGCCACGCCCATGCCAGGGTGGACTACGAAGAAGCGCACCGCCCACATCGGGTTGACCGCCTTGATCACCTCGGGATTCTGCACGATGCCGTACAGACCCAAGGCGCCCAGCACCAGAAACCACAGCACCATCACCGGGCCGAACAGCTTGCCGATGCGCGCGGTGCCGCGACTCTGGATCAAGAACAGCGCCACCAGCACCACCAGCGACAGGGGCACGACCCAATGGTCGATACCATCGAACGCCAGCTCCAGCCCCTCGATCGCCGAGAGCACCGACACCGCCGGGGTGATCATGCTGTCGCCATAGAACAGCGCAGCGCCCACCAGCCCGCAGACCACCAGCAGCGCCCGCAGACGCCGATGATTGGCGGCGGCACGGGCGGCCAGCGCTGTCAACGCCATGATCCCGCCCTCGCCCTGGTTGTCGGCGCGCAGTACGAACAGCATGTACTTGATCGAAACCACCCAGATCAGCGACCAGAAGATCAGCGACAGGATGCCCAACACACCATCATGGTTGACGGGGACCCCGTAACCTCCGGAAAACACCTCACGCAGGGTGTACAACGGGCTGGTACCAATGTCGCCATAGACCACGCCCACGGCCGCCACCAACATACCCACCGCACCTGGGCGAGAATGCCCGGTGCCCGCCTGACTGTTTGCCTGAACCATCAACCACTCCTGAAACCTGTACCTGGGCCCGCGAAAACTTTGAGGATCGGCGCACGTTCATGCGCATCGGGTCCCGACTCTTTGCGGCTCATCACGTGCAACCGAGCGCAACGCCGCGAAGCATAGCGCAGCACTCGTCGCATTTCCCTCTATAAAGCTGGTCAAGCGGCTTAGCCATGGATAGAATTGCGCACTTTTTGATCAAGAGGCGTCTGTAGCGCCCGCTTGGCCGCTTGCCCGCGACCGTTCAGATATCAAGATTCAATACCGAGGTTAGCCATGTCCACCGTCCCTTCGTCAGCCGCCCCCAAGGTCGGTTTCGTTTCTCTGGGTTGCCCCAAGGCCCTGGTAGATTCCGAGCGCATCCTGACCCAACTGCGCATGGAAGGCTACGAAGTGGTGGCGACCTATCAGGACGCCGACGTGGTGGTGGTCAATACCTGCGGTTTCATTGACAGCGCCAAGGCCGAATCGTTGGAAGTGATCGGTGAAGCCCTGGCGGAAAACGGCCGGGTCATCGTGACCGGTTGCATGGGCGTGGAAGAAAGCGCCATTCGCAATGTACACCCCAGTGTATTGTCGGTGACCGGCCCTCAGCAGTACGAACAGGTGGTCAATGCCGTGCACGACGTCGTGCCGCCGCGCAAGGATCACAACCCACTGATCGACCTGGTGCCGCCGCAAGGCATCAAGCTCACCCCGCGCCACTACGCGTACCTGAAGATTTCCGAGGGCTGCAACCACAGTTGCAGCTTCTGCATCATCCCTTCAATGCGCGGCAAGCTGGTCAGCCGCCCGGTTGGCGACGTGCTGAGCGAAGCCGAGCGCCTGGTCAAGGCGGGCGTCAAGGAGCTGCTGGTCATCTCCCAGGACACCAGCGCCTATGGCGTCGACGTCAAGTACAAGACCGACTTCTGGAATGGCCAGCCAGTCAAGACCCGCATGCTCGAGCTGTGCCAGGCCCTCAGCAGCCTGGGCGTGTGGGTGCGCCTGCACTACGTGTATCCGTACCCGAACGTCGATGATGTGATTCCGCTGATGGCCGCCGGCAAGATCCTGCCGTATCTGGACATCCCGTTCCAGCACGCCAGCCCGAAAGTGCTCAAGCTGATGAAACGCCCGGCCTTCGAAGACAAGACCCTGGCGCGCATCAAGAACTGGCGAGAGCAGTGTCCGGACCTGGTCATCCGTTCGACCTTCATCGTCGGCTTCCCGGGCGAGACCGAAGAAGACTTCCAGTACCTGCTCGACTGGCTCACCGAAGCGCAGTTGGACCGTGTCGGCTGCTTCCAGTACTCGCCGGTCGAAGGTGCTCCGGCCAACCTGCTGGACGCGGCTGTGGTGCCGGATGACGTCAAGCAGGATCGCTGGGACCGCTTCATGGCTCATCAGCAAGCCATCAGCGCTGCACGCCTGCAGATGAAGATCGGCAAGGAAATCGAAGTGCTGATCGATGAAGTCGACGAGCAAGGCGCAGTCGGCCGCTGCTTCTTCGACGCCCCGGAAATCGACGGCAACGTATTCATCGAAAACGATGGCAACATCAAGCCTGGCGACAAGATCTGGTGCCGGGTGACCGATGCCGATGAATATGATCTGTGGGCTACGCCACTGTAATCACCACCAGTCGTACTGGCCTCTTCGCCAGCGAGCTTTGCTCCCACTGGGTTGTTCTCACTACGTGGGACAAAGCTTGCTCGCGAAGACGGTAGTGGGGACGACAAAAATCTTTCCTGCCCACTATAGTTAGCCATGGCCAACCCGTCATGGAGACTGCCGCAATGCCTTACGTGCCCACCATCGTCACACCCCACCTGAGTGACTACCCCGAGCTGACCAAGGTGTGGGAGTCGTCGGTGCGGGCGACGCACAAGTTTCTGCCCGACGACTACATCCGCGAACTGCGGACCCTGGTGCTTGAGCACTACCTGGACGCCGTCATGCTGATCTGCATCCGCGATCCGCAGCAGCGCATCATGGGATTTGCCGGAGTCGCCGCCGGCAAGGTCGAGATGCTCTTCGTCGCCCCGCGCCATCGCGGCCAAGGCGTGGGCAAGCAATTGCTCACCTACGCCATCGAACACCTGAATGCCGATCTGATCGACGTCAACGAGCAGAACGCCCAGGCCGTGGGCTTCTATTTCAAACAGGGTTTCGAAGTCATCGGCCGCTGCGAGCAGGACGGCTTGGGGCACCCCTACCCTTTGCTGCACTTGCGCCTGGCCGCCCGGCAGAGTGTACGCAGCGCCTGAGCGAAGATTTAACGGCCAATATCCTGCGTCACGCGGGTACAATGGCGGCCTTATCTTGCAACGGTCGCTGTCATGTCTGAACCCACTCGCCTTTCCAAACGCCTGATCGAACTGGTCGGGTGCTCGCGCCGTGAGGCAGAGCTGTTCATCGAGGGCGGCTGGGTCCGGGTGGACGGCGAAATCGTCGACGAACCGCAATTCAAGGTCGAGGCTCAGCGCGTCGAGCTCGATGCACAAGCCAAGGCCGTAGCGCCCGACCCGATCACCTTGCTGGCGCACCAGCCCGCCGATCATAGCCGCGAACAATTGCAGCGGGTACTGGCTCCGGAAAATCTGTCCGAAGCCCATCGCTACGGCAAGCGGCCGTTGCGCGGGCACTTCGTGCGCCTGAGCTGCGCCGCCGAGCTGCCCGAGTACTGCGCCGGCCTGCAGGTATTTACCCAGGATTGGCGCATCGCCCGCAAGCTCAGCGACGACATCGCCAAACTGGAGCAGGAGTTCGTCGTCGAAATCAGCGGCGACATGAGCGAGCATGGCCTCAACCGCCTGCAGCATGGCGTCACTTACAAGGGCAAGTCGCTGCCACCGGTGAAAGTCAGCTGGCAGAACGAAACCCGCCTGCGCATCGTACTGAAAAACCCGTTGCCGGGTGTCTTGGTGCAACTGTGCAACAGCGTCGGGCTGAACGTGGTGTCGATCCGTCGCATCCGTATCGGCGGCGTATCCATGGGCAAACTGCCCGTCGGCGAATGGCGCTATATGGCGACCACCGAGAAGTTCTAAGCCGTTTTCAGGCGTCGCCGAGTTGGCGACGTCGTTTATCCAGGATTCGATTTCATGATTCAAAACGATGTACTGCGCAGCGTGCGCTACATGATCGACATCGGCGACGCCAAAGTCGTCGAGCTGATCAAACTCGGTGGTGGCGAAGCGACCAGGGAAGAAGTCGCCGCCTACCTTACCAAGGAAGAGGAAGAAGGCTTCGTCCATTGCCCCGACACGGTGCTGGCGTACTTTCTCGATGGCCTGGTGATCCTCAAGCGTGGCAAGGATGACAGCCGTCCAGCCCAGCCGATCGAACTGCCGGTGACCAACAACTCCGTGCTGAAAAAGCTGCGCGTGGCCTTCGAACTCAAGGAAGACGACATGCACGCCATCCTCAAGTCCGTGGAGTTCCCGGTGTCCAAGCCGGAACTCAGCGCCCTGTTCCGCAAGGCCGGCCACAATAACTATCGCCCGTGCGGCGACCAGTTGCTGCGCAATTTCCTCAAGGGCTTGACCCTGCGCGTGCGCGGCTGAGGCTAGCCATACCGGCCTCTTCGCGAGCACGCTTTGCTCCTGCAGTGAACAGCGCTATAGGCTTACACTGTGGGAGCGGGCTCTGCCCGCGAAGGCGATCTTTGCACCACTTTGCTATGGCTATGCCAAGGAGCCTGACGTGTCACTGCATACTCTGTGGATCGCCCTGCTGCTGTCGAGCCTGACCGGCCTGTGCGAAGCGAAGCCTGCATATTGGTACCGGTGGCAGAGCAAGACCCAGGAAGGCATCTACGTCTGCTCGCAAACCTACCCGGGCATTGGATGGATACGCATCGCCGGCCCCTTCAAGATCGCCGGCTGCAAATCATTCTGATCGCTCTCCCTGAGCCCCCGCTACATGGTGCCCCATGAGCCATAGCGTTTCCCCGGTCGGCTTCGTCCGCTCCTGCTTCAAAGAAAAATTCGCCATACCTCGCCAACCTCAACTCGCTCCGGCTGCCCGCGGCGTTGTGGAACTGGTGGCGCCGTTCAATAACGGTGAGGCGGTGCAAGGCCTGGAGCAGGTCAGCCATGTGTGGCTGGTGTTTCTATTCCATCAAGCCCTGGAAGACAAACCGCGCCTCAAAGTTCGCCCGCCGCGCCTGGGCGGGAATACTTCAATGGGGGTCTTTGCCACCCGGGCGACCCACCGGCCCAATGGTATTGGCCAGTCGGTAGTGCGCCTGGACAAGGTCGAGGCAAGCAAGCTCTGGGTGTCCGGCATCGATCTGCTGGACGGCACCCCAGTGCTGGATATCAAACCGTACGTGCCCTATGCCGATATCATCGCTGGGGCACGCAATCAGATGGCCAGTGCTGCGCCCGAACTGATTGCTGTGCAATGGCATGACACTGCGCTCCACAGTGCCCGTGAGCAGGGTCAGCGCCTTGGCGAGCCGCTGGTGGAGCTGATCGAGCAGTGCCTGGCACAGGACCCACGTCCGGCCTATCAAGTGCCAACCCCGGAGCGCCAATACGGCGTGCGGCTGTGGGATGTGGAGGTGCGATGGCACTATCCCGAGCCTGGGCTGATCCGCGTCCTGGAAGTGATTTGATCGCTGTGGGACTAGCTCTGCCCAAAGGGGCGCTGCGGTGCCCGGACGCCTTTCTGGGCATGGCCCAGGCCCCCAGGGTCAAGCGATCGGACATGAAAAAGCCGCTCGACCAGTGTGGGTGGAGCGGCTCTTTGATCGGCGCCGATTACTTCTCGACGAAGGCGCGCTCGATCAGGTAGTCACCTGGCTCGCGCATACGCGGCGAAACGGTGAGACCAAAGCTGTTGAGCACTTCGCTGGTCTCGTCGAGCATGCTCGGGCTGCCGCACAGCATCGCACGGTCGTCCTGAGGATTGATCGGTGGCAGGCCGATATCGCTGAACAACTTGCCGCTGCGCATCAGGTCGGTCAGGCGCCCTTCGTTCTCGAACGGCTCGCGCGTCACGGTGGGGTAGTAGATCAGCTTGTCACGCAGCGCTTCGCCGAAGAACTCGTTGGCCGGCAGATGCTCGGTGATGAATTCGCGGTAAGCGACTTCGTTCACATAACGCACGCCGTGGCAGAGGATGACCTTTTCGAAGCGCTCGTAGGCTTCCGGGTCCTGGATGACGCTCATGAACGGCGCCAGGCCAGTACCGGTGCTCAGCAGGTACAAGTGCTTGCCAGGCTTGAGGTCGTCAAGCACCAGAGTACCGGTAGGCTTCTTGCTGATGATGATCTCGTCGCCTTCCTTGAGATGCTGCAGCTGCGAGGTCAGCGGACCATCCGGCACCTTGATGCTGAAGAACTCCAGATGCTCTTCCCAGTTAGGGCTGGCGATGGAATAGGCACGCATCAACGGACGACCGTTGGGCTGCTGCAGACCGATCATCACGAACTGCCCGTTCTCGAAGCGCAGGCCTGGATCACGCGTGCACTTGAAGCTGAACAGGGTGTCGTTCCAGTGGTGCACACTGAGAACGCGTTCGTGGTTCATGTTGCTCATTGACGATGGCTCCTGAAAGAACGGTGCGCTGACCAGAGAGCGCGATTGCGCAATAGTTTAAAGCCAGCAACAATATCTGTTAACTGAATTATCAAGATATAGGTTATCGGTTATATCGATATGCGATTCACTCTAAGACAACTCCAAGTATTCGTTGCCGTCGCCCAGCAGGAAAGCGTCTCCCGCGCGGCCGTGCAATTGGCGCTGTCGCAGTCGGCCGCCAGCACCTCGATCACCGAGCTGGAACGCCAAACCAGCTGCCAGCTGTTCGACCGTGCCGGCAAGCGCCTGAGCCTCAACGCTCTGGGCCATCAACTGCTGCCCCAAGCCGTTGCCTTGCTCGATCAGGCCAAGGAGATCGAAGACCTGCTCAACGGTAAATCCGGCTTCGGCTCCCTGGCGGTGGGTGCGACACTGACCATCGGCAACTACCTGGCGACGTTGCTGATCGGCCATTTCATGCAGATTCACCCGGAAAGCCAGGTGAAGCTGCACGTGCAGAATACCGCCAACATCGTCCAGCAAGTCGCCCACTACGAGATCGACCTGGGGTTGATCGAGGGCGACTGCAGCCATCCCGATATCGAGGTGCAGCCCTGGGTCGAGGATGAACTGGTGGTGTTCTGCTCACCTAAGCACCCGCTCGCCAACAGTGGCCCAGCCAGCATGGAAACCCTGACGCGAGAGGCCTGGATACTCCGCGAGCAGGGCTCCGGTACCCGGCTGACGTTCGACCAGGCCATGCGCCATCATCGCTCTACGCTCAATGTACGTCTGGAGCTCGAACACACCGAGGCGATCAAACGCGCGGTTGAATCAGGCTTGGGCATCGGCTGCATCTCGCGGCTCGCCCTGCGTGATGCCTTTCGCCGCGGCAGCCTGGTGGCCGTGCAGACGCCGGAGCTGGATCTGGCCCGGCAGTTCTTCTTTATCTGGCACAAGCAGAAGTACCAGACCTCGGCGATGCGCGAGTTCCTCGACCTGTGCCGCTCATTCACCCACGGCGTGCGGCGCAGCGACGAGATCGTGTTGCCGGACATTGCCTGAAGCGCACGTCCTGTTACAACAGGATCACCGCCCAGACGATACCGATCATGGTCATGGCTACGAACTGGGCGGCGCTGCCCATGTCCTTGGCGTTTTTCGAAAGTGGATGCAGATCAAGGGAAATCCGGTCAATGGCAGCCTCGATCGCCGAGTTGATCAGCTCGACGATCAATGCGAGCAGGCATACCGCAATCATCAGCGCACGCTCAACTCGGCTGACGTTCAGCATAAAGGCGACAGGGATCAGCAACACATTGGCGATTACCAACTGTCGAAACGCCGCTTCGCCGGTGAACGCCGCTTGCAGGCCTGCCAGTGAATAACCACCGGCATTGAAGATACGCTTGAGGCCTTTTTGGCCTTTGAAAGGAGACATGAATAAAGGAATGCCTGAAGTGTCAGAAAATGGCCATCAGCGCTCAATGGCTGCCAATGGATTCGAGTTGTTGCAAGAGCAGGGCAGCCTGGGTGCGGGTGCGCACGTTGAGCTTGCGGAAAATAGCGGTGACATGGGCCTTGATGGTCGCTTCGGACACGCTCAGCTCGAAGGCGATCTGCTTGTTGAGCAGGCCTTCGCAGACCATGGTCAACACGCGAAATTGCTGCGGAGTCAGGCTCGCCAATCCCGCACTGGCGGCCTTGGCCTCGGCCGATACGCTGACGGCCTCGAACGCTTGCGGGGGCCAACTGACATCACCGTCCAATACCGTACGCACTGCTTCCTGAATGGCCTCCAAGCTGCTCGACTTGGGAATGAAGCCGCTGGCGCCGAACTCACGGGATTTGACCATCACCGCCGCTTCCTCCTGAGCCGAGACCATCACCACCGGAATCTGCGGATACTGTCCGCGCAGCAGCACAAGGCCCGAGAAGCCGTAGGCGCCCGGCATGTTGAGGTCCAGCAGTACCAGGTCCCAGTCGGACTTTTCCGTCAGCCGGACTTCAAGCTCGGCGATACTGGCCACTTCCACCAACCGTGCGTCTGGCCCAAGGCCCAAGGCTATCGCCTGATGCAAGGCACTGCGAAACAGAGGGTGATCGTCGGCAATCAGGATGTCGTAGTGGGCCATGGTTCAGTGGATCCTGTGGGGGCTGGCGCAGGGCATCGTCGCGCCTGAGTCGGCGCCAAGCATGCCGAGCCGGGCCGGGGTGGTCAAGTCGCTGCGATCACCCTGGCCATCATGCCGGACCGAACGCCTGCAAACGCTGGTGCAATTCATCGTCGACATCCACCGGGAGCTGGTACTTGGCACCCAGATAATGTGCGCTGAAGGCGTCCAACCAGGTGTCCAGTGCCGATGCGGCGCGCTGATCGCCGGCCAGCTCCAGGCACAACGCGGCCACTTCTGCCGTGCAGAAGTGATCGTCGCGCTTGGAGCGACGCAGCTTGTAGCGTGACAGTTGATCGGACGTCAGGCTTAACACCGGGAAGCGATCGAGGTAGGGGCTTTTGCGAAACATCTTGCGCGCTTCGTTCCAGGTCGCGTCGAGCAGGATGAACAGCGGGCGCTTGCCCGGTGCAGGTGCGACCTGCAGGGTTACCCGCTGCGGTTCGACGAACTCGCCTGGAAAGACGATATAGGGTTGAAACTGCGGGTCGTCGAGCAAAGCGATCAAGGCTGGATCGACTTCAACCCGTGACCAGCTGAAGGCTTGAGTGTCGCTCAGCACGTCGGCGATCAGCCAGCCGGTGTTACTCGGCTTGAGTGGCTCGACATCATGCATCAACAGGCACACCGACGAACGCGCGGCCACTTGCGGGCGCCATGGGCACAGGCAATAGCTGGCAATGACCCGGCATCTGGGGCAACGTGGGGCTCTGGAGCCGCGGGCCACGAAGGGTTTGGTGCAGCGCGCCAGACGCTGAGCGCGCAAGCGAGAAACGGCGTGGGTCATTGCGGATCACAGCGGCGAAGAATGGCCGCAGTTTATCAGAGCGTCAGACGCTTTAGCGGCATTTACCATGGTGGCGACTGCGCCTGCAGCCTATAATCGTGCCCCCGGTTCATGTGAACGCAAGGAAAGGACGTGGGTCCAACACCCAGTCCCTTTGTCCGGCCCCCCCGATCAGGAGTGTTTCATGTTGCGCTTTATCGTTCCGTCCTTGACCCTGCTGCTGGCTCTGCCTTTCACCGCACAAGCCGCCTCGTTGAAAGACACGGAACTCACTCAGATGCTTCAACAAGTGGCCAAGCAAAGCAGCGAGGGCACTCCACGCGCCATCAACGAAGACATCCTCGACCAGGGCTTTACCGTCGAAGGCAAGGAACTGATCGACCACTTGAGCGTGCGTTCCGAACAAGCTGAAAAAATGCGCGCCGACAAGAATACCGTGCGCTACCAGCTGGGCGTGAGCGTCTGCCAGAACCAGGGATTCCGCGATTTGCTGGCCCATGGCGCGGTGATGCGTTACGACTTTACCGAATACAAGACCAACAAGTTCATTGGCACCCAGCGCTACACGGCTGCCGACTGTGACATCAAGGCTGATAAAGCCCCCGTCGCCAAGAAGAAGTAACACCGCTATCGATGTGGTTCGTTGGCGAGGCGCTGCGCCTCGTCAGCCCGCAGATCGGCGATCACTGCCTGTAGATAGCGCGAGCGCCGTTCGCCCCCTTCAAGCCGCCGCGTGCATTCCTCTTCCACACTGAGGTTATTCGCCAGGGCGGCCTGCTCGAGCAGCCTGTAAAGGTGCCCGTCGACTTCAATACACAACTTGTGCCTGCGCTGCATCGTAGCCTCCATGGCTGCTCGCGTATTCAGTTGCGGGGCTTCCATTTCGCCACCTATCTCTTGAGTAAATCAGACGTGGGTGAGGTTTGGGAGCAACTGACCAGCGGTAGCCCATGGCCACTAGCCGAGCAAAAGGCATTGCCAGCCATCACCCGTTGGGCACATCATCGAACCATCGTCACCCCATGGCACGCCGTCTTGTCGCTCCTGTCCGCCTGACGCGTGATGGGGCCAAAGTGCAGAAGGAGATGTTGAATGCCGTACCAACCCGACGACTTTTTGTCCGCCCACTTCAACAGTAATGGCCTGGACCTGACTGCCCGCATCGACGCACAGTTGCGTCAGATCGCACCTGAAAGCCCCAATCTCTCCCTGTATCGCGACATGATGTTGACCGTGCTGCGCATGGCCGAGGACGACAGCAACCGCTGGAATGCCAAGATCACCCTGCAGGCTCTGCGCGAGCTCACTCACGCCTTCCGCGTGCTCGAACACTACAAGGGGCGTCGTAAGGTCACGGTGTTCGGCTCGGCGCGCACTCCGCAGGAACATCCGCTCTATGCCCAGGCCATCGAACTCGGTGCCGCCTTGGCCGATGCCGGGATCATGGTCATTACCGGGGGCGGCGGCGGCATCATGGCGGCAGCACACAAAGGTGCAGGTCGTGAGCACAGCTTGGGGTTCAACATCACGCTGCCCTTCGAGCAGCATGCCAACGCCACCATCGACGGCACCGAACAGCTGCTGCCGTTTCATTTCTTCTTTATTCGCAAGCTGTTCTTCCTCAAGGAAGCCGATGCGCTGGTCCTGTGCCCGGGCGGCTTCGGCACCCTGGATGAAGCCATGGAAGTCTTGACACTGATCCAGACCGGCAAGAGTCCGCTAGTGCCGGTCGTATTGCTGGACACGCCGGATGGCGGTTTCTGGCAAGGTGCGCTGGACTTTATCCGCCAGCAGTTGGAAGCCAACCGCTACATTCTGCCCAGCGACATGAAACTGCTGCGGCTGGTCCACAGCGCAGAAGCTGCGGTGCAGGAGATCGACCAGTTTTACAGCAACTTCCATTCGACCCGCTGGCTACAGAAGCTGTTCGTGATTCGTCTGCGTCATGCGTTGAGTGACACAGCGCTGGAAGTCATCCGCAAGGACTTTGCTGCGCTCTGCCTGAGCGATACATTCGTCCAGCATGCCTATGATGGCGAGCAGCACGACGAGCCTGAATTCAGCCACCTTTCTCGGCTGGGATTCAATTTCAATGGTCGTGACCAAGGGCGGTTGCGCGAGCTGGTCGATTTTATCAATCTGAAGGAGAACTGGGCCAAGACGCCTGAGTCAGCGCATGGCACGGATGAAGCGAAGCTGCGCGAGCACAGCTAGAGAAGTCAGTCATCGAAACCGCGGCCGCTGAGCAAGCGGCCGATCAATTCCAGCGGATAGCCGCGATACACCAGGAAACGGGTCTGTTGCGCTCGTTCCTTCATGTCCTGAGGCAAATTGCCGGAGAACTTGCGCTGCCAGGTATCCGCCAACTGGGACGACCAGTCGAAGTCGGCCTCACGCAATGCTTGCTCGATATCAGCGCGCTGCAGACCTCGCTGGCTCAGCTCCTCCCGAATGCGCAGTGGGCCATAGCCTGAGTGGGCACGGTAGCGGATAAAGCTTTCGAGGTATCGGGCTTCGGACAGCAAGCCCTCTTCCGTGAGCCGGTCGAGTGCCTGGTCGATCAATTCGGAGGGAGCGCCGCGCTGACGCAGCTTGCGCGTCAGCTCGACACGACCGTGCTCGCGGCGTGCGAGCAGGTCCATTGCAGTCCGTCGCACAGCGACGGGGGTATCCAGTACGACAGTGGACATGGACGGGATCAGAAATCAGCTTCGGCGTCGACGGTCTCGTCAGCCTCAGCAGGTGCTGCAGCCTCGGCCTTCTTGGCATCGACGCCGCCGGTCAGCAGTTTTTCACGGATCTGCTTCTCGAGAACGGCCTTGATGTCCGGGTTTTCCTGCAGGAACTTGGCCGAGTTGGCCTTGCCCTGACCGATCTTGCTGCCTTGGTAGCTGTACCAGGCACCGGATTTTTCCAGGAAGCCGTGCAGCACACCCAAATCGACGATTTCGCCGTTCAGGTAGATACCCTTGCCGTACAGGATCTGGAATTCAGCCTGACGGAATGGCGGAGCTACCTTGTTCTTGACGACCTTGACGCGGGTTTCGCTGCCGACCACTTCATCGCCTTCCTTCACCGCGCCGGTACGGCGGATGTCCAGACGGACCGAAGCGTAGAACTTGAGCGCGTTACCACCGGTAGTGGTCTCCGGGCTGCCGAACATGACGCCGATCTTCATCCGGATCTGGTTGATGAAGATGACCAGGCAGTTGGCATTCTTGATGTTACCGGTAATCTTGCGCAGGGCCTGGGACATCAGGCGGGCTTGCAGGCCCACGTGCATGTCGCCCATCTCGCCTTCGATTTCGGCCTTGGGCACCAGGGCAGCCACGGAGTCGATAATGATCACGTCCACGGCGTTGGAACGCACCAACATGTCGGTGATTTCCAGCGCCTGCTCACCGGTATCCGGCTGTGAAACCAGCAGGTCGTCGACGTTGACGCCCAGCTTGCTGGCGTACTCAGGGTCCAGTGCATGCTCGGCATCGACGAAGGCGCACGTAGCACCGGCCTTTTGCGCCTGGGCGATGACCGACAGGGTCAGTGTGGTTTTACCCGAAGACTCCGGGCCGTAGATTTCGACAATACGGCCCTTTGGCAGGCCGCCGATACCCAGCGCGATGTCGAGGCCCAGCGAACCGGTGGAGATAGCAGGAATGGCCTGGCGATCGTGATCGCCCATGCGCATGACCGCACCTTTACCGAACTGACGTTCGATCTGACCCAAGGCCGCAGCCAAGGCTTTCTTCTTGTTGTCGTCCATTGAAGTCCTCTCGTAATCAATTAGGCCTGAATGGCCGGAATAACTGTATAAGTAGCCAGTATTATTCCACACGATTGATCGCGCGCCTACCCCTCAAGGGGACTTTCTCCTGATGCAAGCTGTGTCAGCCCAGTCAGGGCGGCCTTTACCGTTTGTCGGCGGACCTCGTCGCGGTCGCCGGGGAATTGTCGGCGCTCGGCAAACAGCTGCTCGCCATCTGCCCAGGCGAGCCAGACGGTGCCTACCGGCTTGTCCACCGAGCCACCGTCCGGCCCGGCGACGCCACTGACCGCTACGCCAAAACGCGCACCGCTGCGACCACAGGCGCCTCGTACCATCGCCTCGACTACATCGCGGCTGACTGCACCGACGTGGCTGAATAGTCCGGCATCTACACCGAGTTGTGCGGTTTTCTGAGTATTGGAGTAGGTGACGTAGCCGGCCTCGAACCAGGCGGAGGAGCCGGGGATGCGCGTAATGGCTTCGGCGATGCCGCCGCCGGTGCAGGATTCGGCGGTAGTGGTTTGGGCGGCCAGAAAGCGCAAGCGCTCACCGAGCAACTGGGCCAGGCGGGTGATGGAGTCCATGGGCGAGAGTCCGTTAGAGGCATATACGAGGGCAGTAAAGTAACGCATGGGAAGGAAGCTGCAAACGCCCCGACCATGCCAGGGGCCGCCTGGAGTCGAGCCTGACCGTCAAGAGATCAGCGCCAGAGCAACGCGTGGAAAATCCCTGTACCATTCCCCGCCACCCCTTGACCCACCCACGCCAAGAGCCCGATTCCTGCAATGAGTGACCTATCCGCACACACCCCCATGATGCAGCAGTACTGGAAGCTGAAAAACCAGCACCCGGACCAGCTGATGTTCTACCGCATGGGCGACTTCTACGAGATTTTCTACGAAGACGCGAAGAAGGCCGCCAAGCTGCTCGACATTACCCTCACCGCGCGTGGGCAGTCGGCCGGGCAATCGATTCCGATGTGCGGGATTCCTTACCACGCCGCCGAGGGTTATCTGGGCAAGCTGGTCAAGCTCGGCGAGTCGGTAGTCATCTGCGAGCAGGTGGGCGATCCGGCGACCAGCAAGGGGCCGGTGGATCGGCAGGTAGTACGCATCATTACCCCGGGTACGGTAAGCGACGAAGCGCTGCTGGACGAGCGCCGCGACAACCTGATCGCTGCGGTGCTGGGCGACGAGCGCCTGTTCGGCCTGGCGGTACTGGACATCACCAGTGGCAACTTCACGGTGCAGGAATTCAAGGGCTGGGAAAACCTGCTGGCCGAGCTGGAGCGCATCAATCCTGTCGAGTTGCTGATCCCCGACGACTGGCCCCAGGGCCTGCCAGCCGAAAAGCGCCGCGGCGCACGTCGACGCGCGCCGTGGGATTTCGAACGCGACAGCGCCCACAAGAGCCTGTGCCAGCAGTTCGCGACTCAGGACCTCAAGGGCTTCGGCTGCGAGAAGCTGACCCTGGCCATCGGCGCCGCCGGCTGCCTGTTGGGCTACGCCAAGGAAACCCAGCGCACCGCCCTGCCGCACCTGCGCAGCCTCAAACACGAGCGGCTTGACGACACAGTGGTGCTGGATGCCGCCACCCGGCGCAATCTGGAGCTGGACGTCAACCTGGCTGGCGGCCGCGAAAATACCCTGCAATCGGTGATCGATCGCTGCCAAACGGCCATGGGCAGCCGCCTGCTGACCCGCTGGCTGAATCGCCCGCTGCGCGATCTGAAGATTCTCCAGGCGCGTCAGGCGTCGATCCGCTGCCTGCTCGACGGCTATCGCTTCGAAGGCCTGCAGCCACGGCTCAAGGAAATCGGCGATATCGAGCGCATCCTCGCCCGGATCGGCCTACGCAACGCCCGCCCTCGCGATTTGGCCCGGCTGCGTGACGCGCTGGCCGCGCTGCCGGACCTGCAGATCGCCATGGCAGATCTCGAGACCCCGCACCTGGCGCGTCTGGCAACCATCGCCGGCACCTACCCGGAACTCTCCGAGCTGCTGGCCAAGGCCATCATCGACAACCCGCCTGCGGTGATTCGTGACGGCGGCGTGCTCAAGACCGGCTATGACAGCGAGCTCGACGAGTTGCTGTCGCTGAGCGAAAACGCCGGGCAGTTCCTGATCGATCTCGAAGCGCGGGAAAAAGCCCGCACCGGCCTGTCGCACCTCAAGGTCGGCTACAACCGGGTACACGGCTACTTTATAGAGCTGCCGAGCAAGCAGGCCGAGTCAGCGCCTGCGGACTATATCCGCCGCCAGACCCTCAAAGGTGCCGAGCGCTTCATCACCCCGGAGCTCAAGGCCTTTGAAGACAAGGCGCTATCGGCCAAGAGCCGCGCACTGGCCCGTGAGAAGATGCTCTACGAGGCGCTGCTGGAAAGGCTCATCGGCCACTTGGCGCCGCTGCAGGACACCGCCGCCGCGCTGGCTGAACTCGACGTGCTGAGCAACCTCGCCGAGCGCTCGCTGAACCTGGACCTCAACTGCCCCAGCTTCGTCGACGAGCCGTGCATGCGTATCAGCCAGGGTCGTCATCCTGTGGTCGAGCAGGTACTGACCACGCCGTTCGTGGCCAACGACCTGCGCCTCGACGACGACACGCGCATGCTGGTGATTACCGGTCCGAACATGGGCGGTAAATCGACCTACATGCGTCAGACCGCGCTGATCGTGCTGCTGGCCCACATCGGCAGCTTCGTGCCGGCCGCCAGCTGCGAACTGTCGCTGGTGGACCGCATCTTCACCCGTATCGGCTCCAGCGACGACCTCGCCGGCGGACGTTCGACCTTCATGGTGGAAATGAGCGAGACCGCCAACATCCTGCACAACGCCAGCGATCGCAGCCTGGTGCTGATGGATGAAGTCGGCCGCGGCACCAGTACTTTCGACGGCCTGTCGCTGGCCTGGGCTGCAGCGGAACGCCTGGCACAATTGCGTGCCTATACGCTGTTCGCCACTCACTACTTCGAGCTCACGGTACTGCCGGAAAGCGAGCCGCTGGTGGCCAACGTGCATCTCAATGCCACCGAGCACAACGAGCGCATCGTCTTTTTGCACCACGTGCTGCCAGGCCCAGCCAGCCAGAGTTATGGCTTGGCGGTGGCGCAACTGGCCGGTGTGCCGGAAGCGGTCATTCGTCGCGCCAAGGAACATCTGGGTCGGCTCGAAACCAACAGCCTGCCCCATGAAACTGTACTCGCCAAACCCGGCAAACCAGCGGCGCCGCACCAGAGCGACCTGTTCGCCAGCCTGCCGCACCCGGTCCTGGACGAGCTCGCCCGCACTGATATCGACGGCCTCACACCACGGCAAGCGATGGAATTGCTTTATACACTGAAGAACCGGATCTAACGCTGAGAGTCACAAGCTGATAGAATCCCGCGCGGTTTGGGAATGCCACGAACTATTAGCCTGGTTCGCTGGCTGCCTATCCCAGACCCAGCGGCCCCGAATACAGGGGGTTTGGCTGTAGCCGCCTGAGGAGAGAACCTGAAATGACCTTCGTCGTCACCGACAACTGCATCAAGTGCAAGTACACCGACTGCGTAGAAGTGTGTCCGGTGGACTGCTTTTACGAAGGCCCGAACTTCCTGGTCATTCACCCGGACGAGTGCATCGACTGCGCTCTGTGCGAACCTGAGTGCCCGGCCGTGGCGATTTTCTCGGAGGATGAAGTGCCTGCCGAGATGCAGGAGTTCATCGCCCTGAACGGAGAACTGGCGGACATCTGGCCGAACATCACCGAGAAGAAAGAATCAATGCCGGACGCTGCAGAGTGGGATGGCAAAAAGGGCAAGATCGCCGACCTCGAACGCTGAGGTGTAGCGCGACGCTCGGAGGCCCCGGATTGCGGGGCTTTTTTTCGTCTGCAGGTTGGCTTTTGGTGGATTGGAGATTGGGGAGTGGTCCTTTGCTGCGGGCCTGTCCGGCTCGCCCTGCCCATTGGCCCTTCGCCTGGGCTCAGGGTACCCGCGCGCAGGTGCCGCAAGAGAGGGCACGGCGCAATGGACCATCCATGGTCCAACGCGCCTGACCCGGCATCCTGCCGGGATCGTCCTCTCTTCAGGCGCCTCCACGCGGCCTGCTGGAGGGGCGAGCCGGACAGGCCCGCAGCAAAGGATCATTCGGAAATGGGGAAGCAGCCTTAAAGCTGAACAGACGCCACAAATATCACTGTTCTGCTTTCGAGTCGGCCTTGGGGTCGCCGCCCCCTTCCAGCAGGCCGCGTGGAGGTACGCTTGCGCAGGGCTAGCCGGCAAGGATGCCGGCTAAGCCCCGCTGGGCCATGGACGGCCCATCGGGGCGTGCCCTACGCAAGCGTACCGGAACGCGGGAACCCCTCGCGTCAGCGAGGGGCCAATGGCGGGGGCGGCGACCCCAAGGCCAACTCGAAAGCAGAACCACCCCAATCCCCAACCCACCAAAGAAATCATCAAATCGCAGGCAAAAAAAGGGGCGGTTTGACCCGCCCACATTTTTTCCATATTTCCCTGTATTCCCTGTCATCGTCCTGATGAATCGCATCTTGCGATGTCCTGACTCTCGATCCGTGAGGGCCTGTGTCTGTCCGTAGACACAGTGCTGATATTAGCGATCTCCCTGGCCATGACAAGCCAGCAAATCTTTCAAAAAAAGTCATTGAGCTTATATTTCAAAGAAAATAATCTATATTTTTCAATATGTTAATAAATATCTATGCGAGTTTGAGCCATTACTCTACGCGCTCCCGTTACGATCACTTACGTATCCGTCAGCAATGGCTTACACGGCCTGCCGCAAACCTCTTAAAAACCTCAAAAGCCGGACAAAAAAATGCCCCGCATCCGCGAGGCATTCTTGCTGAACTGCTCGGCTTACTGGAACAGCGATTCGCTGGACAGGCCATTCTTCTCGAGAATTTCGCGCAGGCGCTTGAGCCCCTCGACCTGGATCTGACGAACACGCTCGCGGGTCAAGCCTATCTCGAGGCCGACATCTTCCAGCGTACTGCTCTCATGGCCACGCAGACCGAAGCGACGCACCACCACTTCCCGTTGTTTGTCAGTCAACTCCGACAGCCACTGGTCAATGCTCTGGGAAAGGTCATCATCCTGCAGCAGTTCGCAGGGATCCGTAGGGCGATCATCAGTCAGAGTATCGAGCAGAGTCTTGTCGGAATCCGGCCCAAGCGACACATCCACCGAAGACACGCGCTCGTTCAGGCCGAGCATCCGCTTGACCTCTCCGACAGGTTTTTCCAGCAGGTTGGCAATTTCTTCAGGGGAAGGTTCGTGGTCCAGCTTTTGCGTCAGCTCGCGGGCTGCACGCAGATAGACGTTGAGCTCCTTGACCACATGAATAGGCAAACGAATCGTGCGGGTCTGATTCATGATCGCCCGTTCGATGGTCTGGCGAATCCACCAGGTGGCATAGGTCGAGAAACGGAAGCCGCGTTCCGGATCGAATTTTTCTACCGCGCGTATCAGGCCAAGGTTGCCCTCTTCGATCAGGTCAAGCAGTGATAGCCCGCGGTTGACATAACGTCGGGCGATTTTTACTACCAGCCGCAGGTTGCTTTCTATCATGCGCTTGCGCCCGGCCGGATCGCCTTTTTGCGACAGCCGTGCGTAGTGGACTTCTTCTTCAGGTGATAGCAGCGGCGAGAAACCGATCTCGTTGAGATACAACTGCGTGGCATCGAGTGCCCGCGTGTAGTCGATGTATTTGTGCTGCTTGAGGGAGGTGGAGCCTTTGGCCTTGGTGCGGGCGGCGGGTACGACGGGTTCGTCATCGGCCGATGCATCCAGAACGATGCCGGTCTCCATCAGGAGGACCTCATCGTCGATGTCAAACTCCGGCGCTTCTTTGCTGAGAGCCATATTTTTAGTCCCTTGATGAGTTCGACCTCAAGCTCCAGCGACGCCTTTATCCTTGGCAACGCTTGAGCCTGTTCCCATTTAAGTGATGAAGGAACAGGCTGGCAACAATATCAACGACGCGGCAGGAATTGCAGCGGATCTACAGGCTTGCCCTGACTGCGAATCTCAAAATGAAGCTTGACCCGGTCGGTACCCGTTGAACCCATCTCGGCAATTTGCTGCCCGGCTTTGACCTGCTGCCCCTCCCGAACCAACAGCCTGCGGTTGTGACCGTAGGCACTGACGTAGGTTTCACTGTGCTTGATGATGATCAGCTCGCCGTAGCCCCGTAATCCACTCCCGGCGTAAACAACCGATCCATCAGACGCAGCAAAAACAGGCTGTCCCAATTCTCCGGCGATATCAACGCCTTTATTCAAACTACTGTTTGAAGCAAATTTGCTGATCAATACGCCATTTGCAGGCCAAGCCCACCCCGTTGACGAACGTTGCCCAGCAGGTACGGGGGTCGGCGTCGGAGTGACCGGTGCAGCCGTAGTACTGTTGGCCGGTGCGGTGACTGTGCCCGGCGTCGGCGCTCCCACAGGACGCGTGATGATGGTCCGACGATAGGAAGAAGACGGGCTGTTGGAACCGGTGACCACTGGGGCCGAACCGGTCCCTACCGGCGCAGAGCCCGCGACAACCACCGGCGCAGCGCCGTCGCTGCTCGAACGCCCATCGAAGCGGATCGCCTGCCCAGGATGAATAGTGTACGGCTGAGGAATATTGTTACGCGCCGCCAGGGCCTTGAAGTCCCAGCCATAGCGGAAGGCGATGGAAAACAAGGTGTCGCCACGCTTGACCACGTACTGGCCGGTAGTAACCGTCGGGTTCTGTGGCGTCTTGGCGCGATCGACTACCTTGACACCGCCACTGCTGGACGAACTGGCGCAACCCGACAAGGTGGCTGCAAAGGCAAGACCAATCATCAGAAGCTTGAAGCTTGATAGACCCATACGCTGCTGAATGACTGTGAGACCCACCCGCCGCTCCCTAAGTTTGCTGAATAGTTCATGATCACGTGGACACATGAACGAAATTGTAATTTGCAGTATACCTTGCGTACCCTCGCAAGGCAGGTTGCAGGCCTCGACCTGCATGCGCACACCGATCGCATCGATGAGCGCGACCACGGCTCTATGACCTATGGGCGCGCACGGAATTCCATGCCGGCCAGGGTGTATTCAATCAGGCCAGCGGGCCATTGAGGAGCGGTACGAAACGCACCGACCCCAGCACTCGTCGGGAGAAACCATGCTCCTCTCGAACGATCAGCAACAACTGCTGAACCTCACCAGAACCCACCGGAATCACCAGGCGCCCACCGGGTGCCAACTGATCGAGCAGCGCCTGCGGCACGTCAGTGGCCACGGCAGTGACAATGATGCCATTGTACGGCGCCAACGCCGGCCAGCCTTCCCAGCCATCGCCCCAGCGGAACACCACGTTGCGCAGGTTGAGCTCGACTAGGCGCTCCTTGGCGCGGTCCTGCAGGACCTTGATGCGCTCCACGGAAAACACCCGTTCCACCAGCTGCGACAGCACGGCGGTCTGGTAGCCCGAACCGGTGCCGATCTCCATGACCTTGTCCAGCGGCCCGTCCTCCAGCAGCAGCTCGCTCATGCGTGCCACCATGTAGGGCTGGGAAATGGTCTGGTTATGGCCTATGGGCAGGGCGGTGTCCTCGTAGGCGCGATGCGAAAGCGCCTCGTCGACGAACAGATGGCGTGGCGTGCGACGAATCACGTCGAGCACCTTGGTGTTGGCCACGCCCTCTTCAGACAGGCGCTGGATCAAGCGTTCGCGCGTACGCTGGGAGGTCATGCCGATCCCGCGGCGCATCAGATCATCCTGCTCACGCATCAGTTCAAGCCCTCCAGCCAACCTTCAAGATGATTGAAGGCATCGTTGAAGGTACGGTCGAGCTGCAGCGGCGTAACGGATACATAGCCTTGCATGACGGCATGGAAATCCGTGCCCGGACCGCCGTCCTCGGCATCCCCCGCCGCCGCAATCCAGTAGCCCGGCTTGCCCCGTGGATCGACCACCCGCGTCGGCGGTTTGGCCCGCGAGCGGTGCCCAAGACGAGTGAGGCGCAGGCCGCGGATATTTTCCAGCGGCAGATTGGGGATATTGATGTTGAGCACGGTGCGAGGTGGCAGCGCCAGCGAGGTATGCGCCTCGACCAACTTTCGCGCGACCCAGGCGGCCGTCGCCAGATTGTCCGGCTGGCGGGACAGCAGCGAGAAGGCCATCGACGTACGATTCAGAAAGCGCCCTTCGAGAGCCGCTGCGACTGTGCCGGAATACAGCACGTCATCCCCGAGGTTAGCCCCCAGGTTGATGCCCGCCACCACCATGTCCGGTTCGAACGGCAACAACCCGTTGAGACCCAGGTGGACGCAGTCGGTAGGTGTGCCGTTGAGGCTGACAAAGCCATTATCGAGGACGTGCGGGTGCAGCGGCCGATCGATCGTCAGCGAACTGCTGGACCCGCTCTTGTCCTGGTCGGGGGCGATCACCGAGCACTCGGCATAATCCGCCAAAGCACCGTAAAGCGCGGCGAGACCGGGTGCGGTGACCCCGTCGTCGTTTGAAATCAGAATACGCATGAGCTGTCCGTCTGCCCTGCCGGCACTAGATCGAAGAGTTCGCGCACCACTACGGTGGCGAAGCATCCGGCCGGAAGGACGAATTCCAGTTGCAGAATGTCAGGCTCGGGATAATGCCACGACAACCGCCCAATGGGCAGTCGCAGGATGCGACGTTCTTGACCCAAACCCGCTTTAATCAGCCAATCGGCCAGATCAGCGTGGGCGCCCGATACATTTTGTTCGATTTCACGCGCCCGGCCAGCCGTGCCAAGCTCGCCCTCGCCCCACAGCGCCCCGGTGGGGTGCAGATCAAGGATCGCCAGGCGTGGGTCATCAAGTTCGGCGGCGGTGGCGGGGAAAAAGCTGCGGCTGTCGGTGAACGCCAGCAGATCACCCAGCAACGCCTGGTTCCAGCTGCCATCAGCGACACGCGCGGCGAGGATCTGATTGAACAAAAAACTGCGCGCCGTGGACAGCAGCCGCGAACGCACATTGCGTTGCTCCGGCAAGGCCTTGCGGCCCGCCCACTGCTGCGCATCGAAGACATTGCCGCCATCGTGACCGAAGCGCTGAGTGCCGAAATAATTGGGCACACCCAAGGCCTTGAGCTGTTCCAGGCGCGCATCGAGGGCGCCGTGGTCAACGTTCATGCCGGTCAGGCGCAGGGTGAATCCGTTGGCGGCGTGAGCACCGCGCTGCAATTTGCGCTTGTGACGGGTGGCTTGGAGAATCTTCAGAGTGTCGTCTTCGGCCTTGCTCAGGTCCGGATCGGCCTTGCCGGGCAGTTGCAGGCTGAACCACTGGCGGGTCAGCGCCATGCGATCCTTGAGCCCGGCATAACTGACCGTGCGCAACGGCACGCCCGCGGCCTTGGCCAGCCGCCGAGCGGCCTCTTCAGTATTGAGATTACGCTTCTCGACCCACAGCCACAGGTGCTCGCCATCACCGCTGAGCGGGATGTCGAGCACTTCATCGACCTGGAAATCTTCAGCGCTGGCCTTGAGCACAGCGCTGCCCAGCGCCGGCCCACATGCACGCGGCCCGAGCAGTTCGAATTCGGTCATGGGCGCAGCAACAAGGCAACGGCGTGAACGGCAATGCCCTCTTCGCGACCGGTAAAGCCGAGTTTTTCTTCGGTGGTGGCCTTGACGTTGACCTGATCGAGCTCGACGTTGAGGTCGGCGGCGATGTGGGCGCGCATGGTCTCGATATGTGGGGCCATTTTCGGTGCCTGGGCGACGATGGTTGCATCGACGTTACCGACCACCCAGCCTTTTGCCTGAACGATCGCGACCACGTGGCGCAACAGCACGCGACTGTCGGCCCCCTTGAACTGCGGGTCTGTATCGGGGAAGTGCTTGCCGATATCGCCCAAGGCCGCAGCACCGAGCAGCGCATCGCTCAAGGCATGCAGCAGCACGTCGCCATCGGAGTGCGCCAGCAGCCCGAAGCGGTGCGGGACGCGCACGCCCCCGAGAGTAATGAAATCGCCATCCGCGAAACGGTGCACATCATAGCCGTGGCCAATACGCATAAAAGAAAACGCCCCGATTGAGTCAGGGCGTGATTCTACCTGCTTTGACCGACCTTGGCGCCCTCTAGTAGCACGCCATCCAATGTGGGAGCGGGCTCTGCCCGCGAAGCGCACGACGCAGTATTGTGTCGATCCATTCTCGGGCAGAGCCCGCTCCTAAAAGGCTCAGCCGAGCGCCGCCGCGTGGTGGCGCAGGTGATCATCGATGAAGCTGGCGATGAAGTAATAGCTGTGGTCATAGCCCGGCTGCAACCGCAGCGTCAGCGGGTAATCCGCCGCTTTAGCCGCTTGCAACAGGGCTTCGGGCTTGAGCTGGTTCTCGAGAAAATCATCCCGATCACCCTGATCGACCAAGGTCGGCAGGCGCTCGCTGGCCTCGGCCAACAGCACCGAAGCATCCCACTCGCGCCACTTCGAACGCTCCTCGCCCAGGTAGCGCGAGAACGCCTTCTGCCCCCAGGGACAATCCATCGGATTGCTGATCGGCGAAAACGCCGACACCGAACGGTAACGCCCGGGATTGCGCAAGGCGCAGACCAGCGCGCCGTGGCCGCCCATGGAGTGGCCACTGATACTGCGCCGCTCGCTGGCCGGGAAATGTGCCTCCACCAAGGCTGGCAGTTCCTGCACAACATAGTCGTGCATACGGTAGTGCCGCGCCCACGGCTGCTGCGTGGCATTGAGATAGAAGCCAGCCCCCAGACCGAAGTCCCAAGCGCCATCCGGATCGTCCGCCACATCCGGACCGCGCGGGCTGGTATCCGGCGCGACGATGATCAACCCCAGCTCGGCGGCCAGCTTGTGGGCGCCGGCCTTCTGCATGAAGTTCTCGTCGGTGCAGGTCAACCCCGACAACCAATAGAGCACGGGCAACTTGCCGCCCGCCTCCGCTTGCGGCGGCAGGTACACGGCGAAGGTCATGTCGCAACCCAGCACCTCGCTGCGATGCTTGTAGCGTTTGTGCCAGCCGCCGAAGCTCTTCTGGCACGAAACGTTCTCAAGGCTCATGGCATGCCTCCCTTAGAAGTGGATGACGCTGCGGATGCTCTTGCCTTCGTGCATCAGGTCGAACGCCTTGTTGATATCTTCCAGACCCATGGTGTGGGTGATGAAGGTATCCAGCGGGATCTCGCCCTTCTGCGCCATGTCGACATAGCTCGGCAGCTCGGTACGGCCGCGCACGCCACCGAAAGCCGAACCGCGCCAGACGCGACCGGTCACCAGTTGGAACGGACGGGTAGCGATTTCCTGGCCGGCACCGGCGACGCCGATGATCACTGATTCGCCCCAGCCCTTGTGGCAGCTCTCGAGTGCGGCGCGCATCAACTGCACATTGCCGATGCACTCAAAGGAGAAGTCCACACCACCGTCGGTGAGGTCGATGATCACTTCCTGGATCGGACGATCATATTCCTTGGGATTGATGCAGTCGGTGGCGCCCAACTGGCGAGCGATCTCGAACTTGGCCGGGTTGATGTCGATGGCGATGATACGGCTGGCCTTGGCCTTGACCGCGCCAATGACCGCCGACAGGCCGATCCCCCCCAGACCGAAGATCGCTACGGTGTCACCCGGCTTGACCTTGGCGGTATTGATCACCGCACCGATACCGGTAGTGACCCCACATCCGAGCAGGCAGACCTTTTCCAGCGGCGCTTCCTTCTGGATCTTGGCCACAGACACTTCCGGCAACACGGTGTACTCGGAGAAGGTCGAGGTGCCCATGTAATGGAAAATCGGCTTGCCCTGATAGGAGAAGCGCGAGGTGCCGTCGGGCATCACGCCCTTGCCCTGAGTGGCGCGCACGGCCTGGCACAGGTTGGTCTTGCCCGACAGGCAGAATTTGCACTTGCGGCATTCGGCGGTATAGAGCGGGATCACGTGGTCGCCCACGGCAACCGAGGTCACGCCCTCACCGATCGCTTCGACCACGCCGCCGCCTTCGTGACCCAGGATCGACGGGAAGATCCCTTCGGAGTCGGCGCCCGACAGCGTGTAGGCATCGGTGTGGCAAACGCCGGAGGCGACGATTCGTACCAGCACCTCACCCGCCTTGGGCATGGCCACATCGACTTCGACGACTTCCAGCGGCTTCTTGGCCTCAAAGGCAACGGCGGCACGAGACTTGATCATCAACACGACTCCAACAGAGATAACAGAAGCCCTCAAGTGTAATTCATGATCATTTGATTAATAATCCATGACCTAACAAAACATTATTGCTGTGCAGGGATAATCAGAGAGGCAGCGTCGATGAACGAGAACCGCTGGGAAGGTATAGACGAATTCGTGGCGGTGGCCGAGTGCAGTCAATTCACCGCGGCGGCTGAACGCCTCAACGTATCGGCCTCGCACGTCAGCCGACAGATCGCTCGCCTTGAAGATCGCCTGCAGACCCGCTTGCTGTACCGCAGCACGCGCCGAGTGACGCTGACCGAGGCCGGGCAGACCTTCCTGCAACATTGCCAGCGCCTGCAGGACGGTCGCGAGGAAGCGCTGCGCGCGGTGGGTGATCTGGCCAGCGAACCCAAGGGGCTGCTGCGCATGACCTGCGCGGTGGCCTACGGGGAGCGCTTTATCGTGCCGCTGGTCACGCAGTTCATGGGGCAATACCCACAACTGCGGATCGATATAGAGCTGAGTAACCGGCCATTGGACCTGGTGCACGAAGGGATCGACCTGGCCATCCGCCTGGGTCGCCTGCAGGACTCGCAACTGGTGGCCACGCGTCTGGCGCCGCGGCGCATGTACCTGTGCGCATCAAAGTCCTATCTGGCTCGGTATGGACGCCCACACAGTTTGTCGGAGCTGGCGCGACACAATTGTCTGGTCGGCAGTTCGGACCAATGGGCACTGCAACAGGATGGCCGGGAATTATCGCAGCGTGTGCAGGGCAACTGGCGCTGCAACAGCGGACAAGCCGTACTGGACGCCGCACTGGCGGGCATCGGTTTGTGTCAGCTACCAGATTATTACGTGCTGGAGCATTTGCGCAGTGGCGCGCTGATCTCGTTGCTCGAGGCGCACCAGCCACCGAATACGGCCGTGTGGGCGCTGTATCCGCAGCAGCGGCACTTGTCGCCGAAAGTGCGCAAGCTGGTGGATTATCTGAGGGAGATGCTGAGCAAACGGCCGGAGTATCTGAGTTGAATTTGCGGGCCTCTTCGCGAGCAAGCCTTGCTCCCGCGCGGGCAATGATCATTGCACGTTCGGACGCGGTGAGGCCGGCAAAAACGCCGCAAAACAACGGCGCTAACCCGGCTTGTTGGCCCAACGCTGGCGCAACCAGTCCAGGTCTTCCGAGCGGGTTATCTTGAGGTTGTCGGCCCGGCCTTCGATCAGCCGCGGCGCTTGCCCGGCCCACTCCATGGCCGAGGCCTCGTCGGTGATTGCCACATCCGCTACCAGGCTATCGGCCAGCGCCCGGTGCAAGGCGCCGAGCCTGAACATCTGCGGCGTATAGGCCTGCCAGATGCTGCTGCGGTCCACCGTTTCGCGTACCCGGCCATTGCTGTCCGCCCGCTTGAGGGTGTCCCGCGCCGGTACCGCCAGCAAGCCGCCTACGGGATCATTGCCGAGTTGCCGCAGCAAGTTATCGAGGTCGCTGCGCGCCAGGTTGGGCCGCGCGGCATCGTGCACCAACACCCAGTCGTCATCGTCGGCGCCCTGCCCGTGCAGATAGAGCAAGGCGTTGAGCACCGAATCGGCGCGCTCGATACCGCCGGCCACGCGCTGGATACGCGGGTCGGTGGCGCAGGCCAGATTCGGCCAATAGGGATCGTCCACCGCCAGGCTGACCACCAGGCCCTTGAGCCCCGGGTGATCGAGAAAACAGCCGAGGCTATGTTCGAGAAGTGTGTGCTGACCCAGGGTCAGGTACTGCTTGGGGCGGTCGGCGGCCATGCGCGCGCCTACCCCCGCAGCGGGGATGACTGCCCAGAAGGCAGGTAACACTGAATTCATTGGGCCAACTGATAGAGAGTCTCGCCGTTCTTGACCATGCCCAGTTCCTGACGGGCACGCTCTTCAACGGTTTCCATGCCTTTCTTCAACTCGGACACCTCGGCGTCCAGCACGCGATTACGTTCTTCCAGGCGCTTGTTTTCAGCCTCCTGGTCGGCAATCTGCTGGCGCAGCTCGGTGGCCTGGGCCAGGCTGCCATTACCGACCCATAGGCGGTATTGCAACCCACCCAACAGGGCGAGCAAAACAAGGAACAACCAGTAAGGACTGCGCATCAAGGTATCCAGTGGTAAAGACGGTCACAGCATGGAACGTCTGATGGCACGAAGCCCGGCATGCACCGGGCTCAGCACTCTGAAGCATCTGCCAGCGACGACGGCGGCGAATGATCGGCGCCGACGACTGGCATCTTTTTACCATCTATTGCCCGGCGGTGAAATGCCCCGCCCGAGCAACGGTCATGTGTCGTGATTGACCGCGCAGGTCGATCCCGCTATTCAGCCGCGGAATTCTGCACGTCCGCGATAGACCGCCTTGTCGCCCAGTTGCTCTTCGATACGCAGCAGTTGGTTGTACTTGGAGACGCGGTCGGAACGGCACAGCGAGCCCGTCTTGATCTGGCCAGCTGCAGTACCTACGGCCAGGTCAGCGATGGTGGAGTCTTCGGTTTCGCCCGAACGGTGCGAGATCACCGCAGTGTAACCGGCCGCCTTGGCCATCTGGATGGCTTCCAGCGTCTCGGTCAAGGTGCCGATCTGGTTGAACTTGATCAGGATCGAATTGGCGATCTTCTTGTCGATGCCTTCCTTCAGGATCTTGGTGTTGGTCACGAACAGATCGTCGCCCACCAGTTGCACCTTGTCGCCGATCTTGTCGGTGAGGATTTTCCAGCCTGCCCAGTCGGACTCGTCAAGGCCGTCTTCGATCGAGATGATCGGATAGCGTTCGGTCAGGCCGGCCAGGTAGCTGGCGAAGCCTTCGGCGTCGAATTTGTGGCCTTCACCGGCCAGGTCGTAGGTACCGTTTTCGTAGAATTCGCTGGCGGCGCAGTCCAAGGCCAGGGTGACATCGGTGCCCAGTTTATAGCCGGCCTTTTCGACCGCTTCGGCGATGGCGCCCAAGGCGTCTTCGTTGGATGCCAGATTCGGTGCAAAACCACCTTCGTCACCCACGGCAGTGTTCAGGCCACGGCCTTTGAGCACGGCTTTGAGGTGGTGGAAAATTTCCGTGCCCATGCGCAGTGCTTCGGAGAAGCTCTTGGCGCCGACAGGCTGCACCATGAACTCCTGAATATCGACGTTGTTGTCGGCATGCTCGCCGCCATTGATGATGTTCATCATCGGCACCGGCATGGAGTAAACGCCCGGCGTACCGTTGAGGTTGGCGATGTGCGCGTACAGCGGCAGGTCCTGATCCTGTGCGGCGGCCTTGGCGGCGGCCAGGGAGACGGCCAGGATGGCGTTGGCGCCCAGCGACGCTTTGTTCTCGGTGCCATCCAGCGCGATCATCACGTGATCGAGGGCTTTCTGATCAACCGGGTCCTTGCCCAGCAGCGCATCACGGATCGGGCCGTTGATGTTGGCGATGGCTTTCAGCACGCCCTTGCCCATGTAACGGCTCTTGTCGCCATCGCGCAGTTCCAGAGCTTCACGCGAACCAGTCGACGCACCCGACGGCGCACAGGCGCTGCCGATGATGCCGTTATCGAGCAGCACATCGGCCTCGACGGTAGGGTTGCCACGGGAATCGAGAACTTCACGACCTTTGATGTCGACGATTTTTGCCATTGTTATGAGCACTCCGAAGTTGACTAGGACAGTGGGGAGATTGTGCGGCTGATCTGGAAAATCGTATTGGGGTGCAGGGCCTCTTCGCGAGCAAGCTTCGCTCCCACAGATGTGCGCCTGTGAACGCAAAGCTTGCTCGCGAAGGCGTACGTCAGGCCGCCGCTACCACCTGGCCATGCGCCGGAATAGACGCCCAGCCAATAAACAAATCGAGCAATACTCTACCCGAAATAACCGTTACGCGGTTTCGATCGGGTCGAAACTCTTGATCAACTGATCCAGCGCCTGGAGCTGAGACAGGAACGGCTCCAGCTTGTTCAGGCGCAAGGCGCAAGGGCCGTCGCATTTGGCGTTGTCAGGGTCCGGATGAGCTTCAAGGAACAGGCCCGCCAGGCCCTGGCTCAGACCGGCCTTTGCCAGGTCGGTCACCTGGGCACGACGACCGCCCGCCGAATCGAGGCGCGCGCCCGGCATTTGCAGGGCGTGGGTCACGTCGAAGATCAGCGGATATTCGAACTGCTTCATGATGCCGAAGCCCAGCGGATCGACCACCAGGTTGTTGTAGCCGAAGCTGGTGCCGCGCTCGCAGAGGATCAACTGGTCGTTGCCCGCTTCTTCGAACTTGGCCAGGATGTGTTTCATCTCCTGAGGCGCGAGGAACTGGGCCTTCTTGATGTTGATCACCGCGTTGGTCTTGGCCATCGCCACGACCAGATCGGTCTGGCGCGACAAGAAGGCCGGCAGCTGGATGATGTCGCAGACTTCAGCGACCACGGCCGCTTGCGCTGGCTCGTGGACATCGGTGATCACAGGCACGTTGAAGGTGCGCTTGATCTCTTCGAAAATGCGCATGCCCTCTTCCAAGCCCGGCCCGCGGTAAGACGTCACCGAGGAACGATTGGCCTTGTCGAAGCTGGCCTTGAATACGTACGGGATACCCAGTTTTTCGGTAACGCGCACGTACTCTTCACAGATCTGCATCGCCAGATCGCGGGACTCCAGCACGTTCATGCCACCGAACAGCACCATCGGCTTGTCGTTGGCAACCTCGATGGCGCCGACGCGGATGATCTTCTGTGTCATGACTCAAGCCTTCTTCTGGTGTTGAGTGAGTGCCGCCTTGACGAAACCGCTGAACAGCGGGTGGCCGTCACGAGGCGTCGAAGTGAATTCAGGGTGGAACTGGCACGCCACGAACCATGGGTGATCCTGACCTTCGACCACTTCCACCAGCGCGCCGTCGCCGGAACGACCGGAGACGATCAAGCCGCCCTCGACCAACTGCGGGAGCAGGTTGTTGTTCACTTCATAGCGGTGACGGTGACGTTCGACGATCACGTCCTTGGCATAGCAGTCATGCACCTTGGAACCGGCTACCAGTTGGCAGTCCTGCGCGCCGAGGCGCATGGTGCCGCCCAGGTCGGAGGTTTCGGTACGGGTTTCGACTGCACCGGTGGCATCTTCCCACTCGGTGATCAGGCCCACCACCGGGTGACCGCTGGCGCGATCGAACTCGGTGGAGTTGGCGTCTTTCCAGCCCAGCACGTTACGCGCGAACTCGATGACCGCCACTTGCATGCCCAGGCAGATACCCAGGTAAGGCACCTTGTTTTCACGAGCGAACTGCACGGCAGTGATCTTGCCTTCGACGCCACGCAAGCCGAAACCGCCTGGCACCAGGATCGCATCGGCGCCTTCGAGCAGGCCGGTGCCCTGATTCTCGATGTCTTCGGAGTCGATATAGCGCAGGTTGACCTTGGTACGGTTGGCGATGCCGGCGTGACTCATCGCTTCGATCAGCGACTTGTAGGCGTCCAGCAGCTCCATGTACTTGCCGACCATGGCGATGGTGACTTCGTGCTCGGGGTTGAGCTTGGCGTCGACGACCTTTTCCCACTCGGACAGGTCGGCGCTGCCGCATTGCAGACCGAAACGCTCGACGACGAAATCATCGAGGCCCTGGGAATGCAGGATGCCCGGAATCTTGTAGATGGTGTCGGCGTCTTCCAGAGCGATGACCGCGCGCTCTTCAACGTTGGTGAACTGAGCGATCTTGCGGCGCGACGAGACGTCGATCGCGTGATCGGAACGGCAAACCAGCACGTCGGGTTGCAGGCCGATGGAGCGCAGTTCCTTGACCGAATGCTGAGTCGGCTTGGTCTTGGTTTCGCCCGCGGTGGCAATGTACGGAACCAGCGTCAGGTGCATCAGCATCGCGCGCTTGGCGCCGACCTCGAAACGCAGCTGGCGGATGGCCTCCAGGAACGGTTGCGACTCGATGTCACCCACCGTGCCGCCAATCTCGACCAGCGCCACGTCGGCGTCACCCGCACCCTTGATGACTCGGCGCTTGATTTCGTCGGTGATGTGCGGGATGACCTGAATGGTCGCCCCGAGGTAATCACCACGGCGCTCCTTGCGCAGGACGTGCTCGTAGACACGGCCCGTGGTGAAGTTGTTGTTCTGGGTCATGGTCGTGCGGATGAACCGCTCATAGTGACCCAGGTCGAGGTCGGTCTCGGCACCGTCGTGGGTGACGAACACTTCACCGTGCTGGAAAGGGCTCATGGTCCCTGGATCGACGTTGATGTACGGATCCAGTTTGAGCATGGTGACCTTAAGCCCCCGCGCCTCCAGGATGGCCGCCAATGATGCCGAAGCAATGCCTTTCCCCAATGAAGAAACAACACCGCCCGTGACGAAGATGTAGCGCGTCATGAAAAACCCTAGAAGTCTGCGTTAAAGCGGTCAGAGCCGCCGGGGAAAGCGAAGGAAGGCCGAAGCCCCCGATGGCCAAAAATCATTTGGACATCGGCAACCCCTGCGATTACGGGAATCCACAGAAGTTGTATCAAGAAGGGAGCGTAGTCTACCGGAAAGCGCCTTTCATCTCAAACGTTGCTCGCGGGGGATGCGGGGTTGCTCGGCGGCGACCATTTCAACAACCTGCTCTCGCGATTGAGATGCCCCTGGTTGGCCACCGCATGGAGTTCGCCGTCGACGTACAGCAAGGGCAAGCGCCCGCGCACGAATGCAGGTACGCCTATTTCGTTGAGCAGACGCTTGAGGTCTCGGTGACCGCGCCCCCAGAGGTTCATCGTCTCACCGCCCTGACGATAACGAACCTCGAACTGGCCCGGCGCTATGTCACCCGTCCAGCGCAACTCGCCGTTGCCAGGCAATGTCATCGGCTGGGCAGGATCGGGCCAGGCGCCAGCGGGTAACGGCGGCCGCAGCCAGAAACCGGACAGCCACCAGATGCGCTTCTGGCTAGCGTGCAACTCGCCATCGGCCAGCCGCCAGATCGGCGTGGCAGCCGGAGTGGCGTCCCGCAAGTCATCCCAGCCCGCCCAATGCGCAGCGTCAGGTAGGCGTGTCAAAGGTGCCAGCCAAGTCTGCAGAGCGTTGCGCTGACGTGCGGCGGAGAGCCTGCGCAACGGCGGCAGCGACAAGGTAGGCACGCCGAGCCACTGGTAATTGTTGCCCATGAGCGCATCTTCGAGATCTTCGCGCCCCAGTTCTTCCAGCAAATACAGAGCTTCACCAACATGGGCCGCTGCCCTGGCCATGTTCTGTGAGGCCTGGGGCCAGCGAGCCGCCAATACAGGGAAGATATTCAACCGCAAAAAATTGCGCGACGGGCGATCATCGGCATTGCTCGGGTCCTCGATCCACGGAGCCTGCCGCTCGGTGGCCCAGGCATGCAGGCGTGCCCGAGGGACATCGAGCAGAGGGCGCACCAGCAGCCCCGCGCCCAGTACTCGCTCGCGAGGCATTGCGGCCAATCCGCGCACCCCTGCCCCGCGCAAAAGCCGGAACAACAGCGTTTCGGCCTGATCGTCGCGATGCTGGGCGGTGAGCAATATTTCGTCTTTTTCCATGCATTCGATGAACGCCCCATAACGCGCAGCACGTGCAGCCTGCTCGAGGCTGGAGCCGGGCTGCACCTGAACGTGGATCACCTGCAAGGGAATGCCCAGTTGTGCGCAGACAGCTCGACAGTGTTCAGGCCAGGCATCGGCGGCCGCTTGCAGGCCATGATGGACATGGATAGCACGCAGCGGTGGCAATAGGTGCAGGCGGGCAAGCTCGGCGAGTTGATGCAGCAGTACGGTAGAGTCGAGACCGCCGGAGAAGGCGATGCGCCAGGCGGGGGCGTTGCGGTAGGGGGTGAGTTGCTGCAGCAGTTGATCGAGCATGATCGGGCCCTGCTGACCGGATTGAAGGTATGGGTGTTGCTACCAGCCTGTTCTCGGGCAAGCCTTGGTCCCACAGGTGCAGGGCTTCAAGGCTGATTGCACTGTGAGAGCAACGTTTGCTCCCACAGGCGTAACAGATGTGGGAGCGAACTCTGCTCGCAAAGGCGGCCTTGAGACCACCATTGCCAGCAGGTGATATTACAGACCGTAGCTCATCAGGCGCTCGTAACGACGGGCCAGCAGCGCGTCGGTGTCGAAGCTCTTGAGCATGTCCAGCTGCGCAGTCAGCTCCGCACGGATATTGGCAGCGGTCTTGGCCGGATCGCGATGGGCGCCACCCAGAGGCTCGTTGATGACCTTGTCGACGATGCCCAGCCCCTTCAGGCGCTCAGCCGTGATACCCATGGCTTCAGCGGCGTCCGGCGCCTTATCGGCAGTCTTCCACAGGATCGAGGCGCAACCTTCCGGCGAAATCACCGCGTAGGTGGAGTACTGCAGCATGTTCAACTGGTCGCAGACGCCAATGGCCAACGCACCGCCCGAGCCGCCTTCACCGATAACGGTAGCGATGATCGGGGTTTTCAGACGGGCCATGACGCGCAGGTTCCAGGCGATCGCCTCGCTCTGATTGCGCTCTTCGGCGTCAATACCGGGGTAGGCACCCGGGGTGTCGATGAAGGTCAGGATCGGCATCTTGAAACGCTCGGCCATTTCCATCAGGCGGCAAGCCTTGCGGTAGCCCTCAGGACGTGGCATGCCGAAGTTGCGACGCACCTTCTCGCGTACTTCACGGCCTTTCTGATGGCCGATGATCATCACCGGCTGCTCGTCGAGGCGAGCGATACCACCGACAATAGCGGCGTCATCGGAAAAGTGCCGATCGCCGTGCAGTTCGTCGAACTCGGTGAAGATGTGCTGGATGTAGTCCAGGGTGTACGGGCGGCGAGGATGACGCGCCAGCCGGGCGATCTGCCAGCTGGTCAGGTTGCCGAAAATGCTTTCGGTCAACGTGCTGCTCTTGTCCTGCAGACGCGAGATCTCATCGCCGATATTCAGAGAGTTATCGTTACCGACCAGGCGCAATTCTTCGATCTTGGCTTGCAGGTCGGCAATCGGCTGTTCGAAATCAAGAAAATTCGGGTTCATAGTCTTCCGTCTTGGGTCGACGGCCAGGCGGCCGGCCGGTTGATCCGTTTGGCGCCATACCTTACGGAATTGGCGCATTCAGGTCGAGTTTAAAAATCAGGTCAAGCCATGCCTCGCTGGCGGCGCGTGTTTCGAAACGCCACCGGCGGGCTCTGAATCAACGGTATTGCAAAAAGACGTTCTCACGCCCGAACTGGTCACGCAGCGCTTGAATCAAGCTGTCGGCCGGGTCGATTCGCCAGGCTTCGCCGAACTGCAGCATGGCCTTGGCATCCTGGCCGGTGTAGTCCATGGTCACCGGACAGGCGCCCCGATGGCGCTTGAGCAACTCGCCCAGCCAGCTCATGCGGTCGCCCTTGAGCGCCTCGACATTGACCTTCAAACGCAGGCTTTCAGCCAGTTGCGTACGGGCATCTTCCATGGTCATCACGCGCTTGACCCGCAGCCGCAGGCCGCCAGAGAAATCATCGTTGCTGACCTCACCTTCGACCACCACCACCGCGTCGGTCTGCAGCAGATTTTGCGCGGTGATATAGGCATCGGCGAACAGCGACGCCTCGATGCGCGCCGAGCGATCGTCGAGGGTGATGAAGCCCATCTTGTCGCCCTTCTTGTTCTTCATCACCCGCAGTGCGATGACCATACCCGCCACCGTCTGGCTTTCACGAGAAGGCTTGAGGTCGATGATGCGCTGGCGAGCAAAACGGCGAATCTCGCCTTCGTACTCGTCGATCGGGTGGCCGGTGAGGTACAGCCCCAAGGTGTCCTTTTCGCCCTTCAGGCGCTCCTTGAGCGTCAGCGGGCGCGCCTTGCGATGGGGGGCATAGACATCGGCATCCGCCTCGACGAACAAGCCGCCGAACAAGTCGATGTGGCCACTGTCCAGCGTGCGCGCGGTCTGTTCTGCGGCCTTGATGGCTTCTTCCAGAGAGGCCAGCAACACCGCGCGGTTCTGATCGATAGTGGCCTGGTAGGCCTTGGGCTCGTCGTGAAAGAACGGCCCAAGACGATCCAGTGCGCCGCTGCGAATCAGCCCGTCGAGAGTACGCTTGTTGATGCGTTTGAGGTCGACCCGCTCACAGAAGTCGAACAGGTCCTTGAACGGCCCGCTCTGACGAGATTCGACGATAGCCTCAACCGGCCCCTCGCCCACGCCCTTGATAGCGCCCAGGCCATAGACGATGCGGCCGTCGTCGTTCACCGTGAACTTGAACTCCGAAGTGTTCACGTCCGGTGCGTCGAGGCGCAGCTTCATGGTGCGCACTTCCTCGATCAAGGTCACGACCTTGTCGGTGTTGTGCATGTCCGCCGACAGCACCGCGGCCATGAACGGCGCCGGGTAGTGCGTTTTCAGCCAGGCGGTCTGATAGGAGACCAGGCCATAGGCTGCGGAGTGAGACTTGTTGAAACCGTAACCGGCGAATTTTTCTACCAGATCGAAGATGTTACCGGCCAGATCCGGATCGATATTGTTGTTCGCGCAGCCTTCGATGAAACCGCCGCGTTGCTTGGCCATTTCCTCGGGTTTCTTTTTACCCATGGCCCGGCGCAGCATGTCGGCGCCACCGAGGGTGTAGCCGGCCATGACCTGGGCGATCTGCATCACCTGTTCTTGATACAGGATGATGCCGTAAGTCGGCGCCAGCACGGGTTTGAGCCCTTCGTACTGGTAATCGGAGTGCGGGTACGCCAGCTCGGCACGGCCGTGCTTGCGATTGATGAAGTCGTCCACCATGCCCGACTGCAGCGGGCCCGGGCGGAACAGCGCGACCAGTGCGATAAGGTCTTCGAGGCAGTCGGGCTTGAGCTTTTTGATCAGCTCCTTCATGCCGCGCGACTCGAGCTGGAACACCGCCGTGGTCTCGGCCTTCTGCAGCAGCGTGTAGGTCGGCTTGTCGTCCAGAGGAATGAAAGCGATGTCCAGCGGCGGCTCGTCGACCTTGGCACGCTCGCGGTTGATGGTTTTCAGCGCCCAGTCGATGATCGTCAGGGTGCGCAGGCCGAGGAAGTCGAACTTCACCAGGCCGGCCGCCTCGACGTCGTCCTTGTCGAACTGGGTCACCAGGCCGCTGCCTTCCTCATCGCAGTAGATCGGCGAGAAGTCGGTGAGCTTGGTGGGGGCGATGACCACGCCGCCGGCGTGTTTGCCGACGTTACGCACGATACCTTCGAGCTTGAGGGCCATGGACCAGATTTCGCCGGCTTCTTCGTCCGACTTGAGGAAGTCGCGCAGGATCTCCTCCTGCTCGTAGGCCTTTTCGAGGGTCATGCCTACTTCGAACGGGATCATCTTCGACAGACGATCGGCCAGGCCGTAGGACTTGCCCTGCACCCGTGCCACGTCGCGCACCACCGCCTTGGCTGCCATGGAGCCGAAGGTGATGATCTGACTGACCGCGTTGCGCCCGTACTTTTCTGCCACGTACTCGATGACCCGGTCGCGGCCGTCCATGCAGAAGTCGACGTCGAAGTCGGGCATGGAAACCCGTTCCGGGTTGAGAAACCGTTCGAACAGCAGGTCGTATTCAAGCGGGTCGAGGTCGGTGATCTTCTGTACGTAGGCCACCAGCGAGCCAGCACCCGACCCCCGCCCAGGCCCGACCGGCACGCCGTTGCTCTTGGCCCACTGGATGAAGTCCATAACGATCAGGAAGTAACCGGGAAAACCCATCTGGATGATGATATCCAGCTCGAAATTCAGACGGTCGACGTATACCTGGCGCTTGGCGTCGTAATCCTCGGTGGTGTCCTTGGGCAGCAGAACCGCCAGGCGCTCTTCCAGACCGTCGAACGAGACCTTGCGGAAATACTCGTCGATGGTCATGCCATCGGGAATCGGGTAATCGGGCAGGAAGTGCTTGCCCAGCTTGACGTCGATGTTACAACGCTTGGCGATCTCGACAGTGTTTTCCAGCGCCTCGGGCAGGTCGCTGAACAGCTCGGCCATTTGCTCCGGGCTCTTGAGGTACTGCTGGTCGCTGTAGTTTTTCGAGCGGCGCGGGTCGTCAAGCGCCCGGCCTTCACCAATGCAAACACGGGTCTCGTGGGCTTCGTAGTCTTCCTGCTTGATGAAACGCACGTCGTTGGTGGCCACCAGCGGCGCGCCCAGGCGATCGGCCAGCGCCACGGCCGCGTGCAGATATTCTTCGTCGTTGGTGCGGTTGGTACGCTGGACCTCTACATAGAAGCGATCCGGGAACACCGTCATCCATTCGCGCAGCAAGTGCTCGGCATCGCCCGGATTACCGCCCAACAGGGCCAGACCGATCTCGCCTTCACGGGCTGCGGACAGAGCTATGACCCCTTCGCTGGCCTCGGCCACCCATTCGCGCTCGATGATCACCTGGCCATTGCGCTGACCATCGATGAAACCGCGGGAAATCAGCTCGGTGATGTTGCGGTAGCCCTTGGCGTTCATCGCCAGCAGACTGATCCGGCTCAGAGCGGCATCGGCGTCACGCCCGGCCAGCCACAGGTCGGCGCCGCAGATCGGCTTGATGCCGGCGCCCATGGCGTTCTTGTAGAACTTGACCAGCGAGCACATGTTGTTCTGGTCGGTGACCGCCACGGCGGGCATGTTCATCCCGGCCAGGGCCTTGACCAGCGGCTTGATCCGCACCAGGCCATCGACCAGCGAGTATTCGGTGTGCAGGCGTAGATGTACGAAAGAAACCGACATGTTTGATCCTGTGACAACGGATGCAGCGTAGCGAGGGGGCTGGCCCCGATTCGATGAGTCAGTCACTGCGCGAGGGACTGGCAGATTATTCGGGGGCAAGCCCCCTCGCTACAGGATGATTTGAGTGGGAGCGATTGTACCGGGGTCTGGCACAAACATCAGCAGAGCGTGTGTTACGCCAGATCTATATCCAGGCCCGCCCGTGCTTCCCACGCGACGCGTACCGGAGCGAACGAACGCCGATGAATTGGGGTAGGCCCCAACCGCGCCAGCGCTTCGAGGTGCACGGGCGTCGGATAGCCTTTGTGCCCGCCAATGCCATACTCGGGGTAGATCAACTCGAAAGCGGTCATTTCGCGATCGCGGCTGACTTTCGCCAGAATCGATGCCGCGGCGATGGCAGGCACCTTGGAGTCGCCCTTTATCACCGGCGCCGAAGGCACGTTCAACTGCGGGCAACGATTGCCGTCGATGAGCGCCAGCCTCGGGGTCACGCTCAACCCTTCGACGGCGCGCTGCATCGCCAGCATAGTGGCGTGAAGGATGTTCAGCCGGTCGATCTCGTCGACCTCGGCACGGGCGATGCACCAGGCCAGGGCCTTTTCGCAGATTTCCTCGTAGAGCAACTCGCGACGCTCTTCGGTGAGCTTCTTCGAATCATTGAGGCCCAGGATCGGCCGGCACGGGTCAAGAATCACCGCCGCCGTGACCACCGCACCACACAGGGGGCCGCGACCGACCTCATCGACCCCGGCCACCAACTCTTCGACCAGGTCGTAATCCAGGCCCGTCTGCAATGGCTTGTTCATGTTTATCAGACACTCCTTGGTAGCGACGCTCGCGCCGGGTCGAGCAAGGCCAGCACCGCCTCGGCAGCCTGATTCGAGGCATCCAGGCGCAAGGTGCGGTGGATGGCATCGAAGCCTTGAGTCTGTTCACTGCCGCCATCGATCAACGGCAACAAGGTATCGGCCAGCGCCTCGGCGGTGGCGGCGTCCTGCAGCAACTCCGGAACCAATAGGCGCTGGGCCAGAAGGTTGGGAAGCGAGACGTAAGGGCTCTTGACCATGCGCTTGAGAATCCAGAACGTTACCGTCGACAGACGGTAGGCCACCACCATCGGCCGCTTGTACAGCAAGGCCTCCAGGGTCGCGGTGCCGGAAGCGATCAGGACCGCGTCGCAGGCGGCCAAGGCCGTGTGGGACTCGCCGTCGAGCAGTGTCACCGGCAGTTGCCGACCGTCCAGCATTGCCTCGAGCTGCACTCGCCGTGGCGGGCTCGCACACGGAATCACAAAACGCAGGTCAGGACGCTGGCTCAGCAGACGTTGCGCGGCATCGAGGAACAACTCGCCCAGGCGCCCTACTTCACCACCGCGGCTGCCGGGCATCAGTGCCACCACCGGCACATCCGCCGCCAACCCCAATTGCGCACGCGCAGCCTGGCGGTCGACTTCCAACGGCACGGTATCGGCCAGTGGATGGCCGACGAACTTCACCGGCACGCCCTGCTCTTCATAGAAGCGCGCCTCGAAGGGCAGCAAGGTCAGCATCAAGTCGCAACCCTCACGAATCTTGAGCACGCGTTTCTGCCGCCAGGCCCAGACCGACGGGCTCACATAGTGAACGGTCTTGATCCCGGCCTGACGGAGTTTGAGTTCGATATTGAGGGTGAAATCAGGCGCGTCGATACCGATGAACACATCGGGACGCTGCTCGATCAGGGTGGCGATCAGGTCTTTACGCCGGCGCAACAACTCGCGCAGACGCCCCAGTACTTCGACCAGGCCCATGACCGAAAGGCGCTCCATGGGGAAATATGACTGCATGCCCTCGGCTTCCATCAGCGGACCACCCACGCCGATGAAACGAATGCCGGGATGGCGCGCCTTGAGCGCGCGCATCAGACCAGCACCGAGAATATCGCCGCTGGCCTCGCCGGCCACCAACGCTACGGTCAATACCTGTGGGAGTGACATCAGCGGGTGATGCCCCGCGAGGAGCCTTCGATGGACTTCAGGAACAGCGCGACTTCAGGGTACTCGGCGGCTGACTCGGCCAGCTCGGTAATAGCCTTGTCGACCGTCAAGCCCTGACGATAGACCACCTTATACGCGCGGCGCAGCGCCTGGATAGCGTCGTTGCTGAAGCCTCGACGGCGCATGCCTTCGAAATTCATGCTGCGCGCCTCGGCCGGGTTGCCGAACACCGTGACGAATGCCGGAACATCCTTGCCAATGGCGGTGCCCATGCCGGAAAAACTGTGCGCGCCGATATGGCAGAACTGATGCACCAGGGTGAATCCGGAGAGGATCGCCCAGTCATCGACATGCACGTGGCCGGCCAGCGCGGTGTTATTGACCAGAATACAGTTGTTGCCAATCACGCTGTCATGGCCGATGTGGGCGTAGGCCATGATCAGATTATGATCGCCCAGGGTGGTTTCGTGACGATCCTGCACGGTACCGCGGTGGATAGTCACACCTTCGCGAATGACGTTGTGGTCGCCGATCACCAGGCGCGTTTCTTCACCCTTGTACTTGAGATCAGGGGTGTCTTCGCCTACCGAGGAAAACTGGTAGATGCGGTTATGCTTGCCGATGCGGGTCGGCCCCTTGAGTATCACGTGGGGGCCGATAACGGTCCCCTCGCCGATTTCCACACCTGCACCGACGATCGACCATGGACCGACCTCGACGCCGTCCGCCAATTTGGCAGAAGGGTCGATGATGGCACGAGGGTCAATCAAACTCATAGTTTACGTTCCGCGCAGATGATTTCAGCGGAGCACACCGGTTTGCCATCGACGGAAGCCGAGCATTCGAACTTCCAGATCTGGCGCTTGCAGCTGAGGAACTTGGCTTCCAGTATCAACTGATCCCCCGGCAGCACAGGCTGGCGAAAGCGCAGCTTGTCGGAGCCGACGAAGTAATACAAAGTGCCGTCCGCGGGTTTGACGTCAAGCATCTTGAACCCCAGGATGCCAGCCGCCTGCGCCATGGCCTCGATGATCAGCACGCCCGGCATGATCGGGTGCGCGGGAAAGTGGCCGTTGAAGAATGGCTCGTTGATGCTGACATTCTTGTAGGCACGAATACGCTGCGCCTCGGTATCAAGCTCTACCACCCGATCCACCAACAGGAAAGGATAGCGGTGCGGCAGGTATTCGCGAATCTCGTTGATGTCCATCATTTCTGGGGGAAGCCTGTATAAAAGATAGGGAGCGCGCGGCGCGTGCGCAGCACTCCTCTTGCAAATCAAGGAGGCATTCTAACGGCAGTGCACACTTGATGTGGAAATGGTATCAGCCTTCTGATGATCCTTTGTCGGCCTGGGTCACGGCCTGGACCTGCTTTTCTACCTGCTGCAGGCGGCGATACATGTCATCGAGCTGGCGAATACGCGCAGCACTCTTGCGCCATTCGGCGGCGGGTTGCATGGCCGTACCTGACGAATAGGACCCCGGCTCGGTGATCGAGCGAGTCACCATGGTCATGCCGGTCACGAAAACGTTGTCGCAGATTTCGATATGGCCTACCAGTCCCACACCACCGGCCAGCATGCAGTGCTTGCCGATCTTGGCGCTGCCGGAAATGCCGACACAGGCGGCCATGGCAGTGTGGTCGCCGATCTGGACGTTGTGGGCAATCATGATCTGATTGTCGAGCTTGACGCCATTGCCAAGCACGGTAGGTCCCAGCGCACCGCGGTCGATGGCAGTATTGACGCCGATTTCACAGTCATCGCCGACGATAACGCCACCAATCTGGGCGATCTTCTGCCACACGCCTTTCTCGTTGGCAAAGCCGAAGCCCTCGCCACCGAGCACTGCACCCGACTGGATCACCACGCGTTGACCGATGCGTACATCGTGGTACAAGGTCACCCGTGGCGCCAGCCAACCGCCAGCGCCAATCACACTGCGCGCACCGATGAAGCATTGGGCACCAATGGTCACGCCAGCGCCGATGATCGCGCCGCTTTCGATAACGGCACCAGGCCCAACGCTGGCGGTGGCGTCGACGATCGCATCGTCGGACACTACGGCCGTCGGATGCACACCGGGCACTGCCTTGGGCTTGGGATCGAACAGATGCGAGATACGCGCGTAGGCCAGGTAAGGATCCGGCACCAGCAGGGCATCTCCGGCATAGGCTTCAGCATCCGCCGTTTTGAGCAGTACGGCGCCCGCCTGGGTATCGGCCAGGTACTTGCGGTACTGGGGATTTGCCAGGAAGCTCAACTGAGCTGGGCCGGCCTCCTGAAGAGTGGCCAGCCCAGTGATTTTTCTATCCGCGGTGCCACGTAACGTGGCACCCAGGATCTCGGCCAACTCGCCGAGCGTGACGTTGGCGGTCATGATCAGCGCGACTGATTCATGCGCTCGATCACTTGGCGAGTGATGTCGTATTGCGGTTTGACATCGATCACAGCGCCACGCTCGAGAACCAGGTCGAAGGCACCTTGCTTGATGACCGCTTCCACGGCGCCATCCAGCTTGGGCTTGAGTTGTTGCAGCATGTCACGGTCGGCAGCAGCCTTGGCTTCGTTCAGCTCCTTGGACTGGAACTGGAAGTCCCGGGCCTTTTGCTTGAAGTCCAGCTCCAGTTTGTCGCGATCAGCCTGGGCCATCTTGTCGCCACCGCTGACCAGTTTGTCCTGGATGCCTTTGGCGCTGCTTTCCAGAGCCTTGAGCTTGGTCAGTTGCGGACCAAATTTTTTCTCGGCATCCACGGCGTACTTTTTCGCCGCGTCCGATTCCAGCAACGCCATCTGATAGTTCAGCACGGCGATCTTCATGTCAGCAAACGCCGGCGTGGCACCCAGAGAAGCGGCCAGAGTGGCGGCCAGTACTACTAATTGAGTCAACTTACGCACAATGAACTCCTGCAGAATTCGGGTTGTTGCCCCGTGGAGCAGACCTTAGAAGGTCTGGCCCAGGGAGAATTGGAAAATCTGGGTTTCGGCATTCGTCGGCTTCTTGATCGGCATCGCCAACGCGAAGCTCAGCGGCCCCAGCGCGGTGACCCAGGTCACGCCTACACCGGTCGAAACGGCGATATTGGAGAAGTCCACACCCGAGCAATCAACCGAGTTGGCCGCGCAGTTGGTGTTGAACACGTTACCGGCATCGACGAACACCGAGGTACGCAGCGAGCGCTGGTCTTTGACGAATGGCAGCGGGAACAGAATCTCGGCACCGCCGGTGATCTGGACGTTACCACCGAAGGCGAGTGGGTCTTGGTCCGGATCCGCCGTAGTGCCGGGGCGAGTCCCCTTACTAGGCGTACTACGAGGGCCAAGTGTGCTGTCCTTGAATCCACGGACCGAGTTGAAACCACCGGCATAGTAGTTCTCGTAGAACGGCAGACCGCTGGTCGAACCATATCCACCGCCATACCCCAGTTCGCTGTGGAAGCGTGCGGTGTAGTTATCGGTGATCGGTGCAAACAACTGGCCACGGTAGTCGATCTTGTAGAACGACAGGTCGCTGCCCGGAATGGTCACTTCACCGGTCAGGCTCTGCGACGCACCACGAGTCGGCAAGGTGCCCTTGTTCAAGGTCGAGGACGACCAGCCCACCGAGGCCTTGTAGTTCAGGAAGCTGTCGCCTTCCTTGTCGATGAAGTCGAAGATCTGGTCAACGGTATAGGTACCGGTCTTGATCTTGTCCTGCTGAGCAGTCAGGCCGAAGTTCAACCGCGAGGTTTCACTGATCGGGTAACCGAAGCTCACACCGCCGCCCAGGCTGTCGACCGAGTAGCTGGCGATATCGACATCGAGGTCTTTGTAGTTGGTGGTGCGATAGAACAGGTTGTAACCCAGGCTCACGCCATCCGGAGTGAAGTACGGATTGACGTAGCTGAAGTTGTAACGGCTCTGGTATTCGCTGCGGGTCAGGCCGATGGAGACCTTGTTACCCGTACCCAGGAAGTTGTTCTGGCTGATCGAACCACCGAGGATCAGACCGGCGCTCTGGGCGAAACCGACGCTGGCGGTGATCGAGCCCGACGCTTGCTCTTCCACGTCATAATTGACGTCGACCTGGTCGTCGGTGCCCGGGACCGGCGGCGTCGCGACCTTCACTTCCTTGAAGAAGCCCAAACGCTCGAGACGAGTCTTGGACTGATCGATCAGATAGGTCGAAGCCCAGCCACCTTCCATCTGACGCATCTCGCGGCGCAGCACCTGGTCATCGGACTTGGTGTTGCCGCGGTAGTTGATGCGGTTGACGTAGGCACGCTTGCCAGGATCCACGGCAAAGGTGATATCGACGGTCTTGGTATCCGCATGCGGCACCGGCACGCCGTTGACGTTGGCGAAGGTATAGCCATCGTTACCCAGGCGGCGGGTTATCAACTCGGAAGTGTTGGTCATGACCTTGCGCGAGAACACCTGGCCTTTCTTGACCAGCAGCAGTGCCTGGACCTGGTCTTCAGGCACTTTCAGGTCGCCATTGAGCTTGACGTCGCCGACCGTGTACTTCTCGCCTTCGGTCACGTTGACCGTGATGTAGACGTGCTTCTTGTCCGGCGTGATCGAGACCTGGGTCGAGGCGATATCCATGTTGATATAGCCGCGGTCCAGGTAGTACGAGCGCAGACGCTCGAGGTCACCGGACAGCTTTTCGCGAGCATACTTGTCGTCGTTCTTGAAGAACGACAGCCAGTTGGTAGTCTTCAGTTCGAACAGGTCGGTCAGGTCTTCTTCGGAAAAGACCGTGTTGCCCACCACGTTGATGTGCTGAATGGCAGCGACGGCACCTTCGTTGATCTTGATTTTCAGACCCACACGGTTACGCGGCTCCGGCACGACCTCGGTATCGACCGTAGCCGAATAGCGGCCCTGCGCGACATATTGGCGCTGCAGTTCGTTACGCACACCCTCGAGGGTAGCGCGCTGGAAGATCTCACCCTCGGCGAGGCCGGACTGTTTGAGACCTTTCATCAGGTCTTCAGTCGAGATGGCCTTGTTGCCGTCGATGTCGATGCTCGCGACCGATGGCCGTTCGACGACATTGATGACCAGGACGTTACCGTCGCGCCCCAGTTGGATGTCCTGGAAGAATCCAGTTTTGAACAATGCACGAGTGGATTCCACAAGACGCCGATCGTCCGCAGTCTCGCCCACATTGAGGGGCAAGGCGCCAAACACGCTACCGGCGGATACCCGCTGGAGGCCGTTGACACGGATATCGGAGATGGTGAAGGACTCAGCGTGAACTTCGGCGATCATCAATACGGACAGAACCGCAGTTAGCAGCAGACGTTTCATGAAGTCCTTTCTTATTCCAACTGGCAATAAACAAACTGCCGCTTATGCGGCAGATTCGCAATTGAGCTAAGCTTTACAGTCGACCCAAATCGTTGATCAGGGCCAGTAACATCACCCCGACTACCAAACTGATACCGATTTGGATCCCCCAACCTTGTACCCGATCAGAGACTGGGCGCCCACGCACCCACTCGATCAGGTAGAACAGCAAATGCCCCCCATCCAGTACCGGGATGGGCAACAAATTAAGAACTCCGAGGCTAATGCTCAGGTAGGCAAGGAAATTCAAGAAATCTCCCATGCCTGACTGGGCTGAAGCGCCCGCCACTTTAGCAATGGTTATCGGTCCACTCAAGTTTTTTACCGAGAGCTCGCCGAACAACATTTTCTTCAGCGAATCAAGGGTCAGGACACTCATGGTCCAGGTCCGTCGAGCGCCTTCGACCATCGCGTCCAGCGGTCCGTAACGAACCTCGCGCAGCATGCCCGGCGGCCACTCGCCACCCTTCACGCCTGCCCCCAGATACCCCCCTAGCGCCTTGCCCTCGCCGCGATGCGCCAAGGTCACTGGAACATCAAGCTGGGTGCCGTCACGCTGCACGTGCAGGACCACCTTGGCATCCGGGCGCTGACGAACGGCGTCCACCAGCGACTGCCAATCGGCAATGGCTACACCATCAAGCGTCAGCAGTCGGTCACCGCTCTTCAGACCAGCGGCGGCACCGGGCCCCTCTGGATCGATCTCGGCCAGCACCGGCTCGACCACCGGGCGCCAGGGCTGAATCCCCAAGGACTTGATTGGATCAGGCTCATCGGAGCCCTTGAGCCAACCGTCGAGCTTGACGGTATGGCTGACGGTGTTGGAGGCGCCTTGGTCCTGTACGCCGATCTGCAGCGAGCCGGTCTCGCCTAGACGCCTGACCAGTTCGAGATTGACCCCGGCCCAGCCACGCACCGCCTCGCCATCCACTGCAACAATTTCCTGCCCCGGGCTCAAGCCCGCCTGCGCCGCCATGCTACCCGGCTCGACGCTACCGATGACCGGTCGCACCTGCTGGCTCCCGACCATTGCCAGAATCCAGAAGAACACCAGTGCCAACAGGAAGTTGGCGATCGGCCCTGCCGAAACGATGGCGATCCGCTGACCAACCGTCTTGCGATTGAACGACTGCTCGACCAAATGCGCGGGTACCTCGCCCTCGCGCTCGTCGAGCATCTTCACATAACCGCCCAATGGAATGGCAGCCACCACGTATTCAGTGCCTTGCTTGTCGCTCCAGCGCAGCAGCGGCATGCCGAAGCCTACGGAAAACCGCAGAACCTTGACGCCGCAGCGGCGGGCCACCCAGAAATGGCCGAATTCGTGAAACGTTACCAACACGCCCAACGCCACCAGCGTGCCAACAATCATGTAGAGCGCACTCATAGGAGCCTCCTGTCAGTCGCGCACCGCAATGGAGAGCCGCAACCCGGCCGGCACTCTATCACTAAAATTGTCATCGAAACGTCAACAGCCATGACGTGCCAACCACTGACCTGCCAGCTCGCGAGCTTTACCGTCGGCCTCGAATACAGCCTCCAGATCATTCAGCGCAACCACGGGCTGCTGCTGCAGAACGGCCTCGATCATACTCGCGATTTGCGGATAGCGCAGACGCCCCTGCAGGAAGGCCTCGACGGCGACCTCATTGGCTGCATTGAGCAAGGCGGGCGCACTCTGACCGGCCTGGGCTGCTTCGCGGGCCAGACGCAGGCAAGGAAAACGCACTTCGTCGGGGGCTTCGAAATCCAACCGCGCGATGGCGAACAAATCCAGCGGCGCGACACCCGAATCGATCCGCTCGGGCCAGGCCAGCGCGTTGGCAATCGGTGTGCGCATATCGGGATTGCCCAATTGCGCCAGAACCGAGCCATCCACATAGTCGACCAGCGAGTGAATGACGCTTTGCGGGTGCACCACGACCTCGACCTGATCCGGGCGCGCATCGAACAGCCAGCAGGCCTCGATCAGCTCAAGGCCTTTGTTCATCATGCTCGCCGAGTCAACGGAGATCTTGCGCCCCATCGACCAGTTGGGATGCGCGCAGGCCTGGTCCGGCGTCACCCGTTGCAGCTCCGGCAACGGGGTGCAGCGAAAGGGCCCGCCTGAAGCCGTCAGCAGGATGCGCCGCACCCCCACGCTCGCCAGCCCCTGCCCGTAATGCGTTGGCAGGCACTGGAAGATCGCATTGTGTTCGCTGTCGATGGGCAGCAGCACGGCACCGCTCTCGCGCACCGCCTGCATGAACAAGGCCCCGGACATGACCAGCGCCTCCTTGTTGGCCAGCAGCACTTTTTTGCCTGCCTTGACCGCGGCAAGCGTCGGTCGCAGCCCGGCAGCGCCGACGATGGCGGCCATCACCGCATCGACTTCGCCAGCCTCGGACACGTCACATAGCGCCTGCTCGCCGACCAGTACTTCAGTACCCGATCCCGCCGCCCGCAAGCCCTCGCGCAGAGTGACCGCAGCGCTTTCGTCAGGGACCACGGCAAAGCGCGGCCCATGACGCAAGCACAACGCCAACAACTGCGCCAGGCGCGAGTAGCCGCTCAAGGCGAACACCTGGTAACGCTGCGGGTGACGAGCAATGACGTCCAAGGTACTCAAGCCAATGGACCCGGTGGCACCCAATACGGTAATCAGCTGCGGCTGGCTCACTGGACGCCCCAGCCCGCGATCCACAGCAATACCGCAAACACCGGAACGGCGGCGGTAAGGCTGTCGATGCGATCCAGCACTCCGCCATGACCGGGCAGCAGATTACTGCTGTCCTTGATACCGGCGCGACGCTTGAACATGCTTTCGGTCAGGTCGCCGACCACCGAAATGAACACCACGATGGCCGCAGCCACCAACGCCCCGAGCAATTGCCGAGCGGTGAAATGGTAAGTCAGGCCGACCGCCAGGGTCACCAACAGGCACACGGCCAGGCCTCCATACACGCCTTCCCAGCTTTTGCCCGGACTGACCTGAGGGGCGAGCTTGCGCTTGCCGAATGCGCGACCCGTGAAATAGGCCCCGACATCGGCACCCCAGACCAGCACCATGACCGCCAGAATCAACCAGTTGCCCAATGGCAGCGACTTTATATAGACCAGCCCCTGCCAGGCAGGCAACAGCACCAGGAGCCCGATCACGAGCCGGCGCACGCTGCCCTTCCAGTGCTCGGCGGACGCCGGATAGGTCAGTACCAGCCGAGTGGCCAGCGCCCACCAGGCTACCGCCGCCGCCAGCACCCAAGGCGCCAACACCGGCGCGTGATGCAGGATAGTCAACAGCACCGCAACTAGCGCAGCAAAAGCGCAGCGTGCCCCCTGGCCCTCGAAACCGGCGAGACGCGCCCACTCCCATGCACCCAGAGTGACCACCGCACCGATGAACAGCGAAAACTTACCGCCGTCGAGCAGGAAAAAACCGCACAAGGCGATCGGCAGCAGAATCAAGGCCGTGATGATTCGTTGTTTAAGCATTAAACCCGGGCTCCAGCCTCGACCTGATCGCCCGTTCTACCGAAACGACGCTGACGAGAAGCGAAATCGGCCAGCGCAGTGCGCATGGCCTCGTGTTTGAAGTCCGGCCAGAACAGGTCGGAGAAATACAGCTCGGCGTAGGCCAACTGCCACAACAGAAAGTTACTGATACGATGTTCGCCGCCGGTGCGAATGCACAGGTCCGGCAATGGTAGATCGCCCGTCGCCAGGCAGGTCTGCAGCAGCTGCGGGGTGATGTCCTCGGGCTGCAAATGGCCGCCCTGAACTTCACGCGCCAGCCGCTGCGCAGCCTGAGCGATATCCCACTGACCGCCATAATTGGCAGCGATCTGCAGGATGAAACGCCCCTCCCCCGCCGTTTGCGCTTCGGCCTCACGCATGGCGGCCTGCAGCTCGGGATGAAAACGCGAGCGATCGCCAATGATGCGCAAGCTGATGCGGTTGTCGTTCAACCGTCGCGCCTCACGACGCAACGCGGTGAAAAACAGCTCCATCAAAGCCCCGACTTCTTCAGCCGGGCGCTGCCAGTTCTCACTGGAGAACGCGAACAGGGTGAGTACCTCGACCTTGGCCTCGGCACACACTTCGATCACCGCGCGGACGGCATCCACGCCCGCCTTGTGCCCGGCAACACCGGGCAGCAGGCGTTTTTTCGCCCAACGGTTATTACCATCCATGATAACCGCGACATGTCGCGGAACCGAGGACAGCGGCACAGCCTGCTTGGTCTTTTCCATGAAGGCGTCCTGACCCCTTATACGGCCATCAGGTCCTTTTCTTTATCGTCCGTGGCCTTGGTGATCTGGGCCTCGGCGTCCTTGGTCATCTTATCGACATCGGCGACGGCACGACGCTCTTCGTCTTCGCTGATTTCCTTGTCCTTGACCAGCTTCTTCAGGTCGCCCAAGGCGTCACGACGAATATTGCGTACGGCGACACGCGCGTCTTCTGCGGCGCTACGCGCCTGCTTGGTGAAGCCCTTGCGGGTTTCTTCGGTCAGCGCAGGCATGGAGATCAGCAGCAACTCGCCCAGGTTGGTCGGGTTGAGGTTCAGGCCGGCGCTCTGGATTGCCTTGTCGACGGCGCCGAGCATGTTGCGCTCAAAGGCAACGACTTGCAGGGTGCGCGAATCCTTGACGGTGATGTTGGCCACTTGAGTGATGGAGGTATCAGTGCCGTAGTACGGCACCATCACGCTGCCCAGAATGCTTGGGTGAGCCTTGCCAGTACGAATCTGACCAAAGGCATGGCTCAGAGATTCCAGGGATTTGTGCATGCGCTCTTGCGCGTCTTTCTTGATTTCGTTGATCATTTCTCGCCTTCCTCGATCAGAGTTCCTTCAGCGCCGCCCACTACAATGTTCAGCAAGGCGCCGGGCTTGTTCATGTTGAATACCCGCAACGGCATATTGTGATCGCGGCACAGGCAGATGGCCGTCAGGTCCATCACGCCCAGCTTGCGATCCAGTACTTCATCGTACGTCAGGCGGTCGAATTTCTCAGCATGCGGATCCTTGAATGGATCGGCAGTGTACACACCATCGACCTTGGTTGCTTTCAACACCACGTCAGCGCCGATTTCGATGGCCCGCAAGCAAGCGGCCGAATCGGTGGTGAAGAAGGGGTTGCCGGTACCGGCAGCGAAGATCACGACATCGCCCGACTTGAGCAGGCGGTCGGCCTTGCGGCGGTCGTAGTGATCGGTCACACCGACCATGGTGATGGCCGACATGACAATGGCAGGAATGTTCGAGCGCTCCAGCGCATCGCGCATGGCCAGCGCGTTCATCACCGTGGCCAGCATGCCCATGTGGTCGCCAGTGACCCGATCCATGCCGGCCGCGCTGAGCGCCGCACCACGGAAAAGATTGCCGCCGCCGATCACAAGACCGACCTGAACGCCGATCCCGACCAACTGCCCCACTTCCAGGGCCATGCGATCCAATACTTTCGGATCGATGCCGAACTCTTCCGAGCCCATCAGGGCCTCGCCGCTCAGTTTGAGCAAAATGCGTTTATAGCGAGGTTGACGACCACTCACCTGCTGAGCCATTGCGAGTTTCTCCTGCGGCATTGTGAAAATTCTTTGCGGACCCACAACAGGCCAGCGCTAACTACTCTAGCGGGGCGCCACTTCAGCGCCATCGGCTACCCGCCTTGCGGGCAGGAAAACCGTTCCAAACTGTTTCGCGCCTTGAAAAAGAGGCTGCGCGCGTAAGCGGGCAGCCTCTTCGGGGCGACAAATGTAACTACGCCTTACTGCTTGCTGGCAGCCACTTGAGCAGCAACTTCTGCAGCGAAGTCGTCAACTGGCTTCTCGATGCCATCACCTACCTTGAAGTAAGTGAAGGAAACGATTTCAGCACCGGCTTTCTTGGCCAGCTCGCCAACCTTGACTTCAGGGTTCTTGACGAACGCCTGCTCGACCAGGGAAGCCTCAGCCAGGAACTTGCTGATGCGGCCCTTGACCATGTTCTCAACGATGTTATCAGGCTTGCCTTTGATTTTCTCTTCGTTGAGGCTCAGGAACACGGCTTTTTCGCGTTCGATGGCTTCAGCCGAAACTTCCGACGGCAGCAGGAATTCAGGGTTGCTGGCCGCTACGTGCATAGCGATGTCTTTGGCCAGCTCAACGTTGCCGCCTTTGAGGGCTACCACAACGCCGATCTTGTTGCCGTGCAGGTAGGCACCAACAACATCACCTTCGATGCGAGCCAGACGACGAATGTTGACGTTCTCGCCAACTTTACCGACCAGCACCAGACGATCGGCTTCTTGAGCGGCGATCAACGGAGCAACGTCGGTCAGCTTGTCAGCGAAAGCTTTCTCGACGCTGGCGGCAACGAAGTTCTTGAAGTCGTCTTGCAGGGCCAGGAAGTCGGTCTGCGAGTTGACTTCCAGGATAACGGCGGCTTTGCCGTCTTCCTTGATAGCGATGGCGCCTTCAGCGGCAACGTTGCCAGCTTTCTTGGCGGCCTTGATGGCACCCGAAGCACGCATGTCGTCGATGGCTTTTTCGATGTCGCCGCCGGCCTTGGTGAGGGCCTTCTTGCAGTCCATCATGCCTTCGCCGGTGCGCTCGCGCAGTTCTTTGACCAACGCTGCAGTAATCTCTGCCATTTCAAAATCCTCTTTGGATAGGTTTTCAACCATTCCACCCGATGAGTCGGGCGCTCAATTCGTCGAACGGTACCAGCGGCGGCGTGACGGTTTTGCAACGGTGTCAGCGCAATCAACCTGCCAGTACGTTCTGGAGGTGGCAAAAAGGGGGCTTAGCCCCCTTTTTGCGTACTGAGTCAACGCTTGGCGTTAACGACTCAGCCTTCTACCGCTGCAGCAGGAGCGTCCTGGACGTACTCTTCAGTACCGCCAGCAACGTGGTTGCGGCCACGGACAACAGCGTCAGCCATTGCGCCCATGTACAGCTGGATGGCGCGGATGGCGTCATCGTTACCTGGGATGATGTAGTCAACGCCTTCAGGGCTGCTGTTGGTATCGACAATGCCGATGACCGGAATACCCAGCTTGTTGGCTTCGGTGATCGCGATGCGCTCGTGATCAACGTCGATTACGAACAGGGCGTCTGGCAGACCGCCCATGTCCTTGATACCACCCAGGGAACGATCGAGCTTCTCAAGATCGCGAGTGCGCATCAGCGCTTCTTTCTTGGTCAGCTTGGCGAAAGTACCGTCTTCGGCTTGTACTTCAAGGTCACGCAGACGCTTGATGGATGCACGAATGGTTTTGAAGTTGGTCAGCATGCCGCCCAACCAGCGGTGGTCGACGTACGGCGAACCGCAACGTGCTGCTTCTTCAGCAACGATCTTGCCAGCGGAACGCTTGGTGCCGACGAACAGAATCTTGTTTTTGCCCTGAGCCAGGCGCTCAACGAAAGTCAGAGCTTCGTTGAACATTGGCAGGGTTTTTTCAAGGTTGATGATGTGGATCTTGTTACGCGCGCCGAAAATGTACTTACCCATTTTCGGATTCCAGTAACGGGTTTGGTGACCGAAGTGCACACCGGCCTTCAGCATATCGCGCATATTGACTTGGGACATGATAGTTCCTTGATAAGTCGGGTTAGGCCTCCACGTATCCCAATGACCAACCCGCAGCATCAGCTGAGGCACCCAGGTCATCGTGTCGACACGTGTGTGGGTTTGTTCGCAAAAGGGGTCAACCCCCGAAAGCGGCGCACTTTATACCATACAATCGGATGCGGATAAACCCGAAAAACGATGCCGACCGGGCTTTTGCACCATTGGCGCAATCGCGCGACAATGACCGGCTATCGACCACCTTTATAGAGGGTGTAACGGGCGGCGTCGGCCGGTCACGGGAGAATTGCCGTGACCTCTGGTAGAATCGCCCCCTAGCCCCAAGTTTACAAGCGCCGTCGCGCACCGAGAGAGCCTGTAATGACTGTCACGATCAAATCGTTTGAAGACATCGAGAAAATGCGCATCGCCGGCCGTCTGGCTGCCGACGTGCTGGAAATGATCCGCCCATATGTCAAAGCTGGCGTGACTACCGAAGAGCTCGACCGCCTCTGCCACGACTATATAGTCAACGAGCAGAAGGCCATCCCGGCGCCGCTCAATTACAAAGGCTTCCCCAAGTCGATCTGCACCTCGATCAATCACGTGGTGTGCCACGGCATCCCGAATGAAAAGCCGCTCAAGGATGGCGATGTACTGAACATCGACGTCACTGTGATCAAGGACGGCTACCACGGCGACACCAGCGCCATGTTCCACGTTGGCACTGTGCCCGTCTGGGCCGAGCGCCTGTCGCAGATCACTCAGGAATGCATGTATAAAGCCATCGAACTGGTCAAGCCGGGCTGTCGCCTGGGCGATATCGGCGAAGTGATCCAGAAACATGCGGAAAAAAATGGTTTTTCGGTGGTGCGCGAATTTTGCGGCCACGGCATCGGCAAGGTGTTTCATGAAGAGCCGCAAGTCCTGCACTACGGGCGCGCCGGCACAGGCATGGAGCTGCAGGCAGGCATGACCTTCACCATCGAGCCGATGATCAACCAGGGCAAGGCCGACACCAAGGTACTGGGTGACGGCTGGACGGCGATCACCAAGGATCGCAAGCTGTCGGCGCAGTGGGAACACACCATTCTGGTGACGAACACCGGTTACGAGATATTCACCTTGCGCAGCGATGAAACCATCGCCCGCTCGGCCTGATTCTTTTCGTGGGCAAGCCCCCTCGCTATCGCCGTCCAGCGTAGCGAGGGGGCTCGCCCCTGAAAATATGGGTCACACTGTTTTCTATCGAGGAATGCCATTCGATGCCCCAGGTGGATCCGGAGTTGTTCGATCGCGGCCAGTTCCAGGCCGAACTCGCGCTCAAGTCGAGCCCGATCGCTGCGTTCAAGAAAGCCATCCGTCAGGCCCGCGACGTGCTCGACGAGCGCTTTCGCAGTGGTCGCGACATTCGTCGCCTGATCGAAGACCGCGCCTGGTTCGTCGATAACATCCTGCAACAAGCCTGGCAGCAGTTCGACTGGAGCGAAGAGGCCGACATTGCCCTGCTCGCCGTCGGCGGCTACGGCCGTGGCGAACTGCACCCCTATTCCGACATCGACCTGCTTATCCTGCTCGACAGCGAGGATCAGGAAGTCTTTCGCGATTCCATCGAGCGCTTCCTCACTCTGCTCTGGGACATCGGCCTGGAAGTCGGCCAGAGCGTGCGCTCGGTCAACGAATGTGCCCAGGAGGCCCTGGCAGACCTCACCGTCATCACCAACCTGATGGAAAGCCGCACCATCGATGGCCCTGAAAGCCTGCGCAAACGCATGATCGAGGTCACCAGCACCGCCCATATGTGGCCCAGCAAGGACTTCTTCCTGGCCAAGCGCACCGAGCAGAAGACCCGCCACCACAAGTACTTCGATACCGAATACAACCTGGAGCCGAATGTCAAAGGCTCCCCGGGTGGCCTGCGCGATATCCAGACCATCCTCTGGGTAGCCCGCCGCCAGTACGGCACGCTCAATCTGCACGCACTGGCCGGTGAAGGCTTTCTGGTCGAAAGCGAGAACAACCTGCTGGCCGCCTCCCAGGAGTTTCTCTGGAAGGTCCGCTACGCCCTGCACATGCTCGCCGGCCGCTCCGAAGACCGACTGCTGTTCGACTACCAGCGCCACATCGCCGAGCTGCTGGGTTTCAAGGACACCGATGCCAAGAAGGCCATCGAGCGTTTCATGCAGCAGTACTATCGGGTGGTGATGAGCATCGCCGAGCTCAGCGACCTGATCATCCAGCATTTCGAGGAAGTGATCCTTGCCGAAGACGATTGCTGCGCCGTACAGCCGATAAACTCGCGCTTTCAACTGCACGATGGCTATATCGAGGCGACCCACGCCAACGTTTTCAAGCGCACGCCGTTCGCCATGCTCGAAATTTTCGTGCTGATGGCGCAAAACCCCGAGATCAAGGGGGTACGTGCCGACACGATCCGCCTCATTCGCGAACATCGCCACTTGATCGACGACAGCTTCCGCCACGATATCCGCAATACCAGCCTGTTCATCGAGCTGTTCAAGTGCGAGATCGGCATCCATCGCAACTTGCGGCGGATGAACCGCTACGGGATTCTGGGCCGCTATCTGCCAGAGTTCGGCCATATCATCGGGCAGATGCAGCACGACCTGTTCCACATCTATACGGTCGATGCGCACACGCTCAATCTCATCAAGCATCTGCGCAAGCTGCAGTACACCCAGGTGTCCGAGAAATTCCCGCTGGCCAGCAAGATCATGTGCAAGCTGCCCAAGCCAGAGCTGATCTATCTGGCCGGGCTGTATCACGACATCGGCAAGGGCCGTAATGGCGATCACTCCGAGCTGGGCGCGGTGGATGCCGAGGCGTTCTGCCAGCGCCATCAATTGCCGGCGTGGGACAGCCGCCTGATCGTCTGGCTGGTGCAGAACCACCTGGTGATGTCGACCACCGCGCAGCGCAAGGATCTCTCCGATCCTCAGGTGATCCACGACTTTGCCCACCTGGTCGGCGACGATGTCCACCTCGACTATCTGTATGTGCTCACCGTGGCCGACATCAACGCCACCAACCCGAGCCTGTGGAATTCGTGGCGCGCCAGCTTGCTCCGCCAGCTGTATACCGAAACCAAGCGCGCCCTGCGCCGCGGCCTGGAAAACCCACTGGACCGCGAAGAGCAGATTCGCCAGACGCAAAGCGCCGCACTGGATATCCTCGTTCGCGCCGGCACCGATCCCGACGAAGTGGAGCAGCTCTGGTCACAATTGGGCGACGACTACTTTTTGCGCCACACCGCCGGCGATGTGGCCTGGCACAGCGATGCGATCCTGCAGCAACCAGCCCACGCCGAGCCGCTGGTGCTGATCAAGGAAACCACTCAACGCGAGTTCGAAGGCGGCACGCAGATCTTCATCTATGCGCCCGATCAGCACGACTTCTTCGCCGTGACCGTGGCTGCCATGGACCAGCTCAACCTCAACATCCATGACGCGCGCATCATCACCTCAAGCAGCCAGTTCACCCTCGACACCTACATAGTGCTCGATACCGATGGCGGCTCGATCGGCGACAATCCAGAGCGTATCCAGCAGATTCGCGACGGCTTGACCGGTGCCCTGCGCAACCCGGACGACTACCCGAACATCATCCAGCGCCGCGTGCCGCGCCAGCTCAAGCACTTCGCCTTCGAGCCGCAAGTGACCATCAGCAATGACGCCGGGCGCCCGGTAACGGTACTGGAACTCAGCGCGCCCGATCGCCCTGGCCTGCTGGCGCGCATCGGCAAAATCTTCCTCGAGTTCGACCTGTCGCTGCAGAACGCCAAGATCGCTACCTTGGGCGAGCGCGTGGAGGACGTGTTCTTTATTACCGACGCAAGCAACCAGCCGCTGTCCGACCCGCAGCTGTGCAGCCGCCTGCAGGAATCGATCGTCGACCATCTGAAAGTCAACGGCGTCGACCCTACGCGAACGAGCATTTAACGAGACCCGATCGATGAACAACGCCCTGAACCAGTTGCAGCCTTACCCGTTCGAAAAACTGCGTGCCCTGCTCGGCGGCGTGCAACCGGCTGCGGACAAGCGCCCGATCGCCCTGTCGATCGGCGAACCCAAGCACGCGTCGCCAGCCTTCGTGGCCCAGGCGCTGACCGACAACCTCGACAAGATGTCGGTGTACCCGACCACCCTGGGCGTACCGGCCCTGCGCGAGGCCATTGGCCAATGGTGCGAGCGGCGCTTCAGCGTGCCGGCCGGCTGGATCGATCCGGCGCGGCACGTACTGCCGGTCAACGGTACTCGCGAAGCATTGTTCGCGTTCACCCAGACCGTGGTGCAGCGCAGCGATGACGGCCTGGTGATCAGCCCCAACCCGTTCTATCAGATCTATGAAGGCGCGGCGCTGCTGGCCGGTGCCAAGCCGCACTACCTGCCCTGCCTGGACGACAATGGTTTCAACCCGGACTTCGACGCCGTGTCGGCCGAGACCTGGCAGCACTGCCAGATCCTGTTCCTGTGCTCCCCCGGCAACCCGACCGGCGCATTGATTCCGCTGGACAACCTGAAAAAATTGATCGCCCTGGCGGACCAGTACGACTTCGTGATTGCCGCCGACGAGTGCTACAGCGAACTCTACTTCGACGAGCAATCGCCGCCCCCGGGCCTGCTGACCGCCTGCGCAGAGCTGGGTCGCAGCGACTTCAAGCGCTGCGTGGTGTTTCACAGCCTGTCCAAGCGCTCCAACCTGCCAGGGCTGCGCTCGGGTTTCGTTGCCGGTGATGCCGAGATTCTCAAGGCCTTCCTGCTGTACCGCACCTACCACGGTTGCGCGATGCCGGTACAAACCCAACTGGCCAGCGTCGCTGCCTGGAACGACGAAGCCCACGTGCGGGCCAACCGCGACCTGTATCGCGAGAAGTTCGATGCGGTGCTCGACATCCTTGCCCCGGTCATGGATGTGCAACGCCCGGACGGCAGCTTCTACCTCTGGCCGAAAGTCGAGGGTGATGACGCCGAATTCTGCCGCGCGCTGTTTGAAACCCAGCACGTGACCGTGGTCCCGGGCTCATACCTGAGCCGCGACGTCGACGGTCTCAACCCGGGTGCCGGTCGCGTGCGCCTGGCGTTGGTCGCACCGCTGGCAGAATGCGTCGAAGCGGCGCAGCGGATCCGCGCGTTCATCCAGAGCCGTTGATCGCTGCTACTGCTGTGGGACCGGGTTCTGCCCGGTCCCACATTGCTCGCGGTGCAGCTACTTGCCCACCCCCAGGTTGGCTTCGTTGATATCCAGCTCGGCCAGCAACTGACGCACCACATCATCACCAATCTGCCGGTGCCGGCGCAGGTCATACAGCTTGCGCCGCTGGGCTCGCAGCGCTGCCAGGCGCAAGCGCCGCTCCAGTTGGTGCATCTGCAAAGCCTGGGCCTGGGCTTCTTCCGAGTCGTTGATAATGTCCAGTTGATGGCGATATTCGGCCATCAACTGCGCCTTCATCTCCGTGGCCAGCGCCGCCTGCGCCGCATCACCGCCGCTATCCCCCAATTCCTCGGCTTCCAGCGCCTTGATCGCCTCTTGGGCAGTCTGCCGACGGGTTTCGCGAACCTCCGCGTGGAGCTTCTTGTCCGAGCCCTTGTCCATACCCCGCAACAAGAGAGGCAGCACGATGCAGGCAATGATCAGCGACAGCAGGATCACCCCCGCAGCGATGAACAGCAGCAAATCGCGCTCGGGAAACGCCTTGTCACCCATCAACAGCGGCACCGACAAGGTACCCGCCAAGGTCACTGCACCGCGTACCCCGCCCACCGTCAACAGCCAGCAAGAGCGCGCCGTCGGTACTGCGGTGATCTGCCTGGAACCACGCCAGCGGCGCAGCAATACCGTAAGCCGCCAGACACCTTGCACCCAGACGAACCGCAGCAGCACCAGCACGACAAAAATCGCCAGCACCTCGAGGCCGCGCGAACTCATGCTCGACCACACGTCTGTTTCGTGGCTGGCGACGGCTTTGACGATATCCGGCAACTGCAGGCCGAGAATAAGAAAAATCAGGCCATTGAACGAGAATTCCAGCAGCGACCAGACGCTGCGGTTCAGCAAACGTGTGGCCGTCTGCCGCGGCAACAGATCAAGCCAGCTTTGCATCATCCCGGCCGCCACCGCCGAGAGAATCCCCGAAGCACCCAGGCGCTCTGCCAGCACATAGGATGCAAACGGCAGTACCAGCATGAACACCACGTGGGTGGCCGGATCGTCCCAGCCGCGGTTAATCATCCACACCCGCAGGCGCCCCACCAGCCAGCTCAGCGCCACCCCCAGTGCCAAGCCACCGACCGCCACCAGCACGAACGTCAGGCTCGCATCGGCGAGGGAAAAATAGCCAGTCATGGCCGCCGCCAGGGCGAACTTGAAGGTCACCAGGCCCGAGGCATCGTTCATCAAGGCTTCGCCCTGCAATATATGCATCAAGGGCGTGGGCAAACGGTCCTGGGCGATGGCCGATACCGCCACGGCATCGGTCGGCGACAGCACCGCAGCCAAGGCAAACGCCACGGGCAGGGAAATCGACGGTATCAGCCAGTGGATGAAGTAACCGGCACCGATCACGGTGAACAGCACCAAGCCCACCGCCAGCGTCAGGATCGAACCGCGCAGGCGCCAAAGCTCGCGCTTGGGCATCCGCCAGCCATCGGAAAACAGCAACGGCGGCAGGAACAGAAACAGAAACAACTCCGGCTCCAACGCCACATGCAAGCCCAGCGTCGGCAATGCCAGCAACGCGCCGGCCGCAATCTGCAGAATCGGCAAGGGCAGCGGCACCAGCCTCGCGACCAGCTTGGAGAGGCTCACGAGCATGAGCAGAATGAGAACGGTATAGGCGGTTTGCATGGGGGCAGCGCGGTTCCTGTGCGGGCGGATTGATCAAGACGCCTCCAGGAAGAGAAGCGTCCGCTTGGAGGCTATGGTAACGGTTAATAACCAGGCAGCGCTGCTGCACCAAGGTCGCACCATCAGATGAAGCGAACTTTCATCCAGCCCCAACGCCCGCCAGGCATAACCCTGTCACCTTTCCCCCAGACGCAGTCATGGCATCGAAACACGTGATGCCGCATAATTCGTCGATCAATATTGCGGAGAACAGGGGACGGGCGGCCATTGCCACCCGCCCGGCGACAATCCATGGCTTACACTCTCTATGGCATCAAAGCGTGCGACACCATGAAAAAGGCCCGTACCTGGCTTGACGATAAACCGGTCAAGTATGCCTTCCACGACTACAAGACCCAGGGTATCGATCGCGAGCACCTGACCCAGTGGTGCAACGAGCACGGCTGGCAAGTGGTGCTCAACCGCGCGGGCACCACCTTTCGCAAGCTCGAGGACGCCCAGAAAGCCGACCTCGACCAGCCCAAGGCCATCGAACTGATGCTCGCCCAGCCCTCGATGATCAAGCGCCCCGTGCTCGATCTGGGCAACAAGACCCTGATTGGCTTCAAACCCGACATTTATGCGGCGGCCGTCCAGTAAGTACTGGCACCCATGGCCCCCTTTCACTTGCAACGAGGTAATTGCATGTCCACCACTCCATTCAGCCTGGCCTTCGGCGTCGGCACTCAAAACCGCAACGGCACCTGGCTGGAAGTGTTCTACGCACAGCCATTGCTGAACCCGCCCGGCGACCTGATCCAGGCCATCGCCCCGCTGCTGGACTACGCCGGCGGCAACCAGGCCATCACCTTCACTACCGCTCAGGCCTCGCAGCTGGCTGAAGCGCTGAAGACCGTCGACGCGAGCCAATCGGCGCTGCTGACGCGTCTGGCTGAAAGCCACCGTCCGCTGGTCGCCACTATCCTGGCCGAAGACGTCGCCCTGACCTCCACCCCTGAGGCCTACCTCAAGCTGCACCTGCTGTCGCACCGTCTGGTCAAGCCGCACGGCGTGAGCCTGGCCGGTATCTTCCCGCTACTGCCGAACGTGGCATGGACCAGCGAAGGTGCCATCGACTTGGGCGAACTGGCCGAGCGTCAACTCGAAGCGCGCCTGAAGGGTGAACTGCTGGAAGTGTTCTCGGTGGACAAGTTCCCGAAAATGACCGACTACGTGGTCCCGGCCGGCGTGCGTATCGCCGACAGTGCCCGCGTACGCCTGGGCGCCTACATCGGCGAAGGCACCACCATCATGCACGAGGGCTTCGTCAACTTTAACGCGGGCACCGAAGGCCCGGGCATGATCGAAGGCCGCGTTTCGGCAGGCGTATTCGTCGGCAAGGGCTCCGATCTTGGCGGCGGTTGCTCGACCATGGGCACCTTGTCGGGCGGCGGCAACATCATCATCAAGGTCGGCGAAGGCTGCCTGATCGGCGCCAACGCTGGTATCGGTATCCCGCTGGGCGACCGCAACACCGTTGAGTCCGGCCTGTACGTGACCGCCGGCACCAAAGTGGCGCTGCTGGACGAAAACAACCAGTTGGTCAAAGTGGTCAAGGCCCGTGACCTGGCTGGCCAGACCGACCTGCTGTTCCGTCGCAACTCGGAAACCGGCGCTGTGGAATGCAAAACCCACAAGTCGGCCATCGAGCTGAACGAAGCGCTGCACGCTCACAACTAAGTGGCGTACGGGGTCGCCTGCAGGCGGCCCCGACTGCCAGAGCCCATACCCATGTTCCAGCCCTCTCCCTGGCGCGCCGACTTTCCGGCCATCGCCGCCTTGCAACGCCAGCAGCAGACCTACCTGGACAGCGCTGCCACCACGCAAAAGCCCCAGGCCCTGCTCGACGCGATTGCTCACTATTACAGTCATGGCGCCGCCAACGTGCACCGTGCGCAACACTTGCCTGGCGCTATGGCGACCCAGGCGTTCGAAGGCAGTCGGGAAAAGATCGCCCAATGGCTGAATGCCCCAAGCCCCAGTCAGATCATCTTTACCCACGGCGCCACGTCGGCACTCAATCTGCTGGCCTATGGCCTGGAGAACGAATTTCGCCCTGGCGACGAAATCGCCATCAGCGCCCTGGAGCACCACGCCAACCTGTTGCCTTGGCAACAGTTGGCCCAACGCCGCGGGCTGAAGTTGGTGGTCTTGCCATTGACCGCCGCCGGAATGATCGATCTCGACAGCGCTGCCGCCTTGATCGGCCCTCGCACCCGCCTGTTGGCTGTCAGCCAGTTGTCCAACGTGCTCGGCACCTGGCAACCGCTGGATTCGCTGCTGGCCATGGCTCGCGCTCAGGATGCGCTGACCGTGGTCGATGGCGCTCAGGGCGTGGTCCACGGCCGGCATGACGTGCAGCAACTCGACTGCGACTTCTATGTGTTTTCCAGTCACAAGCTCTATGGCCCGGACGGCCTTGGCGCCCTGTATGGCAGTTGCCGCGGCCTGGGCCGACTGCAGCACTGGCAGTTCGGCGGCGAAATGGTGCATATCGCCGACTACCACGCAGCCAGCTTCCATCCGGCACCACTGGGTTTCGAAGCCGGCACTCCGCCGATCGCCAGCGTAATCGGCCTGAGCGCCAGCCTCGACTACCTCGGCACCCTGGATACCAAGGCCGTCCTGGCCCACGAAGCAGCCTTGCATCGCCAACTGCTACGCGGCCTGCACGACCGCGAAGGCGTGCGAGTACTGGGTGACCCGCAGGCGGCGCTAGCCAGTTTTACCGTGAACGGCGTGCACAACGCCGACCTCGCCCATTTGCTGACCGACCAGGGCATCGCCGTGCGCGCCGGCCATCACTGCGCGATGCCGCTGCTCAAGCACTTGGGTTTGCAAGGTGCGATCAGGGTATCGCTGGCCCTGTACAACGACAGCGATGACCTGCAGCGCTTTTTCGAGGCAATGGACAAGGCCCTGGAAGTGCTTCGATGACCTTGCCGCACGTCGCCGCCCAGGCACTGCAAGCGTTCCAGCAGGCCGCCGGCTGGGAGCAACGGGCGCGTTTGCTGATGCAATGGGGCGAGCGCCTGGCCCCCATGAGCGACGCTGAGAAGCGTGACGAACACCGCGTGCAGGGTTGCGAAAGCCAGGTCTGGTTGAGCGCCGAACACGCTGACGGATCCTGGCAGTTCAGGGCCTACAGCGATGCGCGCCTGATTCGTGGGCTGCTGGCACTGCTGCTGGTACGGGTCGAGGGCCTGAGCGCCGCCGAGGTCGAAGCCCTCGACCTGCCGGGCTGGTTCACCGAGCTGGGCCTGGCCCGACAGCTGTCGCCTTCGCGCAGCAATGGCATGAATGCGGTGCTCAAGCGGATGCGGGAGTATCTGGCAGACATTCGCTAGGCGCTCCGACCTCTTCACCGCCGAACGCGCAACATTGCTCCCATGGGGACCGGTCTTGAGCCGTACTTATGTGGGAGATTCTATAGTTTTGGGCAGTCAGTGCCGGCCCCTTCGCGGGCAAGCCTTGCTCCCACAGGCTTAAATCGCACCATTGTGGGAGCAAGGCTCGCCCGCGAAAACGCCGGCCCAGTCGACACAAAACCCTCAGCGCTCCGACAGTCTCCGCGAGCCTGCGACGAGCAAGCCTTAATCCCAAAGGCTTAAATCGCGCCATTGTGGGAGCAAGGCTCGCCCGCGAAGACGCCAGCCCAGTTGACACAAAACCCTCAGCGCTCCGAAGGCCGCCGCGAGCCTGCGACGAGCAAGCCTTGCTCCCACAGGCTTAAATCGCACCATTGTGGGAGCAAGGCTTGCCCGCGAAGACGCCAGCCCAGTCGACACAAAACCCTCAGCGCTCCGAAAGTCTCCGCGAGCCTGCGACGAGCAAGCCTTGCTCCCACAGGCTTACATCGCACCATTGTAGGAGCAAGGCTTGCCCGCGAAGACGCCAGCCCAGTCGACACAAAACCCTCAGCGCTCCGACGGCCGCCGCGAGCCTGCGACGATCTTCTCCACCGCCTTGGACGCTGCCACCATGCCGAAGCTGGCGGTCACCATCATCACCGCGCCAAAGCCCCCGGCGCAGTCGAGCTTGACGCCCTCCCCCACGAAACCCTTCTGCAGGCACACGCTGCCATCGGGCAGGGGATAACGCAGTTGCTCAGTGGAATACACGCAGGGCACGCTGTAATGGCGGCTCACATTGCGGGAAAACCCATAATCGCGGCGCAACATGGAGCGCACGTTGGACGCCAACGGATCGTTGTAGGTGCGGTTGAGGTCACCCACCCGAATCAGCGTCGGATCGATCTGCCCGCCCGCGCCGCCGGTGGTGATGATGAGAATCTTGCGGCGCTTGCACCAGGCGATCAGTGCCGCCTTGGCGTGAATGCTGTCGATGCAGTCGAGCACGCAGTCCATGTCCTGAGTGATGTACTCGGCCATGGTCTCGCGGGTGACGAAATCGGCCACTGCATGCACCACGCAATCGGGGTTGATCGCCCTTAAACGCTCGGCCATCACCTCGACCTTGGACTGGCCGATCGTGCCGGCCAGGGCGTGCAATTGGCGATTGCTGTTGCTGACGCAGACATCGTCCAGATCGAACAGTGATATCTCTCCCACGCCACTACGGGCCATGGCTTCGGCCGCCCACGAGCCGACCCCGCCGACGCCGACGATCGCCACATGGGCATCACGCAGGCGTTGCAGCCCCTGCACGCCATACAGACGAGCAATGCCGGCAAAACGGGGATCTTGTTCACTCATGGTTCAGGCCCTCGAAATTCGGCGCGCAGTATACATGCAAGCAGCCTCGCGAGAGCCCTTAAGAGCACCACGAGAACTTCGTCCGTGAATTCCCATCTAAGAACCGTCCCACAGGCTATACCTATACAGTCCTACAGCGCCCGCGTAGGATTCGCGCCTCTCAAACCGCCCGTTCCCCCCATCGGAACCTGAACACCCTATGTCATCGCGTAAATTTGGTCTCAACCTTGTGGTGATCGTGGCAATCGCCGCGCTATTCACCGGCTTCTGGGCCTTGATCAACCGTCCGGTGTCAGCACCCGACTGGCCGGATCAGATCTCCGGTTTTTCCTACTCGCCGTTCCGCCTGGGGCAGAACCCGCAGAAAGGCGTGTACCCGTCCGACGAAGAAATGCGTCAGGACCTCGAACAAATGAGCAAGCTGACGGACCACATCCGTGTGTACTCGGTCGATGGCACCCAAGAGGACATCCCGCGCCTGGCTGAAGAATTCGGCCTGCGCGTGACCCTGGGTGCCTGGATCGGCACCGATCTGGAGCGTAACGAGCGGGAAATCGCCAAAGTCATCGAACTGGCCAACAGCACCCGTAGCGTCGTGCGCGTGGTAGTGGGCAACGAGGCGCTGTTTCGCAAGGAAGTCACGGTCAAGCAGTTGACCGACTACCTTGATCGCGTGCGGGCCGCCGTCAAGGTGCCGGTCACTACCTCCGAGCAATGGCACATCTGGGAGCACAACCCGGAACTGGCCAAGCACGTCGACCTGATCGCCGCGCACATCCTGCCGTACTGGGAATTCATCAAGGTGGGCAACGCCCAGCAGTTCGTGCTCGATCGCGCCCATGAACTGAAAAAGATGTTCCCGAAAAAACCGCTGCTGCTCTCCGAAGTGGGCTGGCCAAGCAATGGCCGCATGCGCGGTGGCGCCGATGCATCGCCGGCGGATCAGGCCATTTATCTGCGTAATCTGGTCAACACCCTCAACCGCCGTGGTTACAACTACTTTGTGATCGAAGCCTATGACCAGCCGTGGAAAGCCAGCGACGAAGGCTCGGTAGGGGCGTACTGGGGTGTATTCAACGCCCAGCGCCAGCAGAAATTCAATTTCGAAGGCCCGGTCGTTGCCATTCCGCAGTGGCGGGTACTGGCGATCGGCTCGGCAGTATTGGCGACCTTGGCCCTGGCACTGATGCTGATTGACGGCTCGGCGCTGCGCCAGCGTGGTCGGACCTTCCTGACCTTTATCGCGTTCCTGTGCGGTTCGGTACTCGTGTGGATCGGCTACGACTACAGCCAGCAATACAGCACCTGGTTCAGCCTGACGGTGGGATTCCTGCTGGCGCTCGGGGCGATGGGGGTATTCATCGTGCTCCTGACCGAAGCCCATGAACTGGCCGAAGCGGTGTGGACCCACAAGCGCCGCCGGGAATTCTTGCCTAACGAGACCGACAGCGCCTACCGCCCGAAAGTCTCGATCCATGTGCCGTGCTACAACGAGCCGCCGGAGATGGTCAAACAGACCCTCAACGCCCTTGCCGCCCTGGATTACCCCGACTTCGAAGTATTGCTGATCGACAACAACACCAAGGACCCGGCTGTCTGGGAACCGGTCAAGGCGCATTGCGAAACCCTCGGCCCGCGCTTCAAGTTCTTCCACGTCGCGCCCCTGGCCGGGTTCAAGGGCGGCGCACTCAACTACCTGTTGCCGCACACCGCCAAGGACGCCGAAGTGATCGCAGTGATCGACTCCGACTACTGCGTGCATCGCAACTGGCTCAAGCACATGGTGCCGCACTTCGCCGATCCGAAAATCGCCATCGTGCAGTCGCCCCAGGACTACCGCGACCAGGACGAGAGCACCTTCAAGAAGCTCTGCTACTCCGAATACAAGGGCTTCTTCCATATTGGCATGGTCACGCGTAACGACCGCGACGCCATCATCCAGCACGGCACCATGACCATGACCCGTCGCAGCGTCCTCGAGGAACTGGGCTGGGCCGACTGGTGCATCTGCGAGGATGCCGAGCTGGGCTTGCGGGTGTTCGAGAAGGGCTGGTCGGCCGCGTATCACCACGAAAGTTATGGCAAAGGCTTGATGCCCGACACCTTTATCGACTTCAAGAAACAGCGTTTCCGTTGGGCGTACGGCGCCATTCAGATCATCAAGCGCCATACCGCCAGCCTGCTGCGCGGCAAGGGCACCGAGCTGACCCGCGGCCAGCGTTACCACTTCCTCGCGGGCTGGCTGCCGTGGGTCGCGGACGGCATGAATATCTTCTTCACCGTGGGCGCGCTGTTGTGGTCGGCGGCGATGATCATCGTGCCGCATCGGGTCGATCCACCGCTGATGATCTTCGCCATTCCGCCGTTGGCGCTATTCGTGTTCAAGGTCGGCAAGATCATCTTCCTGTACCGCCGCGCGGTGGGCGTCAATCTCAAGGATGCCTTCGCGGCGGCACTGGCCGGGCTGGCGTTGTCGCACACCATCGCCAAGGCGGTGCTGTACGGCTTCTTCACAACGACGATCCCGTTCTTCCGCACGCCCAAGAATGCTGACAGCCATGGTTTCTGGGTCGCCATCTCGGAAGCCCGCGAAGAGCTGTTCATCATGCTCCTGCTGTGGGGCGCGGCTGCCGGTATCTGCCTGGTGCAGGGGCTGCCGAGTTCGGACATGCGCTTCTGGGTCGCGATGCTGCTGGTGCAGTCGCTGCCGTATCTGGCGGCGTTGATCATGGCGTTGCTGTCGGCACAGCCACGGCCGCTGCTGCAAACGGAGCCGGCGCAGGCGAAGTGATCTGTTGCAGCGAGGGGGCGTGCGCCCTCGCTAAAGGTAAATGATCTCGAGAGTCGCCGATCCCTGAATCGGTAGCTCTTGATCCAGCTGCAAGGCCCGCAACGGTGCCAGATACACATCAACCTGCAATTGCGCGCTGAAATCCGTCAGCGCGCTCGGTCCGCCGCCCCCCTCAGTTTCCCGCACGAAGCCCAGTAACCGGCCGTCATGGTGCACGGCTGCATCGTCTTGCGTCACGCGCGTCCACTGCTGCCCCGAAACCGTGCCGTATAGCGCCAGCAGCGGCCCATCGGCCATCGGGCTGCCCACCCGCAGCCGATAAGCCCCAGCGCCAGCCCCCGAGCGAGTGGTGCCAATACCGAACAGAGTGGCGCTTGCTTGCCCTTCTATGGCGCGCGCCGAACCTGCACGATTGTCCTGCGCCACTAGGGCAAAACGTGTCGGCCCATCACACTGCACCGTCAAGGCCAGACTTCGTTGCAGCAGCGTCGCGCGCTCGTCATTCAGTTGCCGGGCACTGATGCGGCCCAAATCCACCGTGCCGCCTTGGCCCAGGCGCGGCGTACAGGAGGCCGGATTGAAGCCGGCGCGCAAGCTCAATGAACGCTCACCGCCGCCGCTGACAAAGCTGCCCTGCGCCAGCCATTCACTGGCCCGGGGCGACTGCAGCGCTGCCTCGGGGCCGCGACTGCGGACTTCCACCCGGGCGGTCAAGCGCTGACCTTGAGCTGGCTGCCTGGCGATCAACGGTACCAACGCCTGGTCAGGCAACAGAGCCACCTCGAGACCGTCGGCCTTGACGCCAAGGCCGCCCCCCTGCACCCGTCCCAACTCTACGGCTATGCCATCGAGCTGCGCGTCGCTGAGCCATAGCTGGTAATGCCCCTGTTCTGCAAAGCGAAACCCCGAGCTGCCGTCGGCCAGGGCCCGGTAAGCCAACTGCAGCGCCTGTGGCTGCGCGCATTGCACTGTCAGATGGAGGGTTCGCGGCGCCAGCTGGACTTGCCCAGCTCGCGCCTTGAGGGTAGTGCGATTAAGCTGACCATAGTCGATCTCGTCGCGGCTCAGCGATACACCGCAGTCCTGGGCCAGCAGCTCACCACTGCCCGCCAGCAGCGCTGTCGCCAGCAGGGTTCGAAAGGCAATCATCACGGCTCCTCAACTGGCTCGGCACACGGCCGCAGCGTTTTCAAAATAGGCTTGGTTATCGGCCTTGGATGGCAGCTCGAAGTGCAGTTCACAGGGTGGCTGCCCATCCATCTGCACCCAGAGGCGCGGATGGTCGAGCACGTTCGGCACGAAGATCAGTCCGTTGCCTTGCACCAGCGTTATCAGCGCACCGCCCTCACCCAGCACCAGCGCCCCGGGCGGCAGGGGCTTTTGCGCCAGGTCGAGCGCGGTGAGCAAGGCACGACGAGTGGTCTGGGTACTCAGATGCACACTCGGGACAGCGCCACGGCCGGCACGAATCTGCGCGGCCCCCTGGCGAATATCGACATTGCGCGGCAGGCTGCGGGTGACCACTTCGACGTTGCTCTGGCCATAGGCGCTCAAGTGCGCGATCACCGCTCGACCGTTGCGATCGGTCCAGACCGCGCCGCCTGGAGTCTCGACCTGGATACCCACGGCATCATCGCCCAACGACAGCAGCGCGAAGGTGTCCTGCAGAGGGTAGGCCGACAACGTGACGCCCTCTGCGTGGGCCATCACGCCGCCGCTCGCGCCGAGGTTGTAGCTCTGATTGCCGCCGCCATAGCTGGCGTAGCCAAGATCCAATTGAGTGGCACCCGGCAACAGCGATACGCTGGCGTTGAAGTCCAGCGGTTGAGCATGGCTGGTGCGCTCACCGCCAAGTCGGTAGCTGACTCGCTCATTGACCTGCTCCTGAAGACTCACACCCAGGCGCTGCTGGCCATCCCTGTGGCGCACGGTGGCACGCACCCGCCGCCGCTCGCCCAGCGGCAAGCTGGCGCTCAGATACAGCGCGTTGCCCAGGCCGCCCTCGCCCGCCAGTTGCCAATCGGCGTTCAGCGAGAACGACGCGCGGCCCCATTGCCGGCTCCAACTGGCATACGCACGGCCGCTGCGGCGCTGGTCAAACAGCGTCGATTCGGCATAGCCGGCATCGAGGCCGCCCAAGCGCGGGTGATTCCACCCCAGCCCCAGGCTGTATTGAAAGCGGTAGTGAGAGTCGAGCTGATCGAGCAAGGTATCGGCGAGTTCACGATGCCCAGCGGTCTGCTGGGCATAGGAGAAGTTGGCGCGCCACTGTGTGCCGAACGTTTGATGCAGCCCCAGGCGCGCTTGCACACCCTGGCGATGAGCGCGCTCCACGTGTGAGCCTTGCAGCGTCGCCTGCCAGCGCCCGCCACGCCAGGCCGACCCCGCCAGACCGCTACCGAGTGCCTGGTAACCGTCAGCCAGCAACAAGCCGTTACTGATACTGCTGCTGGCAGTCAGCGGCTGACTCCAACTGGCACTTGCCACCCAGGGCGAATCTTGCAGCCCACCCAATCCACGTACCTGGCCGGCACCGACGCTGAAGCCACTGGCCGGCAGGCTCGCGCCCAGGGTCGAGGCCAATACCGTGACGGTCTGCCGTTCGCCATTGGCCTCGATGATCGTCAGTTGCACATCACGACGGATATCGAGTTGCGCGATGTTGCTCAACTCGAAGGGACCGGCAGGCACCACCGTCGAATAGATCAAACTCCCCGCCTGATGCACCTCGATCCGCGCCCGAGTCGCGGCAATCCCACCAAGGCGGCCACTGCCCTCGCTCTGGCGCAACGCCGGCTCACTGCCCCATTGCGCGCCCTCGATGCGCGCGCCGGAGAGCACCGGGTTGAACAGGCTGATCTGGCCCAGTTGCAACACTGCTTGCTGCTCGGCGAAGGTCCGTTGCGCATAGGCATCAAGGTGCTGGTTACGGCCGCGTCCATCACTGTTGGCGTATAGCTGGCGGCTGCGCACGATCCAGTCGCCCGCATTGAACCCCACCTCGGTATTGGCCGACCAGAACTGGCTGTTCTGCCGATCAAACTCGCTGAACACGCCTTGCAGATCGTAATTGAACAACCCGGCCGCTCCGCCGACACTGAAGTCGCCAAGTACCGCCGGCGCCGCGACCACCGCCTCGGATGGTACCCACAGTTCTACCTCACCGAGCGCGGGGCGCAGTTCGATCTGGGTTTCGGGAAAGTCCTCCATGAAGCCTTGGCAATCGTCGCGAGCCGATGCGCTGCTGTGCAATCCTGCCGCGTTGAGCCATTCAGGGTCGAAACACAGCGCACCGTTGCCATCGAAGCGAGCATCCACCCGCCCGCGAGACTGTCCGTTGATCTTGAGTTGTATGGGCTGCTCACCCGCCGTAAACCGCTCGCTCTCGGCCAGGTAGGCAGCCAACCGCGGATCGATGCCGCGCAGGCGCAAGGTCTCGGTGTCAAAACCGCTGAGCGCGTCAGCCTGGCTGCTGACCACATAACTGCCTGCCGCCAGGGCCAGCAGCCACTGGACGGAGCGATTAACCGGCATCAACGGGGGATATCGAGCAGCGGTGCATCCAGCGCGTCGACAGCAAAGCCATAGACGGTAGCCGGTTGCAGGCGCACATGGGTGTCGGCACGGGCCACGTTCGCTGGCACCTTCAGCCGCAGGTCATCACCGGGCAGTACGTAGGTTCGCGGCAGCAACAACCCGGTCTTGCTGGGCTTCAACCGGAGCTCCTGAGCCAGGCGCACTACGTATGGCGTGGGGTTGCGCACCCGCAAGTGGCCATCCTCCAGCGCCCATTCCAGACCTAGCCAGGGTTCGCCATTGCGCGCCAAGCCCTTGGGATGGAGGATCACCGGCAGGTTCTGGCGCACATTGATGCCGATAACAGCCCCGCCCTTGGCTGTCTGCTGCTCAATGCCTTCAAAGATCACCCGCTTGAGGCGCTGGGTCAGCAGCGGTTGTTCGGTGTCGAGGATGAACCGTACCAGCTGCGTCTGCCCAGGTTCCACACGCGACACTGGCGGAGTGACGAAGACCCGCGGGACCTGATCTTCAGGAATATGCTCAAGGCTCACATGCAGCAGTGCAGCGGTGCTGTCGCTGTTGGTCACCTTGATCGAGGCTTCGCCCCGGGCTTCGTCGACGATCACCACCGACGTTTCCGGGATCATGCCGTCGGCCCAGGCCAGCGGCGCGCAATTCATCAGCCAGAAACACAAGACGCTGATGGCCAGGGCGGGTGTCCGGTAGCGGGTGGTCAGCCGATTTCGCGGGGTGCCACGAGCAAACTTGTTCATGCAATGACGTCCTGTCAAAAAGCGTACAGGCCTGCCGCAGAGTTGTAGCTCCCCGGCAGGCCATGAGTCAGAGGTAAATCAACTCGATTGTCGCCTTGCCATCCAGCACTACCTCACTGCTCAGCGTCAGGTCAGTGGCAGGCGCTATCACCAGAAAGTGATTCAAGCCGATGCTGGCGTGCTTGATCGGGATGGGGCCATCGTAGCCCTTGTATATATCGGTGAGGCCCAGCAAACGCCCATCGTTAGGGATAGCGCTTGGCACATCGTCGGAGAGCGTCCACTGCTGCCCGCGTGCATCGCTGTAGGTAGTGAAAACCGACGTGCCATCGATAGTGGAGCGCTCTGGCTGCACTTCAACGTAATGCGCACCGATCTTTTCTCCCCGCCCGGTCAGGCCCAGACCATAGGCCGCCCGGTACCAGTTATTGCCGACGCTGCCGGCGCGGTCATCGATCCCGCGAACGCCGAACAGCGTGGCGGCATCGCAGCTGATATTCAGGGTGTTGGTGTGGTTTCGATCAACCACCGTGGCAGTGTGACGTTCCAACTCGGTGACCTTGATCTCGCCAAAATCCACCGTGCTATTACTCAACGTTGGATAACAGGCACCAGGGATGATCTTGCCCACTACACCGAAGTCGATGGCTGACGAGGCCATCACGCTGGCGCTGGATAACAGGCCTGCCGCAAACAGCGAAATTATCGCTTTCATATCTTTTCATTCCTTTTCCAAGATAAAGAGGTAAGGACGCAATTACGCCTGGGCGCATGTTGAACGCTATGTACACCGCAGATGAACCGGGACACAGCCCCCTGGCAACCAACTGGCGCCTGCGCCCTACCCCGATTTGCTTTAACATAGCGGCCCTTGTGCGCCCTTGATCCTGCTTTCGGAGTCTTTCCATGACGGCCCCCGCCGACCTGTCCCCTACCCTGCAACTCGCTTGCGACCTTATTCGTCGCCCTTCGGTGACGCCGGTCGATGCCGACTGCCAGAAGCTGATGATGCAGCGCCTGGGCGCGGCCGGGTTCGCGCTGGAGCCGATGCGCATCGAGGATGTCGACAACTTCTGGGCCCACCATGGCCAGGGCGATGGCCCAGTGCTGTGCTTCGCCGGGCATACCGACGTCGTGCCAACCGGCCCGGTCAGTGCCTGGCAGGTCGAGCCATTCAATGCCTTGATCGATGAACAAGGCATGCTGTGCGGACGCGGCGCCGCCGACATGAAGGGCAGCCTGGCGGCCATGGTGGTGGCGGCCGAACGCTTCGTGGCCGATTATCCCGATCATCGCGGTGCAATCACCTTCCTGATCACCAGCGACGAAGAAGGCCCGGCCCATCACGGCACCAAGGCTGTGGTCGAACGGCTCAAGGCGCGCAGCGAGCGCCTGGACTGGTGCATCGTCGGCGAACCGTCTAGCACCACCCTGGTCGGTGACGTGGTCAAGAACGGCCGCCGTGGCTCGCTTGGCGCGACCTTGACCGTGCGCGGCAAGCAAGGCCATGTGGCCTATCCGCACCTGGCGAAAAACCCGATTCACCTGGCCGCCCCGGCACTGGCCGAACTGGCCGCTGAGCACTGGGACCACGGCAACGATTTTTTCCCGCCGACCAGCTTCCAGGTGTCCAACCTCAACTCGGGCACCGGCGCCACCAACGTCATCCCGGGCGACCTGACGGCAGTCTTCAATTTCCGCTTTTCGACCGAGTCCACTGTCGAAGGTTTGCAGCAGCGCGTGGCTGCCATCCTCGACAAGCACGGCCTGGACTGGCACATCGACTGGGCATTGTCCGGCCTGCCGTTCCTCACCGAACCAGGGGCCTTGCTGGACGCCGTATCGGCCAGCATCAAGGCGGTCACCGGCCGCGATACCCAGCCGTCCACCAGCGGTGGCACCTCCGATGGCCGTTTCATCGCCACCATGGGCACCCAAGTGGTCGAGCTGGGCCCGGTCAACGCGACCATTCACCAGGTCGACGAACGCGTGCTGGCCAGCGATCTCGACGTACTGACCGACATCTACTATCACACCTTGATCAAGTTGCTCGCCTGATGCTCACCTGCCCCCTCTGCACAGCCATGCTCGCCAAGGCTGAAAATGGCATGGTCTGCCCCAGCGGCCATCGTTTCGATCGCGCTCGCCAAGGCTATCTGAACCTGTTGCCGGTGCAGCACAAGAACAGCCGCGACCCAGGCGACAACCTGGCCATGGTCGAAGCCCGCCGCGACTTCCTCAACGAAGGCCACTACGCCCCTGTGGCGGCGCGGCTGGCCGAGCTGGCTGCCAAACACTGGCCTCAGCGCTGGCTCGACATCGGCTGTGGCGAGGGTTACTACACCGCGCAAATCGCCGAAGCCCTGCCGCGCTCCGACGGCTATGCCCTGGATATCTCCCGCGAGGCCGTCAAGCGCGCGTGCAAGCGTGCGCCTGGGGTCAACTGGCTGGTGGCGAGCATGGCCCGCGTCCCCTTGGCCGATGCCAGCTGTCAGTTCCTCACCAGTGTGTTCAGCCCGCTGGACTGGAACGAAGCCAAGCGTCTGCTCAGCCCTGGCGGCGGCCTGCTGCGAGTGGGGCCGACCAGCGGTCACCTGATGGAACTGCGCGAGGCGTTATACGACGAAGTGCGCGAATACATCGACGACAAGCATCTGGCCCAGGTGCCGGACGGCATGCAGCTCGATCACAGCGAAACCTTGACCTTCAAGCTCAAACTGATCGACGGGCCCTCACGCGCCAATCTGCTGGCCATGACGCCCCATGGCTGGCGCGCCAGTGCCGAACGTCGCGCCGCAGTGATCGAACAGGCCAAACCGTTCGTGGTGACCGTTTCCATGCGTTACGATTATTTCGTCGCACCCTAATTCCTGCTTCAGCGAGCCCTGCCATGCGCCAACCGGATATCGAGATTTACCTCAAGGACGCCGACGTCGACCACAAGGCCATCACCGCCTGGCTCGAAGCCGCGCTGGGCACTTGCAGTGATTGGGTGCAAAAAGGCCAGACCTGGAAATGCCGCGCGGGCGCCGTGCCGGTGACCTGGCTGCCGAAGGCTGTGGGCAAGTGGAACAGCCTGTTTCTGGAAAGTGATCAGACACCTTGGGAGGACGACATCGCCTGCGCCCGCGCCGCGTTTGCCGCCCTGCAAGTGGAAGTACGCTGCGCCCCCGGCACCTGGATAGAAGAAGAAGGCGAGGAGGAAGCTGATCGCTGGATTCGCATCAGTGTCGATGGTGAAGAAGAGATTACCTGGCGGACTGCTTGATCACGTTCAGCGCGCCGCAAAAGGCTAATTCATGACCCGATCACCGCTGCGCCGTCTCTTCTTTGGGACCCTGCGCCGATTGCTGTACCTGTGGGTGCGTTCCGAGACCATCAACCAGTCCTCGTTCAATCTCAACCTAGACCGCAGTCGGCCGACGTTCTACGTGCTGCAGTCGCCGTCAGTGAGCGATCTGGCGGTGGTGGATCGCGAGTGCAGCAAGGCCAATCTGCCGCGCCCTGTATTACCCGTGGCGATCGGTTCACAGATGGAGCCAATGGCCTATTTTTACCTGACGCCGGCCCCTGACTGGCTGGGCCGCCAGGATAAACGCGGGGCCCCGCCGACCCTCGAACGGCTCGTCAACCTGCTGATAGAAGACACCAGCCAGGACGCGCAGATCGTGCCGGTCAGCGTCTTCTGGGGGCAGTCGCCGGCCAGCGAGTCGAGCCCCTGGAAGCTGCTGTTCGCCGACAGCTGGGCAGTCACCGGGCGCCTGCGCCGACTGATCACCATCCTGATTCTGGGCCGCAAGACGCGGGTGCAATTCGCCGCGCCCATTCAACTGCGCGACCTGGTCAATCACAACAAAGGCCATGAGCGTACCGTGCGCCTGGCCCAGCGCACCCTGCGCGTGCACTTTCGCAACCAGAAGACCGCGGTCATTGGCCCGGACATCTCGCACCGGCGCAATCTGGTCAAGGGTCTGATCCACGATCCACTGGTGCGCCAGGCCATCAACGAGGAAGCCGAACGCCAGAACATCCCCCTGGCCAAGGCCGAAGCCCAGGCGCTGCGCTATGGCAACGAGATCGCCTCGGACTATACCTACACCGCCATCCGCTTCCTCGAAGTGGTGCTGAGCTGGTTCTGGAACAAGATCTACGACGGCGTCAAGGTCAACCATATCGAAGGCGTGCAGGATATCGCCCAGGGCAACGAGATCATCTACGTGCCCTGCCACCGCAGCCATATCGATTACCTGTTGCTGTCCTACCTGCTGTTTCGCAACGGCCTGACCACCCCGCACATCGCGGCCGGCATCAACCTCAACATGCCGGTCATCGGCGCGTTGCTGCGCCGCGGGGGGGCGTTTTTCATGCGCCGCACGTTCAAGGGCAACCCGCTCTACACTGCGGTGTTCAACGAGTATTTGCATACCCTGTTCACCAAGGGCTTCCCGGTGGAGTACTTCGTCGAGGGCGGACGCTCGCGCACAGGGCGCATGCTGCAGCCGAAAACCGGCATGCTGGCGATCACGATGCGCAGTTTCCTGCGTTCTTCGCGCACGCCCATCGTCTTCGTCCCGGTGTATATCGGCTACGAGCGGGTGCTCGAAGGCCGTACCTATCTGGGCGAATTGCGCGGGGCGACCAAAAAGAAGGAGTCGATCTTCGATATCTTCAAGGTCATCGGCGCGCTCAAACAGAAATTCGGCCAGGTGGCGGTCAACTTCGGCGAACCGATCAAGCTCGCGGAGTTTCTCGAACGCGAGCAACCGGGCTGGCGCCAACAGGAGCTGGGGCCGCAGTACAAGCCCGACTGGCTGAACGCGACCACCCACCGCCTGGGTGAAACCGTAGCGCGACACCTCAACGAAGCGGCGGCAGTCAACCCGGTCAACCTGGTGGCCTTGGCGCTGCTGTCCACCTCGCGTCTGGCGCTGGACGAACGGGCGCTGGCGCGGGTACTCGACCTCTACCTGGCCTTGTTGCGCCAAGTGCCTTACTCACCGCACACCACGGTGCCCGAGGGCGATGCCCGGAGCCTGATCGATCACGTCAAAAGCATGGATCTGCTGGCCGAACAGGCCGATGCGCTGGGCAAGATCTACTACCTGGACGAGCAGAACGCCGTCCTGATGACCTACTACCGCAACAATGTGTTGCACATCTTCGCGCTGCCGGCATTGCTGGCGAGCCTCTTCCAGAGTTCGTCGCGGATGAGCCGCGAGCAGATCCTGCGCTACACCAAGGCGCTGTACCCGTTCCTGCAAAAGGAGCTGTTCATTCGCTGGGACATCCTTGAGCTGGACGCGGTGGTCGATCAGTGGCTGGCGGCGTTCGTCGAGCACGGCCTGTTGCGCCTGGAGAACGACCTGTACCTGCGCCCAGCGCCAAGCTCGCGGCATTTCGTGCTGCTGACCTTGCTGTCGCGCACCATCGCCCAGACCCTGCAACGCTTCTACATGGCCATCGCCTTGCTGCTCAACGCCGGCCAGAGCAACCTGACCAGCGAGGAGCTGGAAGAACTGTGCACGGTCATGGCCCAGCGCCTGTCGATCCTGCATGGCCTCAACGCACCGGAGTTTTTCGACAAGAGCTTGTTCCGCCACTTCATCCAGAGCCTGCTGGACGTCGGCGTGGTGCGCCGCGGTGAGGACGGCAAGCTCAGCTACCATGAAATGCTCGGCGAACTGGCCGAAGGCGCGGCCAAACGCGTGCTGCCGCCGGACATTCGTCTTTCCATTCGCCAGGTTGCCTTGCACCGCAACGAGGACGCGGCTGACCTGGCCATCATCGACTCGCCCTGAAGCCCAGGGCGCGTTGTCTTCACCCGTATAAGGATGACGCTTTGAAACGACTCACCATTGCCCTTTTGGGCACCTTGCTCAGCGCTTGCAGCAGCATGGATCCAGCCCCGTCGCACAGCCTCGACGGTGAAGTGTTCTACCTGCAGCGTTCAGCACTGCCACCGACCGCTATCCTGAGCGTAACGCTGCAGGATGTATCTCTGGCCGATGCTCCAGCCGTAGTGCTGGCGCGCCAGAGCGGGCCGGTCAACGGCCAGGTGCCCCTGCCGTTTCACTTGCCATACGATCCGGCCAAGGCGCAGTCTGGCCATCGCTTTGCAGTGAGTGCGCGCATCGAAGTGGACGGCAAATTGCTGTTCATCAGTACCGAGCACAACGGGGTCAAGCTCGATGGCAGTGATCCCGTGCCGCTACGTATTCGCGTCGACGCGTTACGCTGACCTGACCCTCTAAAACAGCGATCGCAGCGCGCCTGCGATCCCGTCACACTGGAAGGATGTTGCCCATGATTCGTCGCACCGCCACCTTTGCCGGCCTCTGCGCTGGCTTGCTCATTTGCGCCAATGCCTTTGCGCTGTCGCTGTCCAGCCTGTCCCAGGGCGACGCCAACGGCGGTCTCAAGGATGCCCTCACTCAGGGCGCCCAGGTCGCGGTCAGGGAGCTTGGCGTACCCGGCGGATTCAGCAACAACAAGGACGTGCGCATCGGTCTGCCCGGCAAGCTGGGCAAGGTCGCCGACAAGATGAAAATGCTCGGCATGGGCAGCCAGGTCGATTCTCTCGAGGCGAGCATGAACAAAGCCGCGGAAGCGGCAGTGCCTCAGGCCCAGGCGATCCTGGTGGAGGCGGTCAAGAGCATGAGCGTGACCGATGCCAAGGGCATCCTCACCGGCGGCAAGGACTCGGCCACGCAGTACCTCAACACCAGCAGTCGCGACAAGATCCGCGCCAAGTTCCTGCCCATCGTCAAGCAGGCCACCGACAAGGTCGGCCTGGCGCAGCAATACAACAGCTTCGCGGGCAAGGCGGCGGCGTTGGGCGTGGTCGATTCCAAGGATGCCAACGTCGAAGGCTACGTGACTGAAAAGGCGCTGGATGGACTGTTCAAGATGATTGCCCAGCAGGAAGAGACGATTCGTCAGAATCCGGCAGCGGCGGCGACCAGTCTGGCCAAGAAGGTGTTCAGCGCGCTGTAGACCCGACCCTGTGGCGAGGGGGCTTGCGCCCTCGTCACGGGGGAATAGAACAACATCAGTTGATCGCGCTCAGCCCTTGAGCGCCTTCTTCGGATAGATATCATACCGACTGGATTTCCCCTCCAGCGCATGGCTCGGCTTGGGCCCCTCGATACACGGCGCCTTGCGTGGCCGCTTGACCACCACCCGGTGGCTGGCCAGCGCCAAGGCAGCCTCAAGCAACGCCGGCGCGTCCATATCATCCCCAACCAGTGGCCGAAACAGGCGCATCTCCTTTTTCACCAAGGCGCTTTTGTCGCGATGGGGAAACATCGGGTCCAGATAGATCACCTGCGGCGCCTCCTCCTGCCAACCGCGCATCAGCTCGATGGCATTGCCGGTCAGCAAGCGCATGCGCGCCACGATGGCCCCTACGTCTTCATCCCCCACCGCCCGGCGCAAGCCGTCTTCCAACAAGGCCGCGATGATCGGCTGGCGCTCTATCAAGCTCATGGTGCAGCCCAGGCTGGCCAGCACGAACGCGTCCTTGCCCAGCCCCGCCGTGGCATCCAGCACCTTTGGCCGCACACCCGGTTGAATGCCCACCGCCTTGGCGATCATCTGCCCGCTGCCGCCGCCGAACAATCGCCGATGTGCCACCGCGCCCTCGACGAAATCCACGCGCACCGCGCCCGGCGCTTGCGGGCCCAGTTGCTGCAACTGCAAGCCTTGCTCGGTCGCCTGCAGGGCAAACTCAGGGTCATCCAGCGCCAAGGGCAAGCCAAGGCGCTGTGCCCAGTGCTCGGCCTGTGGCTGACAAACGGCACTCAGCGCCTGCACCTGAATTCGGCTCGCGGCCTGGTGTTCTGACATGAATCGCTTACTCGAAAAAAAATTAAAAGATCGGCAACGGCCGCCGATAAGTATTGTGTCCAGGCATTTTGCCCCAGAAACCAGGCCTCAAGAACCCGGCCTCAAAAACCTAAGCCTCGCGGTCCCGACTGCCATGACCCAACTCCAATCCAACGCCATTGGTTATCTGTCGCCCTTAAGCGACTTTAACCTGCACAACACCCAGGCACTGGGCGGCGTAAGCCATCTGTGGCAAGACTTCTTTGCCCGGGCGATGGCGGATCAGGGCGGCGAGGATACCGCACTGGCGGCCTACAGCGCAGAACCTGCGCTGAGCAGCGAAGGCGAGCCGATCACCGGCAGTCAGATCCTCGAGCAGATCGTCACCCAGCGCCAATGCAACGTCCAGGACACCGAAGTACGCCCACCCGAGCCGCTGTTTCTGCCGATCGCCGAGTTCGATCTGGACCTGTTGCCAGCAGTCGCCAAACCGTTCAGCGCCGACGAGATCGCCGCCCAGCAAACTCACCTGGATACCGATATCAGCTGGCGCCGCCCGGTAGTGATGAGCCACGGCCAACCCCTGCCAGAGCCTGGTCAAGCCCCTGCGCCACGGCCGTTGTTCCTGCCGATCGCCGAATTCGAAACCGACCTGCTGCCCGCCGCGCCACAGCCTTTCGATGCCACCACTTTGGCCAAGCAGCAAAGCGCGCTGGACTTCGATCAGCGCTGGGCCCGCCCGGTCGTCCTCGAAAATCTTCGCATCGCGGCTTGAACCCATACCTCTATTCAATGCCTCGCCACAGCGTGGTGCAGGCGCACTGTTTCAGTGCCGTAATTTCCTTCGCTTCATAGACTGCCCCAGCAAAACCGCAGCTTCCAGCCAGTTGGCACAACTCTCGCTTATACCTTGATGTGCAGGAGTCATCACAGGTTCGCGGCACTACAATTTGCAATGGCTGACTAGGGTTCCGGCTCGCTGAACGCGAGTGACTGGTCCGAGAGTCGGCGACCTCCAGTTGAGGTTACACGGCGGGATAAAAGCCCGGGAGACAGCACACCTTCACCGGTGTCGCGAGGCCTCCTGTGCACCCACGATCAACTGGAGAATCACTATGCAACGTTTCGCCTTGAACAAACCCCGCTTGATGGCGCTCCTCGCCGCCGGCCTCAGCGCCGTGCTCAGCTTCTCTTCCCAAGCCGCCCCCAAAGACCACTTCAACGTGTGCTGGACCATCTATGCCGGCTGGATGCCCTGGGAGTACGCAGGTACCCAAGGCATCGTCGACAAGTGGGCGAAAAAATACGGCATCGACATCAAGGTCACCCAGATCAACGACTACGTCGAGTCGATCAACCAGTACACCGCCGGCCAGTTCGATGGCTGCACGATGACCAACATGGACGCCCTGACCATCCCCGCCGCCGGTGGCGTCGACAGCACCGCGCTGGTGGTCAGTGACTTTTCCAACGGCAACGACGGCATCGTCATCAAGGGCGCCGGCAAGACCGTCAAGGACCTCAAGGGCATGAACGTCAACCTGGTCGAGCTCTCGGTCTCCCACTACCTGCTGGCCCGAGCGCTGGACAGCGTCGACCTGCGTGAAAAAGACCTCAAAGTGGTGAACACCTCCGACGCCGACATCAGCGCCGCCTTCAACACCGATCAGTTCCAGGCCGTCACCACCTGGAACCCGATGCTCGCCGACATCAAGGCCAAGCCGGGCGTGACCGAAGTGTTCGACTCGAGCAAGATCCCCGGCGAAATCATGGACATGATGGTGGTCAACACCCAGACCCTCAAGGACAACCCCGCGCTGGGCAAGGCACTGACCGGCGCCTGGTTCGAGGTCATGGCGTTGATGAACAGCAAATCCGCTGCTGGTGAAGCCGCCCTGGAACACATGGCCAAAGCCTCAAGTACCGACCTGGCGGGCTTCAAGGCGCAGTTGGCCACCACCGCACTGTTCTACACCCCACAGCAGACGCTGGACTTTGCCAACAGTGCCGAGCTGCCGAAGACCATGGACAAGGTTGCCGGTTTCTCATTCGATCACGGCCTGCTCGGCGAAGGCGCCAAGGACAGCAGCGCGGTAGGCATGAGCTTCGCCCATGGCGTAACCCGCGGCGACAAGGCCAACCTCAAGCTGCACTTCGACCCGACCTACGTGCAAATGGCCGCCGACGGCAAGCTGTAACCCTGGAGGACGCGCCATGCGCTTGATCAATCGTCATCCTGATCGCCCCAGTCGGCTGTTGCTGGTGATCCTGCCGTTCGCCCTGTTGCTGTGCGCGTATTTTTTCGGCTCGGCACAGCGGCTGACGGACAACCCCAATGACAAACTGCTGCCCAGCGCCGTACAGATGAGCGATGCGGTGAAACGCATGGCCTTTACCGAGGACAAGCGCAGCGGCGGCTACCTGCTCTGGCAGGACACTGCCTCAAGCCTGCAGCGCCTGGCCATCGGCCTGGGCGTCAGCGCCGTGGTCGGACTGTGCCTAGGCATCGCCGCCGGTACCTTGCCGCTGTTCGGCGCACCGTTGTCACCCTTGCTGGTGGTGCTGTCGATGGTGCCGCCGCTGGCGATCCTGCCCATCCTGTTCATCGTTTTCGGCCTGGGCGAGCTGTCCAAGGTGATGCTGATCGTCATCGGCATCACGCCCATCCTCGCCCGTGATCTGGAACAGCGCGCTCGGGAAATCCCAGTCGAGCTGTTGATCAAGGCGCAGACGTTGGGCGCTTCGACCTGGACGCTGATCCTGCGCGTGGTGCTCCCACAACTGCTGCCGCGCTTGTTGATCTCGCTGCGGCTGGTGCTGGGTTCGGCGTGGTTGTTTTTGATCGCGGCCGAAGCCATCGCCTCCGAAGACGGCTTGGGCTATCGCATATTTCTGGTGCGCCGCTACCTGGCCATGGATGTGATCCTGCCCTACGTGGTGTGGATCACCTTGCTGGCGTGGCTGATGGATCTGGGCCTCAAGCACCTCACCCGCCGGGCCTTCCCCTGGTATGAAGGAGCCCGCGCATGAGCTTCATCCAGGTACGCAATGTGTGGCAGCAATACGGCGATCACGTGGTGCTCGAAGGCTTGAACCTGAGCATCGCCGAAGGTGAATTCTGCACCCTGGTGGGCACGTCCGGCTGCGGCAAATCCACCTTCCTGCGCCTGCTGCTGGGCCAGGAACGAACCAGCCGCGGCGAAATTCTGCTCGATGGCCAGCCACTGGCCGGAGAACCGGATGCCAGCCGTGGCGTGGTGTTCCAGCGCTATTCGGTGTTCCCGCATTTGACGGTGCTGGACAACGTCGCCCTCGGCCTGGAACTGCCCCACGCACCGCTGCTGGGGCGCTTGTTCGGCCAACGCAAACGCCAGGCGCGGGAACAGGCCGAGGCCCTGCTGACCAAGGTCGGCCTCGGCCACGCCTTGGGCAAGTATCCAGCGCAACTGTCGGGCGGCATGCAGCAACGCCTGGCCATCGCCCAGGCGTTGATCATGCAACCCCGCGTGCTGTTGCTCGATGAACCCTTTGGCGCCCTCGACCCCGGCATTCGCAAGGACATGCATGCGCTGTTGCTGGAGCTGTGGCGCGAAACCCGACTGACCGTGTTCATGGTCACCCACGACCTCAGCGAAGGGTTCAGCCTCGGCACCCGCCTGATGGTATTCGACAAGGTCCGCGTCGACCCGCACGCCCCTATGGCCTATGGCGCGCGCATCACTTACGACTTGCCCTTGAACTCCGACCGGCGTGCCACGCGCACTGCCGAAGATGCCTTGCCAGCCGCGCTGCTGGGCAATCTGCAACCGACTTGAGGAACCGTCCCATGACTACTCTCCACTACCCCGTTTTCGCTGAGGAAGCCCTGCCCGGCGGCGCTCATCGCTCCTTTGTGCTCAAGCGCGGCCAACTGCTGCGCCTCACCGACCTGGAAGGCGGTGCCAACGTCAGCCTGATGCTGCTCAACGCCCGAGAAAAAACCGAACGCCTGAACCTGCCCGACAGCCTCAAGTGCCAGCACACTGCCAAGCTCACCCAAGGCCACTGCCTGTACTCAGACATGGGCAACGTGCTGGCTGCCATCACTGCCGACACCTGCGGCTGGAGCGATAGCCTGGGTGGCATCCTCAGCGCCAGCGAAGCGTTGGAAAAATACGGCCAGGGCCGCTATCAGGAACTGCGCAACGGCTACCACCGCAATGGCGTCGACAACCTGCTGATCGAGCTGGGCAAATGGGGCCTGGGCCTGGCCGACTTGCTGATGACCCTCAATCTGTTCAGCCGCGTCGATGTCGACCGCGACGCCCAACTGCACTTCGTGCAGGGCAATTCCAAGGCCGGTGACTACATCGAGCTGTACGCGCCGATGGACACCCTGGTGCTGCTGACCGCGCTGCAACACCCCATGGACCCGAACCCGGTCTACGCCCCAAAGCCGCTGACCCTGACCTGGATGAACGCCGATGCCAGCGTCGCCGAGGGCTGCCGTACCTCGCGTCCCGAGAACGAGCGCGGCTTCATCAACACCGACCGGCTGTTTGCCTGAACCGAGCTGAGGAATCCGACCATGACACTTTCGACCCTGCACCCGGAAACCGCCGTTGCCCGCTACATCATCGGCGCCGGCGAGCCCTTCATGACAGAGATAAAGGCCGGGCAGACCCTGCGCCTGCTCGACCTCGAAGGCAACCAGGCGGTGGACACGCTGTTCTATAGCGCCGCCGACCCCAGCGAGCGCTACGACGTGCAACGCACCTTGCGCCGCCAGGGCCGGGTGTACCTGAGCACCGGCAGCGTGCTGTATTCCAACCTCGGCCGGCCTCTGCTGACCATCGTCGATGACACCTGCGGGCGCCACGACACCCTTGGCGGCGCCTGTTCGCAAGAGAGCAACACGGTGCGTTACGCCTTGGACAAACGTCACATGCACAGCTGCCGCGACAATTTCCTGCACGCCTGCCAGCACGATGGTCGGCTAGGCAAGCAAGACATCAGCCCCAACATCAACTTCTTCATGAACGTGCCGGTGACCGCCGAGGGTGGCCTGACGTTCGAGGACGGCATCTCCGCGCCGGGCAAATACGTGGAGCTGCGCGCCGAGATGGACGTGATCGTGCTGATCTCCAACTGCCCGCAATTGAACAACCCGTGCAATGGCTACAACCCTACGCCGGCTGAAGTACTGATCTGGGATTGAGGTGATCTTGCGGGCCCCTTCGCGAGCAACTGTGGGAGCAAGGCTTGCCCGCGAAGAGGCCAGTGCGAGCGCCGCAAAATGTAATGGATGCACACCCCAAGGACGACCCTGGGGCCTATCGAAAAACAGCGGGACGGCCCGCTTCCCACTTGAGGCCCGCATCGAGGTCTCCAGGGGTCATGCCATGTTCGACACACTGCTGATTGCCAACCGCGGCGCCATTGCCTGCCGTATTTTGCGCACCCTGCGCGACCTCAAGGTCCGTGGTGTTGCCGTCTATTCCGAGGCTGACCTGGCCAGCCGCCATTTGCTCGAAGCCGACGAGTCCTACAGCCTCGGCGAAGGCGCGGCGGCCAATACCTACCTGTGCGTCGACAAGATCCTTGCCGCCGCCAAGGCCAGCGGTGCGCAAGCCATCCACCCCGGCTACGGATTCCTGTCCGAAAACGCCGCCTTCGCCGAAGCCTGCGAAGCGGCGGGCATCGCCTTCGTCGGCCCGACGCCCGAGCAGCTGCGCCTGTTCGGCCTCAAACACACCGCCCGCGCCTTGGCCCGTGAGCACGGCGTGCCGCTGCTCGAAGGCACCGACCTGCTCGACAGCCTCGACGACGCCCTGCTCGCCGCCACCCACGTCGGCTACCCGATCATGCTCAAGAGCACCGCCGGTGGTGGTGGCATCGGTATGCGCGTGTGCCGCTCGGCCGCCGAGCTGAGCGACGCCTTCGAGACCGTCAAGCGCCTGGGTCAGAACAACTTCAGCGACGCCGGGGTGTTCATCGAAAAATACATCCAGCGCGCCCGCCACCTGGAAGTCCAGGTGTTCGGCGACGGCGCAGGCGAGGTACTGGCCCTGGGCGTTCGGGATTGTTCGGTGCAAAGGCGCAACCAGAAGGTGCTGGAAGAAACCCCCGCACCCAACCTGCCGGACGGCATGGCCGAAGCGCTGTGCAACGCCGCAGTGCAACTGGCCAAGGCGGTCAATTACCGCAGCGCTGGCACCGTCGAATTTGTTTTCGACAGTGACGATCAGCGGTTCTACTTTCTGGAAGTGAACACCCGCCTGCAGGTCGAGCACGGTGTCACCGAGCAAGTCTGGGGTGTCGATCTGGTGCGCTGGATGGTGCAACTGGCCGCCGGTGATCTGCCGCCACTCAGCGAGCTGAGCGCAGCGTTGCTGCCCAGCGGTCATGCGATCCAGGCACGGTTGTATGCCGAAGACCCGATCAAGGATTTCCAGCCAAGCCCAGGCTTGCTGACGCAGGTCGATTTCCCCGCTGCCGAGGGTCGACACTTGCGCATCGACACCTGGGTCGAGGCTGGTTGCGAGATCCCGCCGTACTTCGATCCGATGATCGCCAAGCTGATCGCCTGGGCACCGAACCGTGAACAAGCCCGCCTGCAACTGCATCAGGCACTGGGCGACAGCCACCTGTATGGCGTCGAGAGCAACCGCGATTACCTGCGTCAGATTTTGCTGGATACACCCTTCGCCAGCGGCCAGCCATGGACTCGCTGCCTGGAGCAGTTGGTGTACCGCGCCGACACGTTCGAGGTGATCAGCGGTGGCACCCAGACCACCGTACAGGACTTCCCTGGCCGCCTCGGCTACTGGGCCGTTGGGGTGCCACCCTCAGGGCCGATGGACAGCCGCGCCCTGCGTTTGGGCAACCAGTTGCTGGGCAACAGCGCCGATTGCGCGGGCCTGGAAATCACCATGAACGGCCCGTTGCTGCGCTTCAACGGCGCGGCGGTGGTGGCGGTGACCGGTAGCGATATCGCCTTGACGCTGGACGGCGTGGTGCAACCCCTCAACACCGCGCTGTCGATTCCGGCGGGCGCTACCCTGAGCCTCGGCGCGGTACGCGGGCATGGCGCGCGGGCCTACCTGTGCGTGCGTGGCGGTATTCAGGTGCCCGATTATCTGGGCAGCAAGAGCACCTTCACCCTTGGCCAGTTCGGCGGCCATGGCGGTCGCGCATTGCGCGCTGGTGATGTCCTGCATCTGGCAGCACTTTCAGATCAGTCAGCCGGCGCGACCGTACCGGCCCAGGCACTCGCACCCTTGGGCGAACTGCGCACCATTCGGGTGATCTACGGCCCCCATGGCGCGCCGGAATACTTCACGGCAGGCTATATCGAACAGTTCTTCGCGACAGCTTGGGAGGTGCACTTCAATTCCAGCCGTACCGGTGTGCGCTTGATCGGGCCCAAGCCTGAGTGGGCCCGTAGCGATGGCGGTGAGGCGGGGCTGCACCCGTCGAACATCCATGACAACCCCTATGCCATAGGCGCGGTGGACTTTACCGGCGACATGCCGGTGATCCTCGGCCCGGACGGGCCAAGCCTGGGCGGCTTCGTGTGCCCGGTGACGGTGATCGAGGCGGATTTGTGGCAGTTGGGGCAGTTGAAGGCGGGGGACAAGATCGAGTTCGTGCCGGTGGATGTGGCGACCGCGCGAGCACTCAATGCTGAGCTGACGGCCAGGTTGACGCTAAACGCTTCGCGGGCAGGCCTTGCTCCCACGGGGATAACCGCTGACCACGCAGATCCCCTGTGGGAGCAAGGCCTGCCCGCGAAGGGGCCCACAGCCAAACCCCATACCCTGATCTCCCCCATCGTGCTCGACCTCGGCGCCAACGACACCCGCTTGGTCGCGCGCTTGGCCGGTGATACCCACCTGCTGCTGGAAATCGGCGCCGCCGAACTCGACCTGGTGCTGCGTTTCCGCGGCCACGCCCTGATGCAAGCACTGGAGGCAAAGGCCCTGGCCGGGGTCATCGACCTCACCCCCGGCATCCGCTCCCTGCAGATCCACTACCAGCCTGAACAGCTGCCGCTGGCCCAACTGCTGGACCTGATCGCCGGCGAGTGGGATGCCGTCTGCGCCGCCCGCGACCTGCAGGTCCCCTCACGTATCGTCCATCTGCCGCTTTCCTGGGACGACCCCGCCTGCCAGTTGGCCATCGACAAATACATGACCACCGTGCGCAAGGACGCGCCCTGGTGCCCGAGCAACCTGGAGTTCATCCGCCGCATCAACGACCTGCCCGACCTCGATCAAGTGCAGCGCACCGTGTTCGACGCCAGCTACCTGGTGATGGGCCTGGGCGACGTCTACCTCGGCGCCCCGGTGGCCACCCCGCTGGACCCGCGCCATCGGCTGGTGACCACCAAGTACAACCCGGCGCGCACTTGGACCGCCGAGAACTCCGTAGGCATAGGCGGCGCCTATTTGTGCGTGTACGGCATGGAAGGCCCCGGCGGCTACCAGTTCGTCGGGCGCACGCTGCAGATGTGGAACCGCTACCGCCAGGTCGACGCCTTCGAGGGCAAACCGTGGCTGCTGCGCTTCTTCGATCAGATCCGCTTTTATCCGGTGAGCGCCGATGAACTGCTGAACATTCGCCGCGACTTCCCGCTTGGCCGCTTCGACCTGAACATCGAACACAGCCAGCTCAATCTGGCCGACTACCAGCGCTTTCTCGAACGCCACGCCGAGAGCATCGGCGCTTTCCGCGCGCATCAGCAGCAGGCGTTCAATGCCGAACGTGAGCGATGGATCAGCAGTGGTCAGGCCCATTTCGACAGCACTGAAGCGGTGGCGGAAATCACCGAGGAGTCGCCGCTGGAGGCTGGGCAGCTCAGCGTCGACAGCCCGATCGCCGGCAATCTCTGGCAGGTGCAGGTGGCTATTGGCGAGCGCGTCGAAGCCGGTGCCGCACTGGTGGTGTTGGAGTCGATGAAGATGGAAATCCCGGTGCTGGCGCCTTGCGCTGGCGTGGTCCGCGACATCCGCGTGCAACCCGGCTCGGCGATTCGTGCAGGGCAGCGGGTGGTGGTGCTGGAAACAGACTGATCCCTGTGCGAGCGGGCTGCGCCCGCGAAGAGGTTAGCGGCACCAACGACACACGGTTGGCTGATCGCTGAATTGCCTGGCCTCTTCGCGGGCAAGCCTTGCTCCCACAGGCGTACGACTGCGAGAGTAACGCTTGCTCGCGAAGAGGTCCGCAAGATCGCCACCCCAATTTCGTAACAGGAGAATTGTTCATGACCACTCCCAACCTGCAACTCGACACCCTGCGCGCTGCCTATCGCGCCGGCACTCACACCCCGCGCCAGCTCATCCTGCAACTGCGCGAAAAAGCCGCCACCCTGAACCCCGAATACCACCTGTTCATCCACCTGCTCAGCGAGGCCGAGCTCGAACCCTACCTCGCGGCCCTCGAACAACGCAGCCTCGACGAGCTGCCGCTGTATGGCATCCCCTTCGCTCTCAAGGACAACATCGACCTGGCGGGCATCCCCACCACCGCGGCCTGCCCGGCATTCGCCTTCACCCCGCAGCGCTCGGCGACGATCGTCGAACAACTGATCGCCCTAGGCGCCATTCCACTGGGCAAGACCAACCTGGACCAATTCGCCACCGGCCTCAACGGCACCCGCTCGCCCTACGGCGCCTGCATCAACAGTGTGCTCAAGGACTACCCCAGCGGTGGCTCCAGCGCCGGCTCGCCGCTGGCCGTGGCACTGGGCGTCGCCAGCTTCGCCCTGGGCACCGATACCGCCGGCTCGGGCCGTGTCCCGGCAGCGCTCAACAATCTGGTCGGGCTCAAGGCCACCAAAGGCCTGATCTCCACAGCAGGCGTGCTGCCGGCGTGCCGCACCCTCGATTGCGTGACCACCTTCACCGCCACTTGCAGCGAGGCCAGCCAACTGCTCGCCTTGACCTGCGGCCTCGACCCGCGTGACGAATACAGCCGCGCCAACCCGCTGTGGAACGACGCGTCGGCGTTCGGTACCGTGCGCCCGTTCCGCTTCGGCGTGCCCGCCCAGCTGGAGTTTTTCGGCTGCAGCGAAGGCCCGGCACTGTTTGCCGATGCCGTGGCGCGCCTGCAGGCCTTGGGTGGTCAACCCGTGTCATTCGACCTCGCCCCCTTCCTCGAAGTCGCCCGCCTGCTGTACGAAGGTCCCTGGGTGGCGGAGCGCTACAGCGTGGTCGGCGAGCTGATCGAAACCCAGCCCGAAGCCGTGTTGCCGGTGATCCGTGACGTGCTCGCCAAAGCGCCGAGCGTGACCGGCGTACAGACCTTTCGCGCGCAGTACCGCCTGCAGGTCCTCAAAGCCCAATGCGATCAGATCCTCGCCGGCCTGGACTGCATGCTCACCCCCACCATCGGCCGCCCCGTGACCCTCGCCGAACTGGCCGAAGAACCGGTGTTGCGCAACTCCGAACTGGGCTACTACACCAACTTCATGAACCTGCTGGATTACGCGGCCGTCGCCGTCCCGACCGCTTTCATGGGCAACGGGCTGCCGTGGGGCGTGACCTTGTTCGGCCGCGCCTTCACCGATCAATACCTGCTCAGCGTGGCCAGCGCCCTGCACGGTGGCGAGCGCGCGCCGAGCACGCCAGCACGCAACGACATGGCCCGCCTGGTAGTCTGCGGCGCGCACCTGAACGGGCTGGCGCTGAATTGGCAACTCAAGCGTCGCGGCGCGCGCTTGCTGGAGGCCACCCACAGCTCGGCCGATTATCGTTTATACGCCTTGGCTGGCGGCCCACCGCTGCGCCCCGGCATGCTGCGCGTCGGCGAAGGGGGCGTGGCCATCGAGGTGGAAGTCTGGGAGGTGCCGAGCAGCGAACTGGGTTCGTTCCTGACCGGGATACCCGCGCCATTGGGGCTGGGTAAAGTGCAGCTTGCCGATGGACGCTGGGAGAGTGGGTTTATCTGCGAGCCTTATGGCCTG